>JBEVNO010000002.1:0-32078 GCA_040508085.1 Steroidobacteraceae bacterium
GTGATGCCGGCAAGCCAGGGCAGGACGCCGCGGCGCCCGGCACCGCCGCGCCCAGCGCCGCCGGCCGCGAGGAATCGGTCGCCGCCGTCTTGCTGTCTGGCGTGGCGCCCGCGCAGCTGCGCTTCCTCATCGGTACGCGGCCAGCGGTGGGGGCCCCGTTTGTGCTGAAGCTGGAGATGGTGGCGCCGCAGTCCGAGCCAGACTTGCAGGTGGCAGTGGGGCCGGCGGCGGATTTCACGGCCGACCCCGCCATCGCGGCGGTAGCGCTGACCGCGGCCACCCGCGCCACTCAGGAGATCACGGTGACACCGCGCAGGGCAGGCCTGATGGAATTGCCGGTGCGGCTGCGCGCCGGCGGCGAGGGCGCCGAGGCGGCCTATTCGATCCCGGTGCTGGTGGGCGCGCCCGCGCCCTGAACTCAGACGAAGCCGATCCAGCGGCCGAAGGTCACCACGCTCACCCAGATGAGGCTGGAAACGAAGCCGGCGATGCGCGCCGCCAGCACCGGGCGTGTGCTGTTCCACTGCGCCACGCTGCGATAGGTGATCAGGTGGAAGAACAGCATGTTCAGGCCAGCGCCCACGAGCAGCGACATCTTGATGAGGAAGGGCACGTTGCCGGAGTAGGTCACCGCGTTGGCGATGAACATCAACCCGCCCGTGATGGCCGCGCCCACGAATGCGCCCCAGGTCCATGGCAGCAGCCGCCGCGACAGCTCTGTAAGCAGCAGGTGGCGGGCGCCGAAGCCCATCAGCCGGGCATCCACCATCAGGATGCTGCCGACCACCACGGCCAGGAACACCACGTGCGCGGATTCCACCCACGGAAACCAGGATTCGCCCACGAGCACCGCCAGCGGCGTCGTCTGCACCCATTCAAGGAAGCTCTGGATCACGATGCGCGCCCTGTCAGGTTGATTCGAAGTAGGCGATGAAGCGGCCGCAGAAGATGATGCCCACCCACAGAACCAGCGTGAGGCAGGCCAGCAGCTTGTGCAGTCCGGGCGGACTGTCGCCGTAGCGGCGGGCCGCGCCCGCCAGCCACAGCGTCACCACGATCACTAACGCCAGCAGGCTCATCTTCAGATAGAAGACAGGGTTGGTGATGGTCCGCCCGGGTTCGGCGACGATCAGCAGCACTCCCGTTGCCAGCAGCACCAGCAGCAGCAGCCATATCAGCCGGGTGTAGCGCCGTGCCAGCTGGGCCAACGGTTCGGAGGTCAGCCCGAGACCCATGAAGCGCAGCGCCAGGATCAGCGCGGCCGTCAGTACCAGCCCGAGGCCGAGTATGTGTACAGTCTGGATGGTGGGGATCGCCCAGCTCCGGCCCTGGATGGCGACGCTGAATGGCGTGGCTGACAGCCATTCGCTGAACTGATGCAGGTCCACGATGTGCAATTCCCCCCCGGAGTGGCAGTGGCGGCGGCGGTACCCGCCGCACTTCCTACTCTGTTTATGGCCGCAGTATAGGCACGTCGCAGGGGGAAAGCATGAAACCGTTTCGCATGAGCGCATGGGGCGCGCTATCACTTGGCCTGGCGTGTGCAGGCGTAATGCCCGCCATCGCGCATCATTCATTCGCCGTATTCTTCGATGCCGACAGCAACGTTATGGTCAGTGGCATCGTGCAGGAGTTCCAGTTCCGCAATCCGCACGGCCTGATCCGCATCACGGTCACTGGCAAGGAAGGCGAGGAGACCTGGAAGGCGGAAACCAATTCGCCGTCCATCCTGGAACGGCGTGGCTGGAAGCGCGACAGTCTCAAGGTGGGCGACAGCATCATCATCGAAGGCTGGCCGGCGCGCGACGGGTCGCACTATCTGCGGGTGCGGGCAGTGCGCCGCGCCGATGGCACGCCCATCGGCGTGCCGCTTGCGGAAGCCGCGGGAGAACAGAGATGAAGGCTTTGCTTGCCGCGCTGGCACTCGTTGCAGCAATGCCCCTGCAGGCAGCAACGCCGGACCTGTCGGGCTTCTGGATGCCGCTGCAGAAGCAGCTGGATCCTGACCCGGAACTGGCGAAGCATGTGGCTCCTGGAACTGCGGTCATGCGTGATACCGGGCCCGCGGAGTTCGGACTGATGGAGTTCGGCGGGCTGAAGCTCAAGCCCGAAGCGCTGGCGAAGGCCAGAGACTGGAACCCGCGCCAGGACATGAGCGTGGCCAATGCCTGCCGCATTCCCTCCATCGTCTATGCGCTGCAGGGTCCGTTTCCCGTCGAGATCTTCCAGGGCCGCGACCTGATGGTGATGCGGCTGGAATATTTCGACATGGCGCGTGTGTTCTTCCTGGATGGCAGGCCCGCGCTGCCCGCCGATGCGCCACACACCAAGACCGGCTTTTCGCGCGCGCACTGGGAGGGCGATCAGCTGGTGGTGGTCACCACGCACCTGAAGGGGGCCACCATCACCAACAACGGGCTGGATCACAGCGAGGCGATCACGGTCACCGAGCGCTACCGGCTGGCGGAGGGCGGCAAGCTGCTCATTGCGAGCCAGGAGTATGAAGACCCGCAGGTGCTGGAGAACCGCGGCGTGCGCTACATCGGCTGGCGGCGCACCGCCGGGGACCACGTGCACGCCTACGACTGCGATCCTTCCTTCGCCGAGGAATACGCCGCGCCCTGATTGCCCTGGCGCGTAGCGCCAGCCAGCACCAGGTCGAGCAGCTTTTCGACGAAGGCGCGATCGATCGACATGTGGCTCACCAGCAGCCGGTGAAAGATCGGTCCCCATAGCGCGTCCGACAGCACTTCCACATCGGTACTGGCCGGCAGCTCGCCGCTGGCAATGGCCCGCTGCAGCAGCCGGATCGCCGTCTGGCGGCGCGGCTCGGCAAAGTCGGTGCGCAGGCGTTTGCTGGTTTCGCCATCCTCCTGGCCCAGTGCGATGAGCTCGCGCAGCAGCTGGCCAGCGCGCCCGCGATAGATGCCGGCAGCGTGCTGGACCTGGGCGCGCAGGTCCGCAATGGCAGAGGCGGATTCTTCCGCCAGGATCATGCGGGGGGTGATGGCGACCAGGAAGGCCTCGATGGCAAGCGTGCCCTTGCTGGTCCACCAGCGGTAGATCGTGGCCTTGCCGGCACCGGCGCGTGCCGCCACGCCCTCCACGGTGAAGCCCGCGAAACCGCTCTCCCGCAGGATCTCGTACGCGGCTTTCAGGATCGCCTGGCGCGATGCAGTGGACCGGGGCCGGCCGGGCGCACGCGCCGCGGCCTTCTTTTTCTTGCTCATGCTCCTGGGCATTGTAGCGTCAGGTCAGTGGAAATGCGGCTCACATCCTGTGCGCTCACCGATAGTTGCACTCTAAACCTTTCTATAAACTCCGCGGTTTCCGACGCGTGCTGGAGCCTCGTTGAGCAAACCGAAGACTTTGGATGTGGCGGCGCTGATTGAGCGCCAACCAATCGACCGCTTCACCGTCACGCTGCTCGGCCTGTCGATGCTGGTCACTTTCATCGATGGCTACGACCTGATGCTGATGGCTTACGCGGCCCCCCATGTCGCCGCAGTCTTTCAGCTCGATGAACGTGCCTTGGGCCACCTCCTCACGGTAGGCCTGGCGGGGAACCTGCTCGGCGCGCTGTTGACTGGCTGGGCCGGCGACCGGTTCGGGCGGCGGCCGGCGCTGCTGTGGTCCACGCTGGCCTTCGGCCTGCTGACGCTGGCGTTGGGAATCGTGCCGTCTTACACCGCGTTTTTTGCGTTGCGTTTTATGCAGGGAGTGGCGCTGGGCGGGACGCTGCCGCTGCTGTGCATGCTGAATGTCGAATACGCGCCACGGAGGCGGCGCGCCACAATGGTAACGCTGGTGTCGGTGGGCTTCGGGCTTGGCTCGACCCTGGCTGGGCCGATATCGGTGCATTTGGCAGCGCTTTTCGAATGGCGCACGGCGTTCGCATTCGGCAGCCTACTGTCGCTGACGGCGTTCCTGCTGTGCTACTCGCTGCTGCCTGAATCGCTACGATACCTGATCCAGGCGCGCCGTTCTCCAGCGGAAATCGCAAAGGCACTGCGCCGATTTGCCCCGGCAGCGGAGGCTGCCTCGCGCGGGGCCACGTATTTGCTCTCGGACGAGTCCGCTCCGGCGCGGCCGTTACCCCTGCGGGGTATTTTCGTCGGTCGGCTGCAGCTCATAACGCCCCTGCTGTGGCTCGGCTCGCTGGCCAGCTCCATGGCTGTGTTCCTGCTGGCAACCTGGGGACCCTCGTTGTTTGAGGAGATCGGCTTCAGCCGCCAAGGGGCGGCCTACATGGCATCGGCGAACTGGCTAGGCGGAATTGTAGGCGGCCTGGTGCTGATGCGGTGGACCGACCGCTTCGGTCCCGTGGCGGTGGCGGTGATGCCAGCACTGGCTGTGCCGGTGATGCTCGCAGCGGGTTTGGTTGCCCTCACTCCTGGGGTGTTCGTGGCCGCCAGCCTGTGGCTCGCTGCAACGCTGGTCGGTGGCCATTACGGAGTGATCAGCATCGTGGGGTTGTTCTACCCCAGTGCCTTGCGGGCTCGCGGTGCCGGTGCCACGACTGCAGTGGGCAGGATCGGTGGGCTGCTGGGTCCGCAACTGGGCGGCCTGCTGATGGCCAGCCAACTGCCGCCGCATGCGGCATTTGCCGTGCTTGCCGTGTGCCCGGCAATTCTGAGTGCCTGTGTTGCGCTGGTGGTGCGTGCGCAGCGCGGTGGGTTGGTAGCATAGGATTGCACATGACCCTGGCGCTGGTTTCCACCGATCGTTTCCTGCCCTTCCGCTATATGAGCTGGGCCCTGTCCGCTGTGGCTCTGCTCAGCGGTTTCTGGTGGTGGCGCAGCACGGAGACCGCGGCGTGGTGGCCGGTGGGCGCCGGGTTGCTGTTCCTGATTGGCGTGTACGACGTGCTGCAGCGGCGGCACGCCATCCTGCGCAACTATCCGCTCATCGGGCACCTGCGCTTCCTGCTCGAATATGTGCGCCCGGAGATCCGCCAGTATTTCATCGAGAGCAGCACCGAGGCCGCGCCGTTCTCGCGCATGCAGCGCTCACTGGTGTACCAGCGCGCCAAGAACGAGGAAGACAAGCAGCCCTTCGGTTCGCAGCTGGATGTGGGCGCGGATGGCTATGAATGGATGAACCACTCGATGGCGCCCACCACCATCGCCTCGCCGGACTTCCGCGTGGTCATTGGTGCAGGCCGGGCGCAGCCTTATTCATCCAGCCTCCTGAATGTCTCCGGCATGAGCTTCGGCGCTCTGGGTGGACACGCCATCCGCGCGCTGAACCTGGGCGCGAAGCAGGGCGGCTTCGCGCATGACACCGGCGAAGGCTCGATCAGCGCTCATCACCGCGCCCATGGCGGCGATCTGGTGTGGCAGGTGGCCTCGGGCTACTTCGGCTGCCGCCACCTGGATGGCAGCTTCGACCCGCAGCGCTTCGCCGCTCAGGCCGCCGACCCGCAGGTCAAGATGATCGAGCTGAAGCTCTCGCAGGGAGCCAAGCCCGGCCATGGCGGCATCCTGCCGGCCGCCAAGGTGACGGCGGAGATCGCCGCGGCACGCGAGGTGCCGCCCGGCGTGGACTGCGTGTCCCCGTCGTCACACAGCGCCTTCCGCACGCCGGTGGAGATGATGCATTTCATCGAGCAGCTGCGGCAGCTCTCCGGCGGCAAGCCGGTGGGATTCAAGCTGTGCATAGGCCATCCATGGGAATGGTTCGCCCTGTGCAAGGCGATGCTGAAGACGGACATCGTGCCGGACTTCATCGTCGTTGACGGTTCCGAGGGTGGCACCGGCGCCGCACCGGTGGAGTTCATCGATCACGTAGGCGCACCCCTGCAGGAGGGCCTGCTGCTGGTGCACAACACGCTGGTAGGGCTGAATCTGCGCGAGCGCGTACGCGTCGGTGCGGCCGGGAAGGTGGTCAGCGCCTTCGATATCGCGCGGATGATGGCGCTGGGTGCTGACTGGTGCAACGCCGGCCGCGCGTTCATGTTTGCGCTGGGGTGCGTGCAGGCGCAGACCTGCCACACCGGCCACTGCCCCACCGGTGTCACCACGCACGATCCGCTGCGCCAGCGCGCGCTGGTGGTGGAAGACAAGGCCGCGCGCGTGCTGCACTTCCACCACAACACCATGCATGCGCTGCGCGAGCTTACCCAGGCTGCCGGATTGCACCATCCGAACGAGATCCGTGCCACGCATATCGTGCGGCGCGGCGAGGACCGCCAGGTGCACCTGCTGGCGCGCTCGCAGACCTTCCTGCGCCCCGGCCGGCTGCTGGCAGCCATGGACGGGCTGGTGCCGTGGCCGCATTCGGTGTTCCAGCTGTACTGGCCGCAGGCGGATGCGGACAGTTTCGCGGCCTGGCGTGCGCCACCGCGCTGAAGAACCGGCCCGCCGCGCTTGCCGTGGCGTTCATGAAGAAGTTGTCAGGTCGGGAACCGCCGCGGCCAGAGCGTAATCATTATTACGTTGGCCGCGAAATGGTTGCGTGCGCAAAGAATAGGTCAGGGCGTATCGTTGCCGCCTTTGATGGCTGGTTCGGTATCAGGCGGTTGTGGTTATGCGGATTGCGGAATGTTCGAGTCGATCTGCCGTGGGCGTGGCAGTGTTGCTGCTGCTCGCAGCTTGTTCTTCCGGCGGCGACGGCAAGCGTGCGCCAGCCGCCGCCGAGTCCGCCAAGGCGCCCGAGGCAGGCTATGTCGTGCTGCAGTCGACGACGGTGCCGCTGCAACTTGAGCTGCCGGGCCGCACGACGGCATTCGAGACCTCCGAAGTGCGCCCCCAGGTGTCGGGCATCATCCAGGCGCGGCTGTTCACGGAAGGCGCCACCGTCAAGGCTGGCGAGGTGCTGTACCGGATTGATCCGCGCGCCTACCAGGCGGCGCTGGAGCAGGCGCGCGCCGACCTGGCCAGTGCAGTTGCCACCAGCAATGCCGCACGCATGCGTGCCGAACGTTCTGGCGAACTCGGCAAGACCGGCGTCGTGAGCAAGCAGGACCTGCTGGATACCCAGGCCACGGCGGAAGCTGCCAGCGCGGCCGTGGAGCGAGCCCGCGCCGGCGTCACCACCGCCGAGCTGAATCTGCAGTTCACCCAGGTCAGCGCCCCGATCTCCGGGCGCATCGGCCGTTCGGTGGTCACCAGTGGCGCACTGGTCACAGCCGGGCAGGCGGCGCCGCTGGCTACCATCCAGCGGCTGGATCCCATCTTCGTCGATATCCAGCAGTCCAGCGGCGCGCTGCTGGCACTGCGGCGGGCCATCGCCGCAGGCGGGGTGGCGCGTGCCTCGACCGAGGTCAACCTGCTGCTGGAGGATGGCAGCCGCTATCCGCAATCCGGGGTGCTGCAATTCGCCGAGTCCGTCGTCGACACCAGCACGGGTACGGTCACCGTGCGCGCCCGCTTCCCGAACCCACAGGGCCTGTTGCTGCCAGGCATGTTCGTGCGCGCGCAGTTCGCGCCAGTGCAGGCCAGTGCCGCCATCCTCGCGCCACAGCTGGCCATCTCGCGTGATGCGCAGGGCAACGCCACAGCGCTGGTCATTGGCGCGGACTCCAAGGCGCAGCAGCGCGAGGTGGTCGCGGAGCGCACGGTCGGGCAGAACTGGGTGGTCACTTCGGGTCTGCAGGCCGGCGACCAGCTCATCGTCGAGGGCCTGGGCCGGATCCGTGCCGGTCAGCTGGTGCGGCCGGTCGCCCTGGCTGCCGCAGGCAGCGGCGCCGCAGCGGCGGTCGGCGGAGAATGATCTCCCGCCTGTTCATTGATCGCCCGGTACTGGCCTGGGTGATCTCCATCCTGATCATGCTGGGCGGTCTGGGCGGCATCCTGATACTGCCGGTGGAGCAATATCCGGATATCGCGCCGCCGTCGGTGAACATCCGCGCCACGTACCCCGGCGCCTCGGCCGAGACCGTCGAATCCAGCATCACGCAGATCATCGAGCAGCAGCTCACCGGCATCGACGGAATGATCTACTTCTCGTCCAGTTCCAGCGCGGCCGGCGCGGCGCAGGTGACGGTCACCTTCGATCGCGGCGTTGATCCGGACATCGCCCAGGTGCAGGTACAGAACAAGGTCCAGCAGGCACTGCCGCGGCTGCCGCAGAGCGTGCAGCAGCAGGGCCTGGTGGTGACAAAATCGAACGCCGACTTCCTGATGGTGCTGTCGGTGTACGACGAATCGAACCAGGCCAGCAGCGGCGAAATCGCCGACTACATGGTGTCGACGCTGCAGGATGTCATCGGGCGGGTGCCCGGCGTGGGCGACATGCAGGTGTTCGGCTCGCAGCATGCGATGCGTATCTGGCTGGATCCGGGCAAGCTGTCGAGCTTCCAGCTGATGCCGCGCGACGTGGTCACGGCGCTGCAGGCGCAGAACACGCAGGTGGCCGCCGGGCAGCTGGGCGCGCTGCCATCAGACGACACGCAGATGCTCAGCGCCACCGTGACAGCACGCTCGCGCCTCACCAACGCCGATCAGTTCCGCAACGTCATCGTCAAGACCGAGCGTGATGGTTCCATCGTGCGCCTGTCCGATGTCGCGCGCGTCGAGCTCGGCAGCGAGGCCTATGGCGCGGTGGCTAGCCTGAACGGGCATCCGGCCTCCGGCATGGCCGTGCAGCTGGCGCCAGGCGCCGACGCGCTGCGCACCTCCGAGCTGGTCCGCGCCGAGGTCGAGCGGCGCTCCGCATCCTTCCCACCGGGCTACCGCTACACCTTCCCGCAGGACAGCACCGCCTTCGTGCGCCTGTCCATCGACGAGGTGGTGCAGACATTGATTGAAGCCATCGCGCTGGTGGTGATCGTGATGTTCGTGTTCCTGCAGTCCTGGCGCGCGACGCTCATCCCGCTGATCGCGGTACCAGTGGTGCTGCTGGGAACTTTCGGCGTGCTGGCGGCGTGCGGCTTCACCATCAACACGCTGACACTGTTCGGCATGGTGCTGGCCATCGGCCTGCTGGTCGACGATGCCATCGTGGTGGTGGAGAACGTCGAACGCGTGATGCGCGAGAATCCGGGCATCACGGCGCGCGAGGCCACCATCCGCTCGATGGACGAGATCCAGACCGCGCTCATCGCCATCGCGCTGGTACTGTCTGCGGTGTTCCTGCCCATGGCCTTCTTCGGCGGGTCGGTGGGAGAGATCTATCGCCAGTTCTCCATCACCATGGTGTCGGCCATGATGCTGTCGGTGGTAGTGGCACTGGTGCTGTCACCGGCATTGGCCGCTGTGCTGCTGCGTCCGCCCAGTGACGCGCTGCTGGCCCGTCGCACGCGCTTCACCAATGCCATGCACAGGCTGGGGGACCGCTTCTCGGCCGGCTTCGAGCGGCTGTCGGATTACTACCGCGATACCGTGCGCCGGCTGCTCGACCGCCCGTGGCCCACCATGCTGGTTTACCTGCTGTTCATCGGTGGCCTGACGCTGGCCTTCGTGAAGCTGCCCACCAGCTTCCTGCCGGTGGAGGATCAGGGGCGCGCGCAGCTGCAGTACACCCTGCCGCCCGGCGCCACGCTGCCGCGCACCATGCAGGCGGTGCGCCAGATCGAGAAATATTTCCTCACCGAGGAGACTGCGGATGTACCCATCGTGTTCACGATCGCAGGGCAGAGCCAGGCGGGCGCGGGACAGAACGCCGGGCGTGGCTTCATCGCTCTGGCGCCGTGGGATGAGCGCAAGGGCAGGGAGCACACGGCCGCAGCCATCACGCAGCGGGCTACCGCCACCCTGGGCCGGCAGATGCGCGATGTAGAATTCTTCGCGCTGAATCCGCCGCCGGTGCGCGGCATGGGGCAGTCCAGTGGCTTCAACATGCAGCTGCAGAACACCGGCGGGCTCACACGCGCCGAATTCCGTGCTGCCCGTGAACAGCTGCTGGGCAAGGCCCGGGGTGACGCGGCACTGGCCTCTGTACGCACCAATACACTGGAGGATTCCCCGACCCTGCACGTGGATGTCGACCAGGAGAAGGTGGGCGCACTGGGGCTGTCGCAGACCGATGTGGATTCCACGTTGTCGACCGCGTGGGGCGGCAGCTACGTGAATGATTTCATCGACGGTGGCCGCGTCAAGCGCGTCTACCTGCAGGGCGATGCGCATTTCCGCAGCCGTCCGGAGGATCTGGCCAGCTGGTATGTGCGCACCGGTACCGGGGCGATGACGCCTTTCTCCTCGTTCGCGACCACCACCTGGAGCCGCTCGCCGTCAACGCTCGGCCGCTTCAACGGCCTGAGCACCTACGAGATCCAGGGCGCGGCGGCGCCGGGACGCAGCACCGGTGAAGCCATGGACCGCATGGAGGCACTGGCGCGCGACATTCCGGGCACGGCCATCGAGTGGAGCGGGCTGTCCTATCAGGAACGCCAGTCCAGTGGCCAGGCACCGCTGCTGTACGCGGTCTCCGCGGTGGTGGTCTTCCTGTGCCTGGCGGCGCTGTACGAAAGCTGGTCGATACCGGTCTCGGTCATGATGGTGGTGCCCTTGGGCCTGCTCGGAGCGGTGCTCGCCGTATGGCTGCGCGGGCTGACCAACGATGTGTATTTCCAGGTCGGCCTGCTGACCACCATGGGCCTCGCGGCCAAGAACGCCATTCTCATCGTCGAGTTCGCCGAGCAGGCCGAGAAGCTCGGCAGGAGCGCCCGTGATGCCGCGCTGGAGGCCGCGCGGCTGCGCCTGCGGCCCATCATCATGACCTCGCTGGCATTCATCTTCGGTGTGCTGCCGCTGGCCATCTCGACCGGTGCCGGTGCGCAGAGCCGCATCGCGATCGGCACGGCGGTGATCGGCGGCATGATCACGGGCACAGTGCTGGCCGTGCTGTTCGTGCCCCTGTTCTTCGTGCTGGTCAGGCGGGTGCGCCACCACCCGGCGCCATCGGCGGCCTAGAAGGCGCCGATGGCGGTGAATCAGGCCGACTTGGCGGCCAGCCGCGCGCTCTGTTCTTCGCTGATTTCAGCCAGCGTGAGACCGGTCTGGGCAGCGATCACATCGAGAATGGGGTGATTCGCCGCGCTCGGCAAACGCAGGTCATGAACCCGTTCCCACGCCCGGATGCGCATGGTCGGTGTGCTGTTGCCAGCAGTCTGTTCCGCCAGCGCGAGCCGCCGCCATTCCACTCGTTCCCGTTCGCGCAGTGCCATGCGGTCGGCAAACGTGGCGACGAATTCGCCCGGTCGAGGCGGGCTGTTGGCGTCGCGCAGCGGTTCCCAGGGTTTATGGCTCATGCAATCTCCGGTTGGGCGCATGGGCGAGGCCGGTTGGCCGCGTGCGGATACGCTCTCCCAGTGTGCGCTGCGCGGTCCTTTTCTACAATGCCGGCCGCCCCGCGAAGCTGCGCAGCAGCCATGGCGACAGCTCCTGCATCCGTCCTACCGCATGTGGTGGCGGCGCGATGCCGTCGACGAAGCCGCGCGCCCGCATGGCATCCAGGATGGCCGCATCCCGCGCCACGATATGCACCGGCACATCCCAGGAGGTTCCCGCGCCACTCACGGCGGCCGGCGGCTGGTGGTCACCCAGCACGATCAGCACGAAATCGCGCGCCGGGTTCTTGCGCAGATATCCCGCCAGCACATCGAGCGTGTAGCTCACCGCGTCCCCATAGGCCGGCGTCAGCCGCAACCATTCCGGCGTCTCGCGCAAGGCCGCCTGCAGCGGCGCCGGGTCGTAAGGCGCCGGGCCCGTCATCCGTGACCAGTCCGGCTGATAGGGCGGCGTCGGCCGGAACGGCATATGGGTATTGATGGTGGGAAAGAATACGAACGCCGGCTTGCGATCACGGCGTTCCAGTTCCAGTGCATCCAGCTGCGACAAGCTGAACTGGTCCGGAATCTTCCACCAGCCGAATGGCGGACCCTGGTAATTCAGCGCGTCCGTGCCGTAGATCTGGTCGAAATGGTAGAAGGCGCCTTCGGGCCAGTTGCTCTTCAGGCCCGGCATCCAGGCGATGGCGCGGTACCCGGCCTGCGAAAAGAGCGCTGGCAGCGAGGCGCGCTGCGCGGACATCAGCAGATCGTAATCCTGCGGACCGCGGGTCTCGATGCCGGACAGCAGGCTCAGGTGCGCAAGCCACGACGAGCCGCCGAAAGTCGGCGAGCTGACGTAAGCCGACAGGATGCCGCGCTGTGTTTCCCGCGCGGCGTCCGCGAAACGTTGTCGGGCCCCGGCCACGGCCGTAGCCAGTTCCGGGCGGTCGTAGGTGATCCGCCCGTAGGATTCCAGGAACAGCACAATCACATCGGCGCCGTGCAGGCCGGCAAGTCCCTCAGCCTGCAAGGGGGATGGTGGCAGTTGGCGCGCAGCAGTGCTGGTGCCCAGCGCGTCGCTGAGGTGATGCAGCTGCGCGGCATAGGTGCTGCTGACCGGTATGGAAAACTGCGGCCAGGGCGGCTGGCCGACGCTGCGCTGTACCGCGAAGCAGACGAGCAGCGTTGCTGCAGCGACTGCGATGGCTGCGCGTTGCGCCCCGCCGGCCTGCAACGACCGGCTCACCTGCCGCCACGACCAGCGCAGCGCGGCAAAAGCTGCGGTGAACGCGACCAGCAAGGCGATCCCGCCAGCCGCCAGCTGCCACGGCGCAGCTACCTTGCCCAGCATCATCACCACCGAACCCACGTTGCGCAGGTCCCAGTAGAGATTCACCTCGCGGCCGTACAGTGCCGGCGCGGTAACCTCCCCATAACGGCCCAGCATGCCCAGCAACACCAGCACTGCCAGCACGGCGGGCAGTTTCGCCGGCAACTGGCCGCGCCGCATGCTCCACAGCGCCAGTATCAACAGCAGTGCCGCGATCTCCACCGACAACTCGCCCGGCCAGTGCACATAGGGTGTAGGCCAGACATTGTGGAAGGTGAGCGCGCCGTTGAGCATCACGAGCGCAACCAGCAACGCCAGCGCCGCGCGGCCATCGCCAGTGTCCGCAGCAAGTGGCTCGGCACGGCGCTGCCACAACCACCACACATCGATACCGAAGGACACGAGCAGCGCCACCACCGGCACAACGGCGAACAACAAGGCGGCCAGGGCCGGCAGGGGTGGAAACAGCACAGCGATGAGCAGTGCCATCTGTACCGCAGCGACGCTCTTGCGCCGCCTGCTCTCGTACAAAGGACGTTGCAGCCAGGGCAGGGCCAGGGACGCGGCGACGAAGGCATAACGCAGCAGCCCGGCCACCAGAATCCATGCGCCGGCACGCTGGAAATGCCAGGCCAGCAAGCACAGCAACAGGATCAGCAGCGCGTCCGTCTCCATGTCCAGCCGCGAACCGAAGCGGCTGCTCATGCCGGTGCGGCGGGCGAGTGCGCCATCCAGGCTGTCCAGGGTCGCAGCCACGGCCGTCAGTACTGTGGCCGCCAGTGCCAGCTGCGGGCTGGCGGGTTCGGCCAGCAGCGCGGGCAGCAGCAGCACGAGCCCGCCCCGCAGTATGGTCACCTGGTTGGCAGGCCCGAGCCGGGCGAAGGGATGGCTGCCTGCATCGCGCAACCACAGCAGCAGCAGCCCCAGGGCACCGCCGACCAGCAGCAGCAAGGTACGTGGCAGGTACAGCGGGCCGGTGCCCGCGTGTGCCGACAACAGGAATGCAGACACGACGGCCGGTGCGGCGGCCGGTAAGATGCCACGAAGCCCGGCGCGCACGAGGCGGCGCCGGTCAACTTCGCTCATCGACGGACCATCATTGGATCAGGCACTCGCATTCTGGATTACTGCGCCTGGCCAGGGCGAGCTGCGGCGCGAATCGCTGCGCGTGCCGGCGCCAGACGAAGTCATTGTACAGACGCTGTTCAGCGGCGTGAGCCGCGGCACCGAGATGCTGGTGTACCGTGGCGGCGTTCCGGAGTCGCAGCATGCACGCATGCGGGCCCCGTTCCAGCAGGGCGACTTCCCCGCCCCGGTGAAGTATGGCTACTGCAGCGTGGGACGGGTGCTGGAAGGTCCCGCCGCTCTACGCGGCCGTGATGTGTTCTGTCTTTATCCCCACCAGGATCGCTATGTGGTGCCCGCCGATGCAGTGGTCGCGCTGCCGGAAAGCCTGCCGCCCGAGCGCGCGGTGCTGGCGGCGAACCTGGAGACGGCGATCAATGGCATGTGGGACGCCGCGGTTCTTCCCGGTGACCGCGTGGCGGTCATCGGCGGAGGCAGTGTGGGGTGCCTGCTGGCATGGCTCGCCGGCCAGATGCCTGGCTGCCGCGTGCAATTGATAGACGTGAACCCGGCGCGCGCGGCAGTAGCGCGCGCACTGGGCGTGGATTTTGCCGTGCCGGAGCAGGCGCGCGGCGAAGTGGACGTGGTGCTGCACGCCAGCGGAACGCCCGCAGGGCTGGCACTGGCCTTGCAGCTGGCGGGCTTCGAGGCGACGGTGCTGGAACTGAGCTGGTACGGCGACAGCCCGGTCTCGGTGCCGCTGGGCGAGGATTTCCACTCGCGGCGGCTGACCCTGCGCGCATCGCAGGTGGGCACTGTCGCCGCCGCGCGTCGCGCCCGCTGGACACCGCGCGCGCGGCTGGAGCTGGCGCTGTCGCTGCTGGCGAATCCGGCGCCGCAGGTCCTGGTCGATGGTGAGAGCAAATTCCAGGACCTGCCGGCAACCATGGCGCGGCTGGCGCAAGGCGAGCCGGCAATATTGCACCGTGTGAGGTACGACTGATGTATTCGGTATGTGTTCGTGACCACCTGATGATTGCGCACAGCTTTTCCGGCGAAGTGTTCGGACCAGCGCAGCGCCTGCATGGCGCAACCTATGTCGTCGATCTCGAGTTCCGTCGGCATGTGCTCGACGCGGATGGCCTGGTGGTGGACATCGGGCGCGCGGCGGATTCCCTGAAGGCCGTGCTGGCCGCATTGAACTACCGCAATCTCGACGAGCTGCCTGAATTCGCCGGCCGCAACACGTCCACCGAATTCCTGGCGGGCGTAGTGCATGAACGCATTGCGCTGCGCGTGCTGGCGGGCGAGCTGGGCGCAGCCGCCCTGGGCGTGACCAGCCTGCGCGTAGTGCTGCACGAGTCGCATATCGCCTGGGCCGCCTACGAGGCGCCACTGGGCAACGGAGAGCGTCCTGCCTGAACCGTCAGTGGGGACGCTGCACATGCTGGTGCCTGGCGACATTGCCAGCATGACCGGCGGTTACGAATACGACCGGCGCATGCTGGCGGGTCTGGCGCAGCAGGGCTGGCAGCCACGGCTGCACGCGCTGGATGCGGGCTTTCCAATGCCATCCGTCGCTGCGCTGAGCGATGCAGCAGCCGTGCTGGCTGCCCTTGATGATGGCGCCTGCGTGGTAATCGATGGGTTGGCTCTGGGCGCAATGCCGGCGCAGGTGTGCGCCGAAGCAGCGCGCCTGCGCATCATCGCTCTGGTGCATCATCCGCTGGCGCTGGAAAGCGGTCTGGCAGCTGCTCAGGCTGCGCAGCTGCGGCAGTCCGAGCTGCAGGCGCTGCGCTGTGTCGCGCGCGTGATCGTGACCAGTGCGGCAACGGCCGCGGTGCTGCGTGAATGGGAGGTGGAGCGCGACATCCGCGTGGTGGAGCCGGGGACCGAGGTGGCCCGGCCTGAATCCCGTGACATCGATCGCCTGCTGCTGCCCGGCCATGTGGTGCGGCTGCTGTGCGTCGCCACACTGGTGCCGCGCAAAGGCCATGATGTGCTGGTGCAGGCGCTGGCGCCGCTGCGGCATCTGCCCTGGCGGCTCGACTGCGTCGGCAGCACTTCGCGCCACCCCGCCACGGCGGCCCAGCTGCGGTCCCGTCTGGATGCCACGGGCCTGTCCGGACGCGTGACGCTGCACGGGGAGATATCACCGGCAGCGCTGGCCGGCCTGCAGTCCGATGCGGACCTCTGCGTGCTGGCCACGCGTTACGAGGGCTATGGCATGGCAGTGGCCGAGGCGGTGGCGGCGGGTTTGCCGGTGGTCGCGACACGCACCGGTGCCATCGCGCAGCTGGTGGGCGAAGAACGCGGCCTGCTGGTGGAGCCCGGCGACGTTGCCGGACTGCAGCGCGCCTTGCATCCGCTGCTGTCCGATGCCCGGCAGCTGCATCACCTGTCCGCGCGATGCCTGGCGCAGCTGCGGCCTGCCCGCGACTGGTCCGCTGCGGCGGCAGACTTCGCTGCGGCGCTGTCGGCATGAGTGACGAGAGCTTCTCCGCTGACTGGCTGGCGCTGCGCGAACCTGCCGATCGGTGTGCGCGCGACGCTGGCCTGCTCGCGCTGCTGGCCGCATCGCTGCCACCGGCGCCACTGCTGCAGGTTGTGGATCTGGGCACTGGTTCCGCCGCCAACCTGCGCGCGCTGGCGCCGCTGCTGGCAGTGCGCCAGCACTGGTGGCTGCTCGATCACGACCCGCACCTGCTCGCGGCCCTGCAAGGGCGTCTGCGCAGCTGGGCTGAAGCTGCGGGCTGGCAATGGGACGCGCACGGGCAGACCCTGATCGGGGCGGGGCGTGAGGTCGCACTACAATGCCGCCACATCGACCTGGCAACGGGGCTCGCCGACCTTCCCATCGGGTCCTCCACCAGCACCTCAACTCTGGTGACGGCATCCGCATTGCTGGATCTGGTGTCAGCGGAGTGGATCGCGCAGCTGGTCCGCCGGTGCTGCGTGGTACGCGCAACCTTGTATTTCTCGATGAGCTACGACGGCCGTATCAGCTGCGACCCGCCGTTGCCGGATGACGACCTGCTGCGTGACCTGGTGAACCGCCACCAGCAGGGTGAGAAGAGTTTCGGTGCGGCACTGGGTCCGGCGGCCGTGCCCGCCCTGCGCGGGCTGCTGGCGCAGCAGCCCTATGACATCCACGTCGCGCGCAGCGACTGGTTGCTCGGGGCCGACGCAGCGCTGCTGCAGCGCGAACTGGTGGCGGGATGGACGGATGCCGCGGTGAGCGTTGCGCCCGCCGCTACCGCCCGGCTCAATGCCTGGCGTGCGGCCCGTTTCACACAGATCAGCGCGCGGGCTCTGCGGTTGCAGGTGGGCCACCTCGACCTGCTGGCGACACCACGCGCAGGCTAGCGCGGTGCGGCAATGACTGCGCGCAGCGCGCAGTCGAACAGCACATCCTCGCCGACAAGGTGGCGCCTGGTGGGCGGCCGCAGGCAGTCGGCCAACGGCTCCCGCGGGGGGATCCGTATTCCAGGCCGGCCGCTGCCGATGAGCAGCGGCGCCACCAGCAGGTGCAGGCGATCCAGCAACCCCGCAGCGAGGAAGGCAGAGACTGTCACGCCGCCGCCTTCCACCAGCACGCAGGCATGGCCGCGCAGCCGCAAAGCTGCGAGCACTGCGGTCGGATCGAGGCGCGCGCCGGGCAGCGTCAGTGTGTCCACGTGCGCGGGCAGCTGCACCGCGCCAGTGGCAGGCAGCGCCTGCGCCGCACACACGCGCAGGCTGGGGGCCGAATGGTCGAAGGCGCGCCGTGTTGCCGGCAATTGGCCCGCGGGATCCAGCACCACCCGCAGCGCGTTGGCGCCCGGCACCAGCCGAGTGGTCAGCAAGGGGTTGTCGGTGGCCACGGTGCCAGCGCCGATGATGACGGCATCACAGAGTGCGCGCAGGCGGTGCAGGTGGAGCAGGGCAGGCTTGCCGCTGACATAGTAGGAGTCGCCCGCCGCGGTGGCGATGAAACCGTCGAGGCTCTGCCCGAGCTGCCCCACAGCCACCGGATGCGCGGCATCGGCGCCGCACAAGGGCAGATACAGATCCAGGAAATCGCGCTCGCCGGCAGCGACATCGGCGGCCATCCAGGCACGCGCCGGATCCCAGCGCAAAGTGGCCGGCCCTCGCCCGACGGCCTGCAGGCGGCCCTCAGCCCCGAGACGGAACCCGGCGGCGCGGTCGCGGTCCAGTCCATTGCGCGCCAGGGCCGCGGCGGCGCGCAGGGTCGGCCACATCCAGCCGGCGCTGTCATCGATCATATCGAGCAAGATGGGATCCCTTGGGTCGGAGTCCGCTGACAGGAGTTGCGGGGGCGACAGGTTATCCTAGCGCCAGAACGCCACGGGAATCCTCATGCCGCAAATCTCATCCGCCAACCTTCAGCTGCGCTCGCTCAACGGGCATCGCGCGGCGCTGGCCGTCGAACGTGCCATCGGGGAACTGCGGCGAGGGCGCGCCATCTATTTTCATGGCGCGGGTGTCGAGCAGGGCTGGCTCGCAGTCGCCGCGGAAACCATGACGCCGGAAATGCTGGAGCGCCTGTCGCAATTGGCGCTGCAGCAGCACAGCGAACTGTGGCTGGCGATCACCACCCAGCGTGCGCAGACCTTGCGCATAGACAGCGATGCGGCCGCGACCGGTGTGTTGCTGCCCTTGCGCGGCGCCGACCTGCAACGCATCGCCGAGCTTGCCGGCAGCGACAACATGACGCCGCCGACACATCTGCCTGCCGCAGTGCCATGCGACGGCACCAGCACTGCCATTCTCGAGCTGGCGCGCCAGTCGCGGCTGCTGCCGGCTGTAGTGCTGCTGCGCAGTGCGCAGCCGGCAACAGAGGACCATATCCTGCAAGTCAGGCCTGCGCAGCTGCGCGAAGTTGCACCGGGTGAGGCGCTTGATGCCCAGTGCGTGCAGATCGTAAGCGAGGCCCGGGTGCCGTTGGCCGGTCATGAGAATTGCCGGCTGGTGCTGTTCCGCGATGCGCGCGACGCCTCCGAGCATGTCGCGGTACTGGTCGGTGACGCTGCCGCGCAGCGCGATGCGGGCGAGGCCGTCTCGGTACGCATGCATTCGGCCTGCCTCACCGGCGACCTGCTCGGCAGCCTGCGCTGCGATTGCGGCGACCAGCTGCGTGGTGCGGTGGACCAGCTGGCGGCGGTGGGCGGCGGCGTTCTTCTTTATCTTGCGCAGGAGGGCCGCGGCATTGGCCTTGCGAACAAGCTGCGCGCATACCGCCTGCAGGATGCGGGCCTCGACACCATCGATGCCGACCAGCATCTGGGCTTCCGCGACGATGAGCGCAGCTACGGCGTGGCCGCCGCGATGCTGCAACAGCTGCAGTTCAATCGCATCCGCTTGCTCACTAATAATCCGGCCAAGCTCGCGGCTCTCACGCAGGCGGGTCTGGAGATCGTGTCGGGCGAGAGGGTGATCGGCGCGGTGAACCGCCACAATGTCCGCTACCTGCGTGCCAAGCGCGAGCGCGCCGGCCACCTGGTGCCGGATGTGTCGCTGTGAGGCGCGCCAGCCGGTTCAGTCGTTCAATGTAGACAGCGGCGTCTGCGCCACCTCGCGCAGCAGCTGCTCCAGCCCTTCCAGCAGGTGCTCGAACAAGGTGGCGCCCCGCGCGGCGTCGGCCCGCGCGGCGTTGCCGCACACACCGAGCGGGTGCAGATCCTGGCTCAGCCAACCGAAACCCAGCGGCTTTTCCACGCCCAGCCACTGGTTGCGCGCCGCCATCTGCCGCGGCAGCGCATCGAAATCCGCACGTGCCTCACCATGCACAAGATGCGGATAAAGATGCAGCATCAGTGAGGTTTCCATCTCCCCACCGTGGAAACCATGGCGCAGCTCGTCCGCCTCGAAGAGCCCAGGCGGGCTGCCAAAGGCGAAGTAATTCGCGCGCACCACCAGCATGCGATGCGAAGCACGCAGGCGCAGCGCCGCCAGCTGCACCAGCGGCACATTGCCGCCATGCGTGTTGAGGATGACCAGCTTGCGCAGCCCGCAGGCGGCCACGCTGCCTCCGATGTTCTCCCACGTTGCCAGCAGGGCCTCGGCGGCGATGGTCAGCGTGCCCGGAAACGAGCGGTGCTCGAGACTGTGGCCAATGTCCTGCGCCGGCAACGCCAGCAGTCCGGGAAACCGGCGCTTCAGCAATGCCTCGATCAGCGCCGCGTTGATCAGCGCGTCCGTGCCCACCGGCAGATGCGGTCCGTGCTGTTCCACGGCCGCCACGGGCAGCAGCCCGATGCTGAGTTCCACATCGAGCTGCGCCAGCGCGCCGCTGGTGAAATCCTGCCAGCGTCCGCAAGGAAGGGTCGGGGCCATGTGGCAATTATGGCCCGACGCGGGCCCGCCCGCGCTGCTGATGGTGCGACCACCGCGGCGGCGGGTATGCCCATGCCGGCTTCGGAGTTATCTTTACGCCCATGCCTATCTATGACTACCAGTGCCGTCGCTGCCAGCAGCGGTTCGAACTGCTCATCCGGGGCGACGAGCAGCCGGTCTGTCCGGCCTGTGGCGCGCCGGACCCGCAACGATTCTTCCCTTCATCGGCAGCCGTCAGCACCGGCAGGACGCGGGCGCAGTCCGCGGCGGCGGCCCGTGGTCAGGCCGCTGCAGCCAAGCGCGAGAAAGACGCGGCACACCGCGAATATTTCGCCAAGCACACCAAGGATCACAGCTGACGCAGCGCGGGGCCTGCCGGCCGCGCGCGATTACACAGCCGTCAGTGCCGGGCCTCGTCGGCCAGCAACTGCTGCGCCGTGACCAGACGGGGAACGATGTCCACGGGGACCTCTCCCAGACGGTCCAGTATCCGCTGCGTTTCCGGCCGGATCATCACCGTCTTCTTCAGCAACGCGTCCGCCGCGCGGTAATCGCCTGTGGCCTGAATGGTCATGATGCGGCGAGTGAGATCCGTTACTGCCTTCTTGGCCCTGGGCACGTCGATGGAGAAGCGGCCATCCGCCGCGATGCGGACCGCCCCGTGGTCCAGCAGGTTGTTCAGTTGCATGGCCACTCCCTTCGCATGCGTCTCTGCCAGGCCGAATCGCAAGGTGCGGAATGTGGACGCGAGGAAGGTGGTGTACATGGAGCGTTCGAGCTTCTTGTCGATGACACCTTTGTCCATCAGATACTGCAGTGCCCACAGCCCGGACACATCGGCCTTGGCCTCCTCGAGTGCGCCGTTCAGTTCCTTCAGCTCCTGGCGGACCGTGGTGCTGCGCCCGCCCACGCTGATGGCCTGCGGCCCGAGCCCGTGCATCAGCTCGTGCATCAGCACATGCGTGAAGAAAGGCTCGAAGGCTACCAGCCCCTGATCGGCCGGCAGGATGGCGACATCGGCGATCGGCACCAGCACTTTCTCGAACTTCGCCTCCTGGAAGTTCTTCAGCATGATGCGTTTGGAGCCTTTCTCGGTGACAACCCGCTCATCGTTGGGCAGGTTGAAAGCGGCTGTCTGCACATCGTGGTTGGCATCACCGGAGTTGTAGACCACGTTGACCACACGAATGGGCGAGAAGCCCCCCAGCTTCGCGCGCCGGTACTTCGGATCAATGGGCAGGTGGTCCTCGAGCTCCTGCAGCTCACTGCTGAAACCCTCGAGTTTCCGGGTCTCTTCGACATCCGTCAGCGTGATGAAGGCTTCGAAGGCCGCCTTGAAGTTGAACCACTCGTCCTGATAGACCTCGTAGGGCCCGATGGTAGGTTCAATGGAGGCATCCAGTTCCATCCAGGCTATGTCACTGGCGTAGTAGTCGTTGCTGATGAAGGCAGCAGCCCGCTTCTCGAGGAACGACTTCAGCGTGGGCTGGCTGGTCAGCGCTGCGGCTGCGCGCAGCAGCTGCGCCATTTCCATCAGTTCGCCCTGGTATTCCTGCGAGTAGGGCACAGCAACCAGCTGGCCCGCAGGGTTGCGCCGGATGGTGGTGAAAAACCCCGTTGCCGCATCTTTCTCTGCTTTCGACAGTGTGTTCATCCACGCCTCGACTTCCGCCCGAGTTGCGTCCGCCGGGTAGAAATTCGACTGCGCCGGCTTCTCCTCGACTCCGGGCAGGAAGGGCGCGTCGTCATCCAGCGCCGACCAGGGTCCCTTGTTGAGCAGGAAATAGTCGAGACGCGCGCGGCCGAGCGGGGAGGTATCGGCCAGCAGCTGCAGCACGCGCGATTCACTGCGCGCTGACATCTGCCGCATGTAGAGGCCATCCAGCAGCTGCGCCGCCTGGATGATGCGCACCAGCGCCTGGCGCTCGTTCTCTGGCAGCTTCGACACATCCACGCGCACATCCACCGCGGCGAAGCGCGCCGACATCTTCTGCAACTGTGTCAGGTCCGGAGTATTGGCGTCGGCAGCCGGACAGATCTGGCTCGCGAGAAGCGCCGTGCAGAGCAAAGCCCGGCAGGCGCGCAGTCGGTAACGCATGGATGGCCTGTTTAAGTCAGCAGCGGCGAATTCGCACCCGGATCTTAGTGGCGGCCTTCCGTGGCCCGCAACGACGGGTCGTGCCTGTCGGGCAGGCGGGCGCAGAGGGTGGAGGGTCGCAAATGTGTGGCACCGCACGGACTGCGGCAGCATTGGCGCCCATTGTGGGTCATCCCCGGCTGGCTGCCATTGCGTAGCCACCCTCGCGCGTGCCCTCCGTGCACGCAGCTCCCGATCCATCGACGAGGAACTCCCATGACCAGATTCGAACTCCTGCCCTGCAGGCTGATGCTGTGCGGCGCCGCACTGGCCGCCCTGCTGTCGGGCTGCGGTGCAGACAAGGATCCGATTCTCGGTGGGGGAGCGGCGACGATGGCTCCCAGCGTGACGCTGGTGGCACCGGCGGACGGCGCCACCGCCGTGCCATTTACCGGTACCGTGATCACGGCCACGTTCAGCGAGCCGATGGCGCCCATTGCCGCCGGTGCGTCCTTCACGGTGACCTGCCAGGCGCCCTGCGTAAGTCCTGCTGGTGCCGTAACCCTGGATTCGACCGCACGCATCGCGACATTCACGCCAGCCGCGCCCCTCGCGCCCCTGACGCGGTACACCGCGACGGTGGCAGGCGCGCGAAGCCTGGCTACCAACTTGCCGCTCGTGGCGCCACGGACCTGGAGCTTCACCACCGGCCCTGTACCCGACACCACGCGTCCGATGGTGACCTCGACGGCGCCGGCCACGTCGATCCCGATACCTTCGGGACAGGGCCTGAACACCGCCGTCGTTGCCTCCTTTACGGAGGACATGCTGGCCTCGTCCATTACGCCGGCAGGGCGCTTCACCCTGAGCTGCACATCCCCCTGCGTCTCGCCGAGCGGCACTGTTACGTATTCCGCCAGCAGCCGCGCGGCGATGTTCAGGCCCGCCGCTGCGCTGACTCCGGACACGACCTATACGGCCCGCATCACCGCCGCCGTCACCGATCTGGCCGGGAACCAGCTGGCCGGCAATCAGGCCGCGTTGCCGGCTGCCAGTGACTATGTGTGGACCTTCGTCACTGGACAGACCTCCGATACCACGCGGCCCGGCGTGACGCTCACCAGTCCCGCCACTTCGACGCCCGGGCCCAGCGGTGTCCCCAGCAATACCGGGGTTGTCGCAACCTTCTCCGAGAACATGTCGCCGGCCTCGGTGACGGCGCCGGGCAGCTTCGTGCTCACCTGCAGCTCACCCTGCGTCGCGCCAGCGGGCACCGTAACCTATGTGGTGAGCAGCAGCAGCGCGGTGTTTACGCCTGCCGCGGCTCTTGCAGTCGGTACCACCTACACAGCCCGGCTCACCACCGCGATCAGCGACCTGGCCGGCAATTCGCTGGGTGGCAATCAGGCGCCGCTGCCCGCCGCCAGTGATTACGTGTGGAGCTTCACCACGGCATCGCCGGCGCCGGTCGCCAACATATCGGTGCTGTCCACCAGTCCCGCGAACAACGCTGTCGGCGTGTGCCCGAACGCCACCGTCAATGCCACGTTCTCGCTGCCCTCGGGCCTGCGGCTGGATCCGGCCAGCGTGACCGCCGCGACGTTCAAGCTCACTGGTCCCCCCGCCTCGACACCGGTGCTGGCGGCGACGGTGACGGTGGATGTCGCGACCGGACGCGTCGCCACCTTCACTCCGCAAACAGTGCTCGTGACGGGGTCGACCTACGTTGCCACCCTTACCGGCGGCGCTGCGGGCATCCGCGATCTCGCGGTCCCGGGCAACACGCTCGCGGCTGATTACACGTGGTCATTCACCGCCGGTGCGGCCACGGGTGCCTGCCTGGTGGCGCCGCGACTTGGCACCGTCTCGCCATTCGGCACATTCGGCGGCAGCGCCGGCATGACCAACACCGGCACCCTGACGGTGGTGAACGGCGACATCGGGACCATCGCCACGACCACCTCATCCATCACGGGTTTCCACGACTCCGCGGGCGATGTGTATACCGAAACTGGCGCCAATCGCGGCACAGTCAACGGACGCATCTACACCTGCACCAATTCCATCACCGGCCCGACCTCCGCTGGCGTGAATGCGGCCTCGTGCGCCGCCGCCACGCAGGCGCGGCTTGACGCCGAAGTAGCCTACAACCAGCTGGTGGCAATGCCCTCCGGTGCCAACCCCGGGGGCAACCTTGCGGGACTCACGCTTGCCCCAGGTGTGTACACCGCACCTGCCGGCTCATTCCTGATCGAGGGGGGAGACCTGACGCTGGATGCGCAGGGCAACACCAACGCAGTGTGGGTATTCCAGATGGCCACCTCGCTCACAGTCGGTGGCCCCGGTGCCGCTTTCCCGCAGAGCATCATCCTGGTGGGCGGCGCACAGCCGAAGAACGTGTTCTGGCAGGTGGGAAGCGCCGCCATCATCAACGCGGGTGGCGGCGGCACGATGGTCGGAACCATCATTTCGCAGGCCGGATCCGCCTTCTCGACTTTCGGCAACGTCGCGATCCTGACGCTTGAAGGCAGGGCCCTGTCCCTGGGCGCGTCAGTAACCCTCGTCAACACGGTCATCAACGTACCTGGCCAGTGAGCCGGCAACAGACTTCGGAGACAGCATGAAAATTTCAGCAGCGCCGGGGGCAGTGGCCATGGCGGTATGTGCGGCACTGGCCTCACACATGGCAGCAGCGCAGGATACCGGCTGGTATCTCGGCATCAATGCGGGCCAGGCGCGCGCCACCATCAACGACGACGATATCGTCAGTGGCCTGCAGGGCGCAGGCTTCGCCACCAACTTCATCGCGGATGACAATGACCACTTCGCCTACAAGGCCTTTGCGGGATACGATTTCAGCCGCTACTTCGCAATGGAAGGCGGCTATTTCGACCCTGGCCGTTTCGGCTACCTGGCCGGCACCACTCCGCCCGGCTCACTGCGCGGCAACATGCGCCTCAATGGCGTAAACCTCGACGCGCTGGCGTTTCTCCCGATGGGCGACCGCTTCTCGCTGTTCGGACGCGTCGGCGCCAATTATGCGGAAGTGCGGGATGCCTTCGTCGGCAGCGGCAGTGTCAACGTGCTCACGCCCGACCGCAGCGAGCGCAATCTGAACTACAAGTTCGGCGCCGGCATGCAGTGGCTCTTCACGCCTTCATTCGCCATGCGGGCCGAGGCTGAACGCTATCGCATCGACGATCCGACGGACCGCAAGGCCGATATCGACATGTTTTCCATCGGCCTGCTGTACCGGTTCGGGCGGCACGTGGCTGCGCCGGTGGCAGTCGCCCGCACGCCGCCGCCTGCCCCGCCCGCGGCTGTGGCGCCGCCTGCACCCCCGCCGCCTGCACCTGCGCCAGAGGCGCCGCGCACGCAGCGCTACTGCAGCGTGCTGGACCTGCATTTCGAGATCAACAAGGCCGCCGTGGAGCGTGAGGACCTGGAAAAGCTCAAGGTGGCGGGCACATTCCTGCAGACCTATCCCTCCAATACGGCAGTGATCGCCGGCTACACCGATGACGTGGGTTCTGAGGAGGCGAACATGCTGCTCTCTAAGCGGCGCGCCGACAATGTGGCCGCATACCTGCTGAGAACCTTCCGCATAGGGCCGCAGCAGCTCACCGCAGTCGGTTACGGCGAAAGCCGCCCGGTTGCAGACAACCGCACCGAAGCTGGCAGGCGGCAGAACCGCCGCATCGAGACGGTCATCGAGTGTGCTTCGGATGTGGCGGGGCTGAGCGTCAAGGAAGCCCGCCTGACCATGGCGCTGCTGATCGAGTTCGACCAGAACAGTGCTGACGTCAAATCGCAATACAACGCACAGCTGCGCGAGGTGGCGGATTTCCTGAAGGCCAATCCGGCAGTCACTGCCACTGTGGAAGGCCACACCGGCAATCTGCAGGCAACGCCCCAATTGTCGGAGGAGATGTCGCTGCGGCGTGCGCAGAACGTGGTGACCTATCTGGTGGAGAACTTCGGAGTGGCGCGGTCGCGGCTGACCGCGGCCGGCTTCGGCAACACCCGGCAGTTCTCGTACAACACGACGTTGCAGGGCCAGCAGGACAACCGCCGGGTGAACATCATCTTCAACTATCCGAAATAGCGCCGACCGCCGGCAGGCGTGCGCCCGGCGCCAGGTCGGAGAATTCCTACAGCCAAAGTGTCCACCCCCGTCGCCCGCGGCTGGACGGCGGGCGTGTAGCGTATGGCGCATGCCAGCTAAATCTGGATGGAAGAGTGGCCTCGCCGGGAGCCTGTTGAGTATCTGTCTGGCCGCGCAGCCAGCAGGGGCTGCACCGCGTGTGGATGACTTGCGCTGGCTGACCCGGGTGTCTTACGGCATCAACCCATCGAGCGTGGAGCAGATGGCCAGGCAGGGTCGCCGCAAGTTTCTGGCAGCGCAGCTCATGCCCGCGACCCCTGCAACGGGCCTGCCCGCTCCGATCCGCGCCCAGATCGACGCCATGGAAGTGTCCCGCCGCAGCGGTGCAGATTTGCTCGCCGAGGTCCAGGCAGGGCAGCAACGCATCCGCGAGCTTCCTGAGGACCAGCGCGCCGCGGCCCAGCAGCAGCTCAACCAGCGCGGCAATGCGCTGGGCGCCGAGGCCGTGCGCCGCGAGCTGCTGCGAGCCGTGTATTCGCCGCTGCAGCTGCAGGAGCAGCTGGCCTGGTTCTGGGCGAATCATTTCAGCATCCACCAGGGCAAGGCCAACGTCCGCTGGCTGCTGGCGGACTACATGGACCAGGCGATCCGCCCGCACATGCTGGGACGCTTCCGCGACCTGGTGCTGGCGACGCTGACCCACCCCGCGATGTTGCAGTATCTGGACAATGCGCAGAACGCCGCTGGACGCCTCAACGAGAACTACGCGCGCGAGCTGCTGGAGCTGCATACGCTCGGCGTCGATGGCGGGTACGAGCAGCAGGACGTGCAGGAGCTGGCGCGCGTGCTCACCGGCGCCGGCGTTGCCGCAGGACCTGACCCGCCGAAACTGAAGCCCGAATGGCAGCCGTTGTACCGGCGGGCCGGCGGGTTCGAGTTCAATCCGGCGCGCCATGATTTCGGTGCCAAGCAGCTGCTGGGCGCGCCGGTGGCAGGTCAGGGGTTCAGCGAAATCGAGCAGGCAGTGGATCGCATCGTCGCGCAGCCGGCCTGTGCGCGCTTCGTGTCGACGCGTCTTGCGATGTATTTCGTGTCGGACGAGCCGCCGACAGCGCTGGTCGAGCGCATGGCAAGCACATTCACCCGATCCGGTGGCGACCTGCGCGCCGTGCTGGTCACCATGCTGGAATCGCGCGAGTTTGCGGCCTCGCTGGGCCACAAGTTCAAGGATCCGATGCATTTCGTGATCGGCAGCCTGCGCCTGGCCTATGACGGGCGCCCGATCAGCAACACGCAGCCGATCGTCAACTGGCTCGGCTCGCTCGGAGAGCCGCTGTTCGGCCGCGCGACCCCCGACGGCTACCCGCTGATCCAGTCCGCCTGGGGCAGCTCCGGCCAGATGAGCCGGCGCTTCGAGATGGCGCGCGCCATCGGCTCGGGAAATGCCGGCCTGTTCCAGTCGGATTCGGGCACCGTGGCGCCGGGTTTTCCCCAGCTCGCGAACCGTCTGTACTTCGATACGGTGGAAACCACGCTCTCCGAGCAGACCCGCACGGCGCTCGGCAATGCCGCCTCGCAAACCGAGTGGAACACCTTGCTGCTCGCATCACCGGAGTTGAACTACCGATGACTACGCGTCGTTCCCTGCTGCGCTCCGCGGCGACGCTGGCGCTGGCCGGTGCCACCGGCCGCTTCGGCCTGCTGCATGCCGCGCCACCCGAAGCGCCGCGATTCCTGCTGGTGTTCCTGCGCGGCGGCTACGATTGCCTGAATCTGCTCGTACCCTATGCGAGCAGTTTCTATTATGAGTCGCGACCGAGCATCGCCATCGCACGACCCACCGGCGCGGACCTCGCAGCCCTGGCCGCAGCGGGTTCGCTCGACCAGCGCGCGACGCAGACTGATGCCGGTGCCCTCGCGCTGGATGCCGACTGGGCGTTGTCGCCGGCGCTGGTGGCGACCATGGCGCCGCTTTATGCGCGCAAGGAGCTGGCCTTCGTGCCGTTCGCCGGCACCCCGGATCTGACGCGCAGCCACTTCGAAACACAGGACGACATCGAGCTCGGCCAGACACAGGGCGCTGGCGCGGCCCGCGATCTGCGTTCGGGCTTCCTGGCGCGGCTGTCTGCCACGCTCAGCGGTGCAAAGCCCATCGCGTTCACCGATGCGCTGCCGGTCTGCATGCGCGGCGCCGACGGCATACCCAACATCTCATTGAAATCGGTCGGCAAGCCACCTTTCGATGAGCGCCAGGCGGAAGTGCTCGCCAGCCTGTATGTCGGTCATCCGCTGCAGGCGGCGGTGCGCGAGGGGCTGGAGCTGCAGGCCCAGGTGAGCACTGCCTTCCAGCAGGAGATGCAGGCCGCCAGTCGCGGCGCCATCACGGCCAAGGGATTCGAGCTCGAGGCCATGCGCATCGGCAGACTGCTGCGCCAGGACTACGGCATCGGGTTCATTGATGTCGGTGGGTGGGATACGCACGTCAATGAGAACCCGCAGCTGGCGGCAAATCTCGACAGCCTGGGGCGCGGCATCCAGGCGCTGTCTCAGGAACTCGGGCCGCAGTGGCACAACACGGTGGTGGTGGTGGTATCCGAGTTCGGCCGTACCTTCCGCGAAAACGGCAACGCCGGAACCGACCATGGGCACGGCAGCGTGTATTGGGTGGCGGGCGGTGCCATCGCTGGCGGACGCATCGCCGGCGAGCAGCAGCGGCTCGTCGCCGGCAGCCTGTTCCAGAATCGCGACCTGCCGGTCCTCACTGACTATCGCGCGCTGCTGGGCGGCATCTTCCAGCGCATGTACGGCCTGTCCGCTGCGCAGCTGGAGCAGGTGTTCCCCGACGCCGCGATGCGCGACCTCGCACTGCTGTAGCCCGGCCCGCAGCTTACGAAGCGCCCTCAGCGAACTGCGAGTTGTAGAGCGCAAAATAGCGCCCCTGTCCAGCCAGCAGCGCGGCGTGAGTGCCCATTTCGACGATGGCGCCATTCTCCATGACCAGGATCACATCGGCATCGCGGATGGTCGACAGCCGGTGGGCGATCACGAAGCTGGTCCGTTCCGACCGCAGCACGGCCATGGCCCGCTGCACCAGCACCTCGGTCCGGGTATCAACCGAGCTGGTTGCCTCGTCGAGGATCAGCAGCGCGGGATCGGCCAGGAAGGCGCGGGCAATGGTCAGCAGCTGCTTCTCGCCGGCGCTGATGTTGCTGCCTTCCTCATCGATCATCGTGTCATAGCCCTTGGGCAGGGAATGGACGAAGCGGTCGACATAGGTAGCCGCGGCTGCGGCATGGATCTGCGCCTCGCTGGCATCCGGGCGGCCGTAGGCGATGTTGTCGCGAATGCTGCCATGGAACAGCCAGGTGTCCTGCAGGACCATGCCGATCCTGCTGCGCAGCTCAGCGCGTGGCACCGTGCTGATGTCGACGCCATCCAGGGTGATGCGCCCAGCGTCCAGTTCGTAGAAGCGCATGATCAGATTGACCAGGGTCGTCTTCCCGGCGCCCGTCGGCCCGACGATAGCCACGGTCTGGCCCGGCTCTGCCACCAGCGACAGGTCGGTGATCAGGGGTTTCGCCAGATC
This sequence comes from Steroidobacteraceae bacterium, assembly GCA_040508085.1. Taxonomy (GTDB): domain Bacteria; phylum Pseudomonadota; class Gammaproteobacteria; order Steroidobacterales; family Steroidobacteraceae; genus ZC4RG30. Next base: position 29,712 of record JBEVNO010000002.1, read on the forward strand.
ATAGGCGAACGAGACATGCTCGAAGGCCACGCGCCCGCGCGCAGCGCCCAGCCCGCCCCGGGCCTGCTCGGATTCTTCGGCCGTATCCAGCACCTCGAACACGCGCTCGGCCGAGGCCACACCTGACTGCAGCAGGTTCGCCATCGATGCCAGCTGCGTCAGCGGCTGCGTGAACATCCGCGAGTACTGGACGAAAGCCTGCACGTCGCCGAGGTTCATCGAGCCGCTGGCGACCCGCAAACCCCCGACCAGCGCAATGACGACATAGTTCAGGTTCCCGATGAACATCATCACCGGCATGATGATTCCGGAGATGAACTGCCCGCCAAAGCTGGCAGTGAACAGTTCCTGGTTCTTGCCGGCGAACCGCGCCTCCACCTCACGATGACGGCCGAACACCTTGACCAGGGCGTGGCCAGTGAAGGCTTCCTCGATCTGGGCGTTGAGCTCGCCAGTGTTCTTCCACTGGTTCACGAAGTGCTTTTGCGATCGCCGGGCGATCATCCCGGTCACCACCATCGACACCGGTATGGTCACCAGGGCAATGGTCGCCAGGATGGGCGAGACCACGAACATCATCACGGTCACACCGATCACCGTGAGCAACGAAGTCAGCACCTGGCTCAGAGTCTGCTGCAGGGCCTGTGAGACATTGTCGATGTCATTGGTAACCCGGCTGAGCAGCTCACCGCGCGCCATCCTGTCGAAATAGCTGAGCGGCAGGCGGTGGATCTTTGCCTCCACATCGTTGCGCATCGCGTAGATCGACCGCTGTACCGCGCCATTGAGCAGATAGCCCTGCAGCCACAGGAACAGCGCTGAAATCACGTACAGGCCCAGCGCGATCAGCAGCACCTGGCCCAGCGCTGCGAAGTCGATGCCATGGCCGGGGACCACAGCCAGCTTTTCAACCAGATTGGCAAAGGTGGTCCGGCCCGCCGCCCGCAGCCCTTCGACCGCCTGCGCATTGTCCGGACCGGCCGGCAGCTGCGCGCCCACCACGCCACGGAAAATGATGTCGGTGCCCTGACCCAGTATCCACGGTCCGACCACGCTCATCAGGATGCCGACGACGGCCAGGGCGATGACGAGCAGCATCGTCACGCGTTCCGGCCGCATATGACCCAGCAGGCGCTTCAGCGACGGCCCGAAGCTGACGGATTTCTCGGTCGCCACCGCGCCGAACATCCGGCCGCCCATGGCGCCCCCCGCCGGCGGCGCATACTTCGGGCGCTCCGCCGATCTGACGGCGGGTCTTCCAGGAGGCGGCGGGCTCAAGCGGTCTCCTCAGCGCTCAGCTGCGAATCGACGATCTCGATATAGGTCGGGCAAGTCCGCAGCAATTCGTCATGCGTGCCCGCCCCGACGATCGCGCCATCTTCCAGCACCAGGATCTGGTCGGCATCGGCAATCGTGGCGATGCGCTGGCTGACGATGATCACCACGGCATCCTGGGTCTCCTGGCGCAGCGCCGCGCGCAGTCTGGCGTCGGTGGTCACATCGAGCGCAGAGAAGGAATCGTCGAAGATGTAGATGCCGGGCCGCCGCACCAGCGCCCGTGCGATCGCCAGCCGCTGCCGCTGGCCGCCCGAAAGATTGCCGCCGCCCTGGCTGATGGGTGCCTCCAGTTCGCCGGTCATCGCGCGCACGAAATCGGCGGCCTGGGCCACTTCCAGCGCGTGCCAGATCTGCGCATCGGTAGCGTCCGGCTTGCCGTAACGCAGGTTGCTGGCCACCGTGCCGCTGAACAGATACGCCTTCTGCGGCGCCAGTCCTATCTGGCTGCCCAGGAAGTCCGGATCCAGATCGCGCACATCGACGCCGCTCACCAGCACCTGGCCGCCCGTGGCATCGAACAGGCGCGGGACCAACGAGATCAGCGTCGTCTTGCCTGCGCCGGTCGAGCCGATGATCGCGGTCGTCCTGCCTGCCTGCGCCACGAACGACACCTTGCGGAGCAGCGGCACGTCGGCGCCCGGATAGGAGAATTCCGCGCCGCGCAGCTCGACCCGGCTCGGTCCGCTGGTGGTCGTCACGCCGCTGGCCGGGGCAACTACGCTGCTCGCCGCTCCCAGCACCTGCTGGATGCGCTCGGCGCATACCGCGGCCCGGGGAGCGATCATGAGGATGAAGGTGGACATCATCACCGACATCAGGATCTGCACCAGATAGACCAGGAATGCGGTCAGGGCGCCGATCTGCATCTGCCCGGCATCGATCCGGTGCGCGCCGAACCACAGCACGGCAATGCTGAAGGCATTCATCGTGAACATGACGAGCGGAAAGATCGAAGCCAGGAGCCGACCCTGGGCGGTGGCGGTGGCGCTCAGGGCGGCGTTGGCGCCCGCGAACCGTGCCTTCTCGATA
>JBEVNO010000022.1:0-18110 GCA_040508085.1 Steroidobacteraceae bacterium
GGACCTGGAGACCAACGCGACGACCGGTCTGAGCCGGGAGAACTCCCTGCTCGTCAGGCGCGGGACGTTGCCGGACAGCGCCACGGTGAAGATGGCGCAGACTTTCCGCTCTGGCACGAACGACATAGACGCACTCGACTACATCGACATGTTTCTCGGCAACGACACCCAGATCGACCCTGCCGAGCTCAATGACATCTATGTGCTCGAGAACTTCCGCCCCGCCATCACCAAGAAGAACTGGCGCATGGACTGTGGCGTCGCGGGCTACGACAACACATTCGGGCTGCCCCCGTTCTTCCCTACCCGCCTGCGCTTCGAAGATTACATCTACCGCCTGTGGATCCAGCAGGACGGCATCGCCGCCGCGCATGTTGACGCCGCCCAGAACCACAGCAAGAGCAATTACATGCGCAATCCGCCGGCCTCGGAAATCCTCAACGAGGAGGTCGCAAACCTGCTGAAGCGCCGCATCAAGGATTCGGTGTCAGGGCTTGACGAACTGGGGATCGCGTTCGACTACGCCGGAGAGGTGACAGACAGGGATGCGACAGAGATCCTCGACAAGATACAGGGGCTGCATGCCCGCGCCCTGTCACGCGCGGAGACGGCCTCCGACCCGCGGCGGGCCGAGGCTCTGCGCCTGTTCGCCGCGAGCCTGCACAAGACCTTCTACGCATTCGAGCCGGACTTCTTCCAGCACAACCTGCTCAGGATCGTGGATGACGTCGTGAGCGTCATCAAGGGCTCGCTGGAGCTCTGGCCCACCCTGGTGGAGATCTGCTACTTCCAGAAGGGACGTAAAGGACTGCCGCTGGTCAAAGTGGCCAACTCGCACTGCTGAACCCTGCGCGCTAGTTCTCGCCGCGCCGCACCCGCAGGATCTGCATGGAGTTGGTGCCGCCCTGCACGCCGGACAGATCGCCCTTGGTCAGGATGATCTGGTCGCCCAGGTCGACCAGGCCCTTGTCCAGCAGCTGGTCGAAAATGGCCTGGTACATGCGCGAAGGCTCGCCGGTGGTCACGTCGAAAAGCACCGGGTATACACCGCGATAGAGCGTCACGCGGCTGCGCGTCACGTCCTGGCGCGTGAATGCGAAGATGGGGATATCGGCACGCATGCGGCTCATCCACAGCGGCGTGAGCCCGGACTCGGTCAGGGCCACGATGGCCTTCGGATGCGTGTGCTGCGCGGTGTACATCACCGCCTTGGCAATCGCCTCCTCGGAGTTCTCGAACTGCCCTTCGGTACGGCGCACCACGCGCGCCGCGGCAGCCCCCATCTCGTAACGCTCGGCACCCACGATGACATCCGCCATCGCCTGCACGGCCTTGACGGGGTAACGGCCGGCGGCGGTTTCCGCCGACAGCATGACGGCATCGGTGCCATCGAGAACCGCATTGGCCACGTCACTGACCTCGGCGCGCGTCGGCACCGGGCTGTTGATCATCGATTCCATCATCTGGGTGGCGGTGATCACCACGCGGTTGGCCAGCTGCGCGTGGCTGATGATGGTCTTCTGCAGGCCGGTGAGCGCTGCATAACCCATTTCCACGCCCAGGTCGCCGCGCGCCACCATCACCGCATCCGCGGCGGTGAGGATGTCGGAGAGATTGTCGATGGCCTCGTGGCGTTCGATCTTGGCCACCACGTGCGCCGTGCCACGCCATTTGCGCAGCTCCGCCTGCGCGCGCCGCATGTCCGCGGCATCGCGCGCGAACGAGACGGCGAGATAATCCACATGCATCTCGGCGGCGAGCTGGATGTATTCCAGATCCTTGTCCGTGAGGGCCGGTGCCGACAGGCCGCCGCCCTGCTTGTTGAGACCCTTGCGGTTGGACAGTTCGCCACCGGCGCGCGTGATGCACTCGATGCGGGTGGCCGACATCGACAGCACTTCCAGCACGATGTAGCCATCGGCCAGCAGCAGCATGTCGCCCGGTTTCACGTCCTTGGTGAGGTCCTTGTAGGCGCAGCCCACTTCGCGCTCATTGCCCGCAGTCGGGTCCAGCGCGATGTCCAGCGCAAACGGCTGGCCTTCGGCGAGGTCGATGCGGCCTTTCTCGAAGCTCTCGATACGGATCTTCGGGCCCGACAGGTCGGCCAGGATGCCCACCGTGCGCCCCACCTTCTCGGCCGCGGCACGCACTGCGATGATGCGGCGCCGCTGCTCTTCCTTGCCGCCGTGGGAGAAATTGATGCGGGCCACATCAAGGCCGGCGCGCAGCATGCCCTCCAGCACCGCCGGGTCATCTGTGGCAGGACCAAGGGTGGCGACGATCTTGGTACGGCGCAGGAAGGATTCAGAATTGCTCACAGGGACTCCATGTCATCCAGCGGCGCGTTCTTCGAGCGCCACCACTGCCGGCAGGGGCTTGCCCTCGACGAACTCGAGGAAGGCGCCGCCGCCGGTCGATATATAGGAAATGCCATCGGTCACGCCGTACTTCTCGATGGCTGCCAGCGTGTCGCCACCGCCGGCGAGCGAGAATGCCTTGCTGCTGGCAATGGCATTGGCGATGGCCCGCGTGCCCTCGCCGAACTGGTCGAACTCGAACACGCCCACCGGGCCGTTCCACAACACGGTGCCGGCGCCCGCGATCAGCTTCGCCAGCTGTTCGGCACTGTCCGGACCGATATCAAGGATCAGCTCGTTGGCATGCACGCCGCCGACGGGCCGCACATCCGCATGCGCCGTGGCGGCGAATTCCGTGGCGACCACCACGTCGCTCGGCAGCGGGATCTCGGCGCCACGCTCACGCGCCCGCACCAGCAGCCGGCGACAGGTGTCGAGCATATCCGGTTCGTGCAGCGACTTGCCGATGTTCACGCCCGTTGCGGCGAGGAAGGTGTTGGCGATGCCACCGCCTACGATCAGCTGGTCCACCTTCTCCAGCAACGATTCAAGGATGGTGAGCTTGGTGCTGACCTTCGAGCCGGCAACAATCGCCACCAGTGGCCGCTGCGGCTTTTCCAGCGCCAGCTCCAGTGCATCCAGTTCGCTCACCAGCAAGGGGCCGGCGCAGGCCACCGGCGCGAAGCGCGCGACACCATGCGTGCTGGCCTCGGCGCGATGCGCGGTGCCGAAGGCATCCATCACGAACACATCGCACAGCGCCGCCATGCGCCTGGCCAGTGCCTCGTTGTCCTTCTTCTCGCCTTTGTTGAAGCGCACGTTCTCGCACAGCACCACCTGGCCGCGCTCGACGTTGACGCCGTCGAGCCAGTCCGGCACCAGCGGCACCTTCTGGCCCAGCAGTTCCGACAGCCGCTGCGCCACGGGGGCCAGCGACAGCTCCGGATCGAACTTGCCCTCCTCGGGGCGGCCCAGATGCGACAGCAGGATCACCCGCGCGCCCTTTTCCAGCGCGAGGCGGATGGTCGGCAGCGCGGCGCGGATGCGCGTATCGCTGGTCACCGCGCCCTCGCTGATGGGCACGTTCAGGTCTTCGCGGATCAGCACGCGCCGACCCGCGACATCCAGGTCGGCGAGCTTCAGCACTTTCATCGCGGAAGGTCCGGGCCTACTTGGCCCGGCTCCAGGCCAGCGCGGTGTCCAGCATGCGGTTGGAGAAGCCCCACTCGTTGTCATACCAGGAGCAGACCTTCACCAGGTTGCCGTCGATGATCTTGGTGAGGGTGGCGTCGTAAGTCGACGAGGCCGGATCATGGTTGTAGTCGATCGAGACCAGCTGCGCCTCGGTGTAGACCAGCACGCCCTTGAGCGCGCCTTCCGCGGCGCCCTTGACGAGCTTGTTGATCTCCTCGACCGAGGTGGCGCGCTTGGGCTTGAAGGTGAGATCCACCAGCGACACATTGATGGTCGGCACGCGGATGGCGAAGCCGTCGAGCTTGCCCTTGAGCTCCGGCAGCACCAGGCCCACGGCCGCGGCGGCGCCGGTCTTGGTCGGGATCATCGACTGCGTGGCCGAGCGGGCGCGGCGGATGTCCTTGTGGAACACATCCGTGAGCACCTGGTCGTTGGTGTAGGAGTGGATGGTGGTCATCAGGCCGGACTCGATGCCGATGGCATCGTTCAGCACCTTGGCCAGCGGCGCCAGGCAGTTGGTGGTGCACGAGGCATTCGACACCACCGTCATCGCCGAGGTGAGCACGTCGTGGTTCACACCATAGACCACCGTGGCATCCACATCCTTCTCGCCGGGCGCCGAGATCAGCACCTTTTTCGCGCCGCCGGCGATATGTGCCGAAGCCTTCGCCTTGCTGGTGAAGATGCCGGTGCACTCGAACACGATGTCCACGCCCACCGAACCCCAGGGCAGCTTGGCCGGGTCGCGTTCGGCGAACACCTTGATGCGATCGCCGTTGACCACGATGGAATCGCCATCGGCGGTGACGGTGCCCGGGAACTTGCCATGCGCCGAGTCGTACTGCGTCAGGTAAGCGTTGGTGGCAGCGTCGCCCAGGTCGTTGATGGCCACGATCTGGATGTCGCTGGTGCGCTTGGCTTCATAGAGCGCGCGCAGGATGTTGCGGCCGATGCGTCCGTAACCGTTGATGCCTACCTTGATCGCCATGTCGTCCTTCCTTCTCTGCTGTTCGCTGTTAATTCAAAACAATTCGAGTACCGCGGCCTGCAGCTTCTCCGGCGTCAGGCCGAAGTGCTTGTACAGGTCCGCGGCCTTGCCCGACGCGCCGAAAGTGTCAATGCCCAGCACGCGGCCCTGCAGCCCCACGTACTTCCACCACGGCAGCGTGGCGCCGGCTTCGATGGCCACGCGCCGCGTGATGGCAGCGGGCAGCACGGCTTCGCGGTAGGCCGCATCTTGGCGATCGAAGGCATCGGTGCTGGGCATCGACACCAGCCGCACACGCCGCCCCTGCGCATTGAGCGCGCTGACCGCGGTCGCCGCAATGGCCACCTCCGAGCCGGTGGCGATCACGATGGCGTCCGGGGTGCCGGCGGGTTCCACCAGTATGTAGCCGCCGCGGACAATATCCTTGCCCTGCGCGGCGGTGCGCGGCTGCGGCGGCAGCGCCTGCCGCGTGAGCACCAGCGCGGTCGGGCCATCGACCCGGGCCACGGCGGCTACCCAGGCCACTGCCGTCTCGACCGCATCGCAAGGGCGCCACATGGCGAGGTTGGGCATGGCCCGCAGTGATGCCACATGTTCGATCGGCTGGTGCGTCGGTCCGTCCTCACCAAGGCCGATGGAATCGTGCGTATACACCAGCGTGACGCCCAGGCGCATCAGCGCGGCCATGCGCACCGCGTTGCGGGCATAGTCGCTGAACACCAGGAAGGTGCCGGCATAGGGCCGGAAGCCGCCATGCAGCGCGAGGCCGTTCATGACGGCGGTCATGCCGAACTCGCGCACGCCGTAGTTGATGTAGTTGCCGCTGAAGTCCGCGGGCGTGACCGCCTTTGAATCCTTGCGGAAGGTGTTGTTGGAGCCGGTGAGGTCGGCCGAACCGCCGAGCAGCTCGCCCAGCGAGGGGCCGATGGCATTCAGCGCCACCTGCGAGGATTGCCGCGTCGCCTGCGGCGCGCTCACCGCAAGCGCGGCGTCCAGCGCGCGCTGTGCGATGGCGGCGAAATCGGCGGGCAACTGCCCGCTGTGGCGGCGCGCCAGTTCGCGCGCCGCATCCGGATACGCGCCTGAATAAGCGGCCAGGCGCTCATGCCAGGCAGCCTGCGCCGCCGTGCCGCGCGGGCGCTGGTCCCAGGCCGCGCCAATGGCAGCGGGAATCTCGAAAGCGGCGGAGGTCCAGCCGAGCCTGGTGCGTGTAGCCGCAACCTCATCGACGCCCAGCGCCTCGCCATGCGTGGATTTGGTACCGGCCTTGTTGGGTGAGCCCCAGCCGATCACCGTGCGGCAGCAGATCAGCGTGGGCTTGTCGGTGCTCTGCATGGCCTGTTCGATGGCGGCGGCGACCGCCGCGGCATCATGACCGTCGACGACGCGGACCACGTTCCAGCCATAGGCTTCAAAGCGCGCCGGCGTATCGTCGCCGCACCAGCCGCGCACATCGCCATCGATGGAAATGCCGTTGTCGTCGAAGAACACCACCAGCTTGTTGAGCTTCAGGGTGCCGGCCAGCGAGCAGGCTTCGTGCGAGATGCCTTCCATCAGGCAGCCGTCGCCCACGAATACCCAGGTGCGGTGGTCGACGATGGCATGGCCGTCACGGTTGAACTCGGCGGCCAGCAGCTTCTCGGCCAGTGCCATGCCGACGGCATTGGCGATGCCCTGCCCCAGCGGACCGGTGGTTGTCTCGATGCCGAGCGCGGGCGCGTGCTCGGGGTGGCCCGCGGTGTGCGAGCCCAGTTGCCGGAACTTGCGCAGGTCGTCGATGGTCAGCGGATAGCCGGCCAGGTGCAGCACCGAATACAGCAGCATCGAGCCGTGGCCATTCGACAGCACGAACCTGTCGCGATCCGGCCACTGCGGGTCAGCCGGGTTGTGCTTGAGATAATCTCGCCACAGCACTTCGGCGATGTCCGCCATGCCCATCGGGGCGCCCGGATGTCCGGAGTTGGCCTGTTGGACGGCATCCATGGAAAGCGCACGGATGGCATTGGCGAGTTCGCGACGAGTAGGCGTTATCAAAGTGACAGGAATCCGTTAAACGAGGGACGAGGACGAGTGTGAAGAGCCGCGCATTTTCCAGCCTCGAGGCGCGCATCGCAAATCGGCTGCTGCCAGGCTTTGACGGCGGTCACTCTGCGGATCCCCAACGAGCCGTAAAGTCACTCCCCGACGACCGACACCGCAGGAAGCCAAGCGGCTGAAACATTTGACTAAATTCCCCTTCCAGCCCGACCCGCTGCGGTTGGTGCACCTGACCGACCCGCACCTTTATACCGATCCGGCTGGCCGGCTGCGCGGCGTACCCACCCTGCCGGCTCTGCAGGCCGTGCTGGCGGCGGCGCGGGCCGAAATCGAGGCCTGCCAGGCCATTCTGGTCACCGGCGACATCGTCCAGGACGACCCGGGCGGCTATGAACATTTCCGCGTCGAGCTCGGCGGGCTGTCGCGGCCGGTGCTGTGCGTACCCGGCAACCATGACGACCTGCCGGCCATGCGCGCCGCCTTGTCCGCACCGCCCTTCCAGCTGGATGGCACCTGGGATATCGGTGCCTGGCGGGTAGTCCTGCTGAACAGCATGGTGCCGGGCGAAACCGGTGGCCGGCTGGCGGCCGCGTCGCTGGCCTTTCTCGAGCAGGCCCTGGCCAGCGCGCCCGACCGCCACGCGCTGATCTGCCTGCACCACCACCCGGTGCGCGTGCGCAGCCGCTGGCTGGATGACATCGGCGTCGCCAATGGCCAGCAGTTCACCGACCTGCTGCAGCGTTTCCCGCGCGCGCGCACCGTGCTGTTCGGACATGTACACCAGCAGCTGGATGAGATGGCCGACGGCGTGCGGATGATCGCAACGCCTTCCACCTGCTCGCAGTTCAAGCCGCTGTCGGATGAATTTGCGACCGATGATGCGCCACCGGCCTGGCGCACGCTCACGCTGCACGCCGATGGCCGCGTGGAGACTGCGCTCAAATGGCTGCACGACTGGCAGCAGGCGCCGCGCCTAGTTGTTGGCGCGCGCTGATTCGATCAGGTCGAGCCGCTGCTTCGGATCATCGGCCTCGAGGATGCGCTGGCGGAATTCCAGCGGCGCGGGCAGCAATTGCCCCAGCTGGCCGCTGACCCACAGCGCATCCTCCATTCTTGATTCACCAGCGGGGTAATCCTCGGCCAGGTCGGCCAGCACCTGCGCCAGCATGGCCCGCAGCTCCGGATATTCGTTCTCGGCCAACCGCTCGGTGACATCTTCCAGCCACTCCACCTGGGCGAAGTGGAGCCCGTCGGGCTGCGTGTCGCGCGAGAGCACGCGGAAGCGGCGCTCGCCGCGCGCGACAATCTTCAGCAGGCCATCGGGCATCTGGTCGAAGTCGACGATGCGGGCATACGTGCCCACGGCGGCGATGTCACCGATGGCGCCGACTTCAGCGCCCTGGCGGATCAGCACCACGCCAAAGCCGCTCTGCTCGCGCATCACGCGCCGGACCATGTCCACGTAGCGGGTTTCGAAGATGCGCAATGGCAGCACGCCCTGCGGAAACAGCACCGTGCCCAGCGGGAACAGCGCGATGCGTTCGCTCATGGCCGCTGCTGCAGGGCCGCGAGCAGTTTCTGGTGCAGGCCGCCGAAGCCGCCATTGCTCATGATGAGCACGTGGTCGCCGCGGCGCAGGTCGGCCGCCAGGCGTGCCAGCAGCGCCTCGACGCTGGGCTCGGTGACGGCGGCGGGACCAATGCTGCGCGCCACCGCGCCGGCGTCCCAGCCCAGATCCGGCGGCGCGAACAGGTACACGGCATCGGCACCGGCCAGCGCTGGCGCGAGGGTTTCCTTGTGCACCCCCATCCGCATGGTGTTGGAGCGGGCCTCCAGCACGGCAATCAGCCGTGCCTTGCCGACATGCCGCCGCAGGCCTTCGATGGTGGTGGTGATGGCGGTGGGATGGTGCGCGAAATCATCGTAGATGCTGATGCCGTGCGTGGTGCCTGTGAGCTCCATGCGCCGCTTCACGCCACGGAATGCGGCGAGGGCCTCGATGGACAATGCCACCGGCACGCCCGCGTGCCGGGCCGCGGCGATGGCAGCCAGCGCATTGTCCACATTGTGTGCGCCCAGCATCGACCACTCGACCGTGCCCTGCGGCTTGCCGCCCAGCAGCACTTCGAAGCGCGAGTGGTCGCTGCCCGGCAGGCGCGCCGACCAGCGCGCGCCCTGGATGCCATCCAGGGCGAACCCCTCGCGCGGCGTCCAGCAACCGCGCGCTATCACATCATCGAGATTGCCATCGGCGGCGTTGTGCACGATGAGGCCGCTGCCGGGCACGATGCGCAGCAGGTGGTTGAACTGCTGCTTGATGGCTTCGAGATCGCGGTAGATGTCCGCGTGGTCGAATTCCAGGTTGTTCAACACCAGCGTCCGCGGGCGGTAATGGACGAACTTGGCGCGCTTGTCGAAGAACGCGGTGTCGTATTCATCCGCCTCGATGACGAAGAATGGCGCGGCACCGAGGCGCGCGCTGACGTCGAAATTGCCCGGCACACCGCCGATCAGGAAACCCGGCGACAGCCCCGCGAAATCCAGGATATGCGCCAGCAGGCTGCTGGTCGTGGTCTTGCCATGCGTACCGGCCACGGCCAGCACCCAGCGATCGCGCAGCACGGTGCGCGACAGCCACTCGGGGCCCGAGGCATAGGGAATGCCGCGTTCCAGCAGCGCCTCGATCACCGGCTTGCCGCGCCCCATTACATTGCCGACCACGACCACATCCGGCGCGGGGTCCAGCTGGCTGGCCTCGTAGCCCTGCACGATCTCGATGCCAAGAGCCGCGAGCTGCGTGCTCATCGGCGGATATACGTTCAGGTCGGAGCCGGTGACGCGATGGCCCGCGGCGCGCGCGATGGCCGCGATGCCGCCCATGAAAGTGCCGCAGATGCCTAGGATATGGACATGCATGGCGGGCTCTCAGACGGGCGCGGCTACGCCCGGCGTATCCGCCTGTGGCACGAACGCGGCGATGGCGAGGAAGGTAAGCAGTTCATTGACGATGGCCAGTGCCACGCAGGCAAACAGCGGCCAGCCGGTAGCCGAGCGCAGGATGCGTGACGACACCGCCAGCGCCCACACCTCGACCGCCAGGCGCAGTATCAGCGCTGGCAGCTGCCAGGTCGGATTCTCGCCGACGGTCAGGAACAGCCAGCCGGTGGCGATCAGCGCCGGCGCCAGCACGATCTGATAACCGAACACGGCAGTGGCCGTCTGGGTGAACCGCTCCGGATGATGTGCCAGGCCCAGCACTGCCTTGAGGAACAGCAGCGTAACGGCGATCCCCACGCCGATGATCAGCGGCGCCGGTGCATTCAGCGGCGTCGGCAGCACCAGCAGCAGCACCCCACGCAGCAATACAGCCACCAGAATGGCCATGCCCAGCAAGGCCACGGACGTAGGCACGTCTTCCGGGCCTTTACGGAAACGGGCTATATCAGCGAACAGACGGAGGGTATCGCTGACGGTGCTCTGCGGACGGTCGCTCAAAAAGGTGATTCCTTGCGTAAACTGGAATTCTACATGAGCCCCACTCCCCTCTCCGACATGCCGTCCGTGACGGCGCTCGCGGAACGCCTCGCCGCCGCACCCTGGATCGCACTGGATACGGAATTCCTGCGCGAACGCACCTATCGTCCGCAGCTGTGCCTGCTGCAGCTCGCCACCCCGGATGAGGCGCTGTGCATTGATCCACTGGCGGATGTGGCGCTGGAAGTGCTGGCCCCGGCGCTGGCAGGCGGGGCGGCGCCGAAGATCCTGCACGCGGCAAGGCAGGATCTGGAGGTGCTGTGGCCGGTGTTCGGCGCCATCACGCCGATCTTCGACACGCAGGTGGCGGCGGGCCTCACGGGCATGCCGGCGCAGATCGGCTACAGCGAGCTGGTGCGCCGGGTGCTGGGCGTCGAACTCGACAAGGGCCAGACCCGTACCGACTGGTCGAAACGGCCGTTGAGCGAGGCGCAGTTGCGCTATGCCATCGATGACGTGCGGCATCTGGCGGGGCTGCGCGATGCGCTGCTGGAGGAACTGGATCGCCTGGGCCGCCTCGCCTGGCTCGGCGAGGAGCTGCATGAGCTGGCGCGTGCCGACCGCCTGTTCATTGATCCTGAAAAGGCCTACGAGAGGCTGCGCTGGCACGCGGAACTGGATCAGGAACGGGCGCGCCTGCTGCAGAAGCTGGCGGCGTGGCGCGAACAGCGCGCGATGGACAAGAACCGGCCGCGCAGCTGGATTGTCGATGACGCCGGCCTGCGCTCCCTCACCATCCGGGCACCCCGCAATGAGGAACAGCTGGCACGCATCGAGGATCTCACGCCCGGATTCGTGGAGCGCAGCGGCGGCGCCATCCTGGCATTGATCAATGAGGCCGGCTTGCCAGCGGTGCTGCCGCCACTACCGCAACGCGAACGGCCGGATCCGGAGCTGCAGGCACGCGTGAAGCGCCTGGCCGGTATCGTGCAACAGCGCGCCAGCGAGCTGGCTCTGGCGCCTGAAGTGCTGGCCACGCGCCGCGAGCTGGAAAGCATCGCGCGCGGCGAGACCACTGCCGAAGTGCTGGCCGGCTGGCGCCGTGAAACAGTGGGCGTGCAGCTGCTGGCCGCGGACTGACCGCGGCCGGCCCCCGCTACTTCTTCTTGCGGGGCGCCTTTTTCTTCTTCTTCGCGACTGTCTTGGCGCGCGTGACCGGCTGCGGCCTGGCTTTGGGCCTGGCCTTCGCCTTGGGCTTTGCCTTGGCTTTCGCCTTGATCTTGGTCTTGGCTTTGGCCTTCGCCTTGACCGGTGCCGCGGACTTCGCCTTCGCCGCGGACCTGGTCTTCGACCTCGCCCGCGCGGGGACACCCACCGTCCTTGTGTTGGTCTTGGTCTTGGCCTTCGCCCTGCCCACGCTCTGCGCGCGCTTGCCGGCCGGAGAACTCAGCACACCCACCAGCAACCCGGTTATAGCGTCCACCTCTCCCGTGGCCTCGATGCTCTGCAGCAGGCCCTTCTTGCCGAAGTAGCCCACCAGCGGCCGCGTCTGTGCCTCGTAGACCTTCAGCCGCTCGACCACAGTGGCCTCGTTGTCATCCGGGCGCTGGTACAGCGGTGGATTGCCCGGGCAGTTGGGGCACACCATGGCCGCGCCCAGCGGCATGGAATAGATGTTGTAGACCCGCCCGCAGTTCTGGCAGCTGCGCCGGCCCGCAATGCGGCGCGTGAGTTCCGCATAGGGCACATCCAGCTGCACCACCGCCGTCAGCGGCTTGCCGAGCTGCTTCAGCATCACATCGAGCGCCTCGGCCTGCGCGATGTTGCGCGGGAAGCCATCGAGGATGAAGCCCTTGGCCACATCCGGTTCCGCCAGCCGCTCGCGGATCATGCCCAGCACGATGCTGTCATCCACCAGCTTGCCGGCGGACATGGCGTCCTTGGCGGCCAGGCCCAGAGGGGTGCCGCGCGCGACCGCCGAGCGCAGCAGGTCGCCCGTGGAAATCTGCGGAATGCCGAAGCGCTGCACGAGGCGCTGGGACTGCGTGCCTTTGCCGGAGCCCGGGGCGCCGAGGAGAACAATACGCATTGAGACGTCGTTTTCGTTGCTGGGCTGGGCACAGTACCGATACGCTCTGCCCCGGTCAAACCACCGCGCCGCCACCGGAAGGCCCCATGAGCAAGTCCGCCAGCCGCCCCCGCAATGCGTTCTACGCCCAGTCGGGCGGGGTCACGGCAGTGATCAATGCCTCGGCCGCCGGGGTGATAGATGCCGCCCGCAAGCATCGCCGGCACATCGGCAGGCTCTATGCCGGCCGGCACGGCATCATCGGCGGGCTCACCGAAGACCTGATCGATGTGTATGCCGAATCCCCGGCCACCCTCAAGGGCCTGCGCTACACGCCCTCCGGTGCATTCGGCTCGGCGCGCTTCAAGCTGAAGGGCCTGGAGCAGAACCGCGCCGAATACGAGCGGCTGATCGAGGTGTTCAAGGCCCACGACATCGGCTACTTCTTCTACAACGGCGGCAACGATTCCATGGATACCGCGCTGAAGGTGTCGCAGATCGGCACAGCGCTCGGTTACCCGATGACCTGCGTGGGCGTTCCGAAGACCGTGGACAACGATCTGCCACTCACCGACTGCTGCCCGGGCTTCGGCTCGGTGGCCAAGTACATCGCGGTCTCCACCCGCGAAGCCGCGCTCGATGTAGCCTCGATGGCACGCACCTCGACGAAGATCTTCGTGCTGGAAGTCATGGGGCGGCATGCCGGATGGATTGCCGCCGCCGGTGGTCTTGCCGCAGCGCGCGCCGGCGATGCGCCGCAGGTGATCCTGTTTCCCGAGATCGCTTTCGATGAGGGCGCCTTCCTCGCCAAGGTGAAGGGCAGTGTGGAATCCAACGGCTACTGCGTGATCGTGGTGTCCGAGGGCGTCAAGGATGCGCAGGGCAAGTTCCTGGCCGAGGCCGGCACGCGCGATGCTTTCGGCCACGCGCAGCTGGGCGGCGTGGGCCCGGTGATCGCGCATCTGGTGAAGGACAGGCTCGGTTACAAATACCACTGGGCGGTGGCGGACTACCTGCAACGTGCCGCGCGCCACATTGCCTCGAAGACTGACGTCGATCAGGCCTATGCCGTGGGCCAGGCCGCAGTCGAATACGCGGTGAAGGGCATGAACGCGGTGATGCCCGCCATCGTGCGCAAATCATCCCGGCCATATCGCTGGAAGATCGAGCCGGTGGCGCTGGCGGATGTTGCCAACGTCGAGAAGAAGGTGCCGCGGGAGTTCATCACTGCGGATGGCTTCGGCATCACTGCCGCCTGCCGTCGGTACCTCGCGCCATTGATCACCGGTGAAGACTATCCGCCCTACCGCGATGGCCTGCCCGACTACGTGAAGATCAAAGGCAAGGCCGTGCGCCGCAAGCTGCGGACCACCTTCAAGGTCTGATGACAAGGGCCCCTCGCGGGGCCCTTGGCATTGCAGTGCGTGGTTATTCCGCAGACTGCGTTGCGCCTTCCGCAGGGGCTGCCGCTGTGTCGGTCGCCGCCGGTTCCACCTTGGTGATCGACGCGTCGGCATTGTTCGCGCTGCCCAGTGAAAGCCCGGTGGCATCGCGCGTCACGCCCTGGCTGGTGTTGCCACCGGCCTTCACATTGCGTCCTGCCGCCTGCTTTTCCACCGCGCCGCCGCCCGATGCATTCAGCGACCTGTCGCTGTTCGCCGCAGTGGCCACGCCGTCCTTCGCGGCACCGGCTTTCGCCTTGCCCGTCTCGACGCCGCGGGCGGTGGCGTCGCCGGTGGCGGTGCGGGCACGCCCCAGACCTTCGCGCACGCCGCCGAGCTGCGGGTCGGCACCCCAGCGGCCATCGCCGGAACCGCCGATCATGCCGCCGCCTCCAGGGGACATCTGGCCGCCCAGCTGGCCGCCCAGTGCGCCATTCAGTGCGCCACCCATGCCGCCGCCCAGCAGCTGCGCGCTGGCCGGCAGCGCCGTTACCGCGAGGGTGCCGGCAACCAGAATGGACATCATTTGCTTGTTCATGTCAGCTCTCCCGTGTGAATTGCTTTCCTCACTGAGCTGTACGACCCAGGCCGCGCATTTCTTCCCGGTGGATGAAAATTCTTTCGCGGCCTCAGTTGCCGGCGGGCCGGGCGGCGAGCGGCGCTTGTGGCACGCGCAGATCCCCCGCCACCACCCCCATGCCATAGCTGCGGTCGCGGCCGCGCTTGCCGCGGTCGAGCGCTGCACTCTGCAGCAGGCGCAGCGCCTCCGCGTTGCCGCCACCGCCCGCCACCACGAGTTCGCGCGCCAGCAGGCCGGCTACCAGCGGCGCCGCATATGAGGTGCCGCGCACCGCCTTGAACCCGCCCCCCAAGGCGGCGGCAAGCATGTCCGCGCCGGGCGCGGCAAAGGCAATATGTTCACCGCGGCAGGCCTCCAGCAGCACGTTGTTGCGCGCATCCACCGCGGTCACGGCAATGACGCCTGGATAGGCCGCTGGAAACAGCGGCCGTGCCTGGGGACCATCGTTGCCGGCGGCGGCGACGATGACAATGCCGGCTTCCTGCACACGTCGCACCGCGCGCTCGAGTACGACGTTGGCGGGGCCGACGAAACTCAGGTTGATCACGCGCACCGGCCGCTGCGCCAGCAGTGCCAGCGCGGTGGCGATATCGCGCACGCGACCGCCGGGTTCGCTGGCGCCGCAGTACACATCCACTGCAGTCAGCGCAGCGCCCGCTGCCGCACCGGAAAACCCCGCTGGATCACGGCCCACCAGCAGCGAAGCCACGGCGGTGCCGTGTTCACTTGGCAGCACGCGGCCCTCGCAGCCCAGTACCTCGGGTGCATGGCCCTGGAACACGGGGTGGTGGATGTCCACGCCACTGTCGATCATGCCGAGGGGCGCGGCGGCGCCAGGCGCCGGCGCTGCCATGACCGCAGACAGCGCCGGCGCGGCAGCCGCAGCGCTTTCGACAAACAGATGATCGAAGTCGTAACTGCCGCCGGGATCGGCCTCGCGCAAGGCGCGTAGTGCGCGTTGCGTGCTCATGCCCCGCGGGGCGAGCAGCGTGACCAGCCGCTCGTTCCATGGCGCGAGCACGGCATCCGTCAGCAGCTGGAAACCGGCCGCGCGGGCGCGCTCCACGGCGCTGTCGGCGGGCGCCATGGCCACGATGACCGAACGCACCATGGGCGCGCCGCGCGGATCACGTTCGACGCGCTCCGGGTAACGCGCCAGCAGCGAGCGCGCCCGCGCACGCATCGAAGAAGTTGCGGCCGGCACAGCGCCCTGCAATGGCGCCAGGCCGTCGCGCAGCGGCGGCAGCGGCAGCTGCTCGATCACGCGCGGCAGCACCGGTACCGGCAGGCCCACCTGGGCCAGCGCGGCGCCGCCATGGAGCAGCAGCCAGAAAATGTGGCAGCGTTTCATGCGGCTAACTTAAGGCGGGTAGCCGAATCGCGCCTAGCACTATATTTTTGCGGAACCCCGGAAGAAACGCCTTCCCCCGTTCGTAGTCTCCATAGTGTCAGAACAGGTCGCACTGCTCCGTCAGGTCATGCCCGGTGTGCTGCCGCGGCTGCGCCGCTTTGCGCGCACGCTGGCACGCAGCCCGCATGACGCCGACGATCTGGCGCAGAACACCATCGAGCGCGCGCTGGCGCGTGCCGCCCAGTGGCGGCCGCCAGCGGCAGGCGCATCACCGGAACAACTGGAGGTAGCCGTGCGCAGCTGGATGTTCGGCATCATGAAGAATGCGTGGATCGATGACCGGCGCGCGCACGGACGTGAACGCGCGGTGGTCACGCAGGATGAGGCACTGGTGCTGGGGGCAGCGGAGGATTCCGCCCATGCACTGGAGGAACGCCTGTCACTCGAGGCCGCGATGGAGCGGCTGCCGGACGAGCAGCGCCTGGCCATCGCGCTGGTGCTGGTGGAAGGCCTGTCCTACCAGGAGGCGGCCGACCTGCTGCAGATTCCGCAGGGCACCCTGACGAGCCGCCTGCACCGCGGTCGTGAGGCGCTGACACGCCAGCTGGCCAGCGCGGAGGCATCGCGATGAACACCGCTCCTGATGTGGTCACCGACGAATTGCTGTATGCATTCCTGGATGGTGAACTGGACCCGGCTGCCCGCTCCCGTGTGATGGCAGCGATCGATGCCGACCCGGCTCTGGCGCAGCGCGTGACGCAGCGACGCGCACTGCGACAGATGCTGCGGGCGCAGTTCGATCCCGTGCTCGAGGAGCCGATTCCATCGCGTCTGCTTACGCTGGCGGCGCAGCCTGATGCCGCTGCGGTCGATCTGGCGCAGGCGCGCGCGCAGCGCGAGCCGCCAGTCCCACGGCGACCAGCCTGGCAATCCTTCGGCGCGCAGGCTGCGGCACTGGCACTGGGCGTGCTGCTGGGCGCCCTGCTGTTCACACGCGGCGGCGCGCAGCTTTACATCGAACACGAAGGCCAGCTGGCCGCACGCGGCGCGCTGCGAAGCGCCCTGTCCGGGCGTCTCGGCGAGGATGCTCCGGCGGATGGCGTGAGCATCGGGCTCAGCGTGCGCACCACTGAAGGCGAGATCTGCCGCAGCTTCCAGCTCGACGCGGGCCAGGCGGGCCTCGCCTGCCGGCGCAACGGCGAATGGCGCATCGACATGCTGACACGCGCCGCACGCGCGGGTGGCGAATACCGGCAGGCCGCCAGCGCGCTGCCCGACAGCCTGCGCCTTGCCATCGAAGCCAGGGCCAGCGGCGAGCCGCTGTCGGCCGAAGAAGAGGCGATAGCGAGAGCGGCGGACTGGCGCGCGGAGTGAAGGCGTCGCGGATGGATTTGCTATATTCGGCCGCAAGCAGCGAGCGGGACGGGGAAAATTGCCTGCCGCTGCAAGCTCCGACACTAGAAAAACTCAGGAGATCCCGCTGATGCAATTGGCTACCTGGCTGTGGCTGTCCATCGCCGCTGGCGTTCTCGCCGTGCTCTATGGCGTCTTTTCCGTCCTTGCCATCCTCAAGTTGCCCACCGGCAATGCGCGCATGCAGGAGATTGCCGCCGCCATCCAGGCCGGCGCCAAGGCCTACCTCAACCGGCAGTACGCCACCATCACCGTGGTCGGCGTGGTGCTGTTCGCCGCTCTGGGGTTCGCGCTCAACTGGGATACCGCCGGTGGCTTTGCTGTCGGGGCCGTCCTCTCCGGCCTCGCCGGCTATGTCGGCATGAACATCTCGGTGCGTGCCAATGTGCGCACGGCTGAAGCTGCCAACAAGGGCCTCAATGCCGCGCTGCAGGTTGCCTTCCGCGGCGGCGCCATCACCGGCATGCTGGTGGTGGGGTTCGGCCTGCTGGGCGTCGCTGGCTATTACATGGCGCTGGGCGGCGCGAGCGACGATGCAGCGGTTCGCGAGCACGCGCTGCATGCGCTGGTGGGCCTCGCCTTCGGTGGGTCGCTGATCTCGATCTTCGCGCGACTGGGCGGCGGCATCTTCACCAAGGGCGCCGACGTGGGCGCGGATTTGGTCGGCAAGGTGGAAGCCGGCATCCCCGAGGATGACCCACGCAACCCAGCGGTCATCGCCGACAATGTCGGCGACAATGTGGGCGACTGCGCCGGCATGGCGGCGGACCTGTTCGAGACCTATGCGGTGACACTGGTGGCGACCATGCTGCTGGGCGGCCTGCTGATGAAGGAAGCGGGCCTCGCGGCGGTGGTGTATCCCCTGGCGCTTGGCGCGGCCTCGATCGTCTCGTCCATCATCGGCACCTATTTCGTCAAGGTGCGCGATGGCGGCAAGATCATGAATGCGCTGTATCGCGGCACCGCCGTCTCCGGCGTGCTGGCGCTGATCGCGTTCTGGTTCGTCACTCCGCACGTGATGGGCCCGGAACTGGCGGGCGACCTGTTCGCCTGCGCAGTGATTGGCCTCGTGCTGACGGCGGCACTGATCGTCATCACCGAGTACTACACCGCGACTGAATACGCGCCGGTGCGCTACGTGGCGGCCGCTTCGCAGACCGGTCACGGCACCAATGTGATCGCCGGTCTCGCGGTGTCGATGAAGTC
>JBEVNO010000037.1:0-56942 GCA_040508085.1 Steroidobacteraceae bacterium
CAGGATGCGAGCGAACGCTTCGGCCACCTCCCAGACATTCTCGTCTTCATCCAATGCACCTCACCGTTCCTGCGGAGCGCAGACATCGACGGCATGGTCACGCTCCTGCAAGAACAGCGAGGCGACTGCGCGCTGACGGCCTGCCGCTTTCACGGGTTCGTCTGGAGAAGCCCTCTGCACGCCTCGGGCATCAACCATGATCTGAAGGTGAGAGTGCGTCGCCAGGACGCAATGCCTGAATTCCTTGAAACCGGATCTGCTTATGCGATGCAGGTCGCGGGATTTCTGGCTGCTCGGCACCGCTTTTTCGGTCGTCCCTTGCTATACGAAGTGCCGCGAAGCCGCTCACTCGAGGTAGACACCCTCGACGATCTCAAGCTTGCCAGGATCATGGCCAGGAACCTGGAAGGCAGACGGGTGTCTTGATCGCTGATGACCGGACTGGCGCTCAGGAAGAAGGCGAGGCGTGCTGCGAGGCGGTGGATTTTCCTTCTCGCTCGGACGCTAACGCGCCGGGTAGAGTTCCAGGGCTTGCGCACGCTGGGCACCTGGATGGGTCGATTGCACTACGCGCTTGATGGCACTACGCGCCGCACCTGCATCACCGGGCTGCAGCGCTTCAGGGCCGCACATCGGGCGACCCCACGTAAGACGCGAGCTGAGAGAGGCGTACCGCGTCAATACGATTGCCGCATTGGAAGTGCTGGGTATGCTCGACCGCAAGGTAAGCATCGCCAACTTGCAGTCACAGTTCCGCGTAGACGGTCTCCAGAATCTGGCCGCGGCCTGCCAGGGCCGTGGTGCCATCCTGATCGCCACCCATTCGGGCGTGCTGTCCTGTTCAGAGGAGATGACGATACTAGTCATGTCGTTGTAGTAGAAGTCGGCGTTCCATCGCCACTTGCCGCCAAGCTCCTGGCTTATCCCTCATACCTAGTGATCGGATTTGACGGTTGTCAGGTTCGGATTTCCCAAGACGTCGATCATTTCGCGCAACTGGGGCAGCTGCGAGTACCGACCCGCAGAGACGTAGGTCGATAGCTTGTCGTTGATCTGATAGTCGAACCTCATGCGAGGCTCAACTCGTCCGTCACTCAAGTAGTCGTCACTACCGTAGTGGGCACCAAAGGTCAGCGCATGCTTGCCGGCCATGGACCACCTGTCCTCTGCATAGGCTTCATGAGCGACCACATTCAACGTGTCTCGATACTCGCTGATCATGAAGGCGCCACTGCACGGGGCTATCGCTGCAGATCGAATGAAGATGGGTACAATCCCGTCAAAGCGCGATCGTGGAGCCGCTGTTGCTCAATCTGCTCGTCTCTGCTTTTCTGCTGGGGCTGCTGTTCAACGCCACCCCGGGGCCGGTCTTCGCCGAAAGCCTGCGGCGTGGCATGACGGGCGGGTTTCACCCGGCCCTCGCAGTGCAGGTCGGTTCGCTTGTCGGTGACTTCGCCTGGGCAGTTCTAGGCCTGCTCGGTGCGGCGGCGCTCTTTACTCTGCCCTGGTTGCGCGTTCCATTCTCACTGGGCGGCGCTGCACTTCTCGCGTGGATGTCCTGGTGCGCCGGAAAAGACGCTTTACGCCCAGTTCCCCCGCCTCGAGCGTCCACAACCGGCATGGCGAGTACCGACATCATGGTCGGCGTCGGTCTTTCAATCTCGACGCCGACAAACATTGTGTATTGGGCCGCCATGGGCGGCACGGTTGCTGCGCTCGGCGTAGCGAACCCGACGCCCGGAGCGTACGCGGTCTTCCTGACCGGGTTCATGCTCTCCTCCATCCTCTGGTGCTTTTTCTGCGCTGCCGCGATCGCCGGAGTAAGGCGCTCCAGCAATGTTGCGGTCTGGAGAGTGTTGAACGTCGTCTGCTCGCTCGGTCTTGGCCTGTTCGCGGCCAGGGCCCTCTGGAATGTTGCCACCCTCCCGTAGATCGACATCCGAAGCAGAGAGCAGTGTCCGGTAGCGGTATGGTACTCGCCCGAGTGCCGCGACCTCTGGCGTCCACACACGAAACCTTCAATGGACCTCTGCAACCTCCCCCGGATTCTGCGATGCAACCAGCCTGCCACGCGATGTCATGTTCGCCATTCTGAGCAGCACTGACACATAGTTCTTCACCGTGCCCACGCTCAGTCCGAGATAGTGCGCAATTTCCTTGTTCGACTCGGCCTTCAGCAACCGCTCGAGCACGGCCTGCTGCCTCACAGTGAGACCTGCGAGAGAGGCGGCTGGCAGCAGGTCCGGGGCCGGTTCCTGCTCATGCGTTGGCCAGATCATCTGGATCGGCACATGCGTCCCGCCAGCCAGCATCAACTGGATCGCGGCGCAGACGATGCTCAGCGGCGTGCAGGACGGAATGACACCCGCGGCTCCGGCCCGCAGCGCGCGGCGCATGAGCTCTGGAAATTCGAGAGCCGATACGATGGCGATCGGCACACCGGAATACTGGCGCCGCAGGCGTTCGAAATCCTGCAGCGGATCGGAGCCTCCGATGGCGTGGCTCGTCTGGATGTCGAGCAGGATCAGCGCGACTGCGGCCTCTCCGCAGCCACGCAGCGCGTCGCCGCAAGGTTCAGCAGCGAGCTGGCGACTGGACAGTGGGCTCGAGCCTCTGATCGCAGCGGCCAGACCCGCTATCATCAGTTCGTTGTGACCCATCAGCAGGATCGGCCCGCCCCCTCCGCGCTCCGCATCCGGCGAGAGCAAGATCGCCACCATTGCTGCTGGTACTCTGTGCATCCTCCACTCCGTGGATCACCGCTGCGCACTAGAGCACATGCGGTTGCGCCTCACCGTGCGCCGGGACACCTAGTGGACGCATTGAGATGCTGCAACGCGATCGCAGTGCCCAGCCGCCACGTGCCGAAAGACACGTGCACACGCACAGCTTGAGTTCGCCCTGCTTTGGGCAGTAGATACTTGTTGTTGTGAATGCCTGCGGCTGGCCTGGTCGGCGCCGCTGCTGGTTGCTCATGCGTGATGGAGACTGCCACGATGTACGCCGCAAACCTGCGGGCCCGCCCAGTGGAGAGTCTGCGCCTGCAGCTGATCGGGCTGCAGAATGTAGTTGCGCCGGACCGGCGCGGCCCGACCGAGCTCGCCATACCTGAGGTCCGGATGCTCCTTTCCGGGCTGCGCAGGCTGATCGTCACCGCCCGTGGCGACAGCATGTATGTCTACGCATCGATCGCGCTGCGCATGCTCGAAAGGCTCGAACCCTTCGAGCGCGCCGACCAGATGCCACTGTCACAGAGTGAAGCGGCGCTGCGATGGATTCATGCCTCGCAGCGCTATCTCCAGAACCCACACGACCGGGCATGTGCCGTCGATCTCGTTGAACAGCTGGCCGCGAACCCTACGGAATCCGGCAGTGGGGACATGGAGATCGACGGTCTCCTCTTCGACTTGCTGCAGGAGCGCAACATCGAAGACCGTTCCGGCAGCTGACCAACGGGTCCGGGTTCTCAACGAACAGGCGGGGCGCATCGCTATGCACGAGCGTACCTAACGCCTCTCTCAACCTCTTCCTTTTGGCGGATGGCGAGGCCCACCCTCCGGTCGTAGTATCCCCGGGGTCCGCAACCAGCACGGTGCTGCCACGCGGCGAAGGAACGAGCGTGAAGATCAAGGTCAACGGGCAGGAGCGCGAGATCGATGCCGCGCCCGATATGCCGCTGCTCTGGGCACTGCGGGACATCATCGGCCTGACGGGCACCAAGTTCGGCTGCGGCGTGGCCCAGTGCGGCGCGTGCACGGTGTGGATGAACGGACGACCGCTGCGTTCCTGCGCCATGCCGGTACAGGCCGTGGGCGACAGCGAGATCACCACCATCGAGGGCATCGGTGCCGTCGCGGCGCGTGAGTCACAGGCGGTGCAACGTGAATGGGCGGCGCTCGACGTACCCCAGTGCGGGTATTGCCAATCCGGCCAGGTCATGAGCGCTGTGGCCTTGCTGCGGATCAATCCCAAACCCACCGATCGCGACATTGATCTGGCCATGAACGGCAACATCTGCCGCTGCGCGACCTATGTGCGCATCCGCCAGGCCATCAAGACTGCCAGTGACTCGCTGGCCAGCGGCGCCGCGTCAGGCGGTGCGGCATGAGTCGCCTGCCACAGGCCTACTACTCCCCCGCCGCGCTGCTGTCGCGGGCCGTGTCGCGCCGTGCCGCGCTGCGGGGCCTGGGCGCGCTGGTCATCGGTGTGCAGCTGCCCCTCCGTGCGCGTGCGCAGGCCACGGCCAGCCCAGCCGGTACTGGCCTGTTCGCACCGAATGCCTTCGTGCGTGTGGGCGCCGACGATACGGTCACCATCGTCAGCAAGCACATCGAATTCGGACAGGGGCCGTGGACAGGGCTCGCCACCATCGCAGCCGAGGAAATGGATGCAGACTGGTCGAAGGTCCGCGCCGAGCACGCGCCTTCCGATGCCAAGCTTTACGCCAACCTCGCGTTCGGCACTTTGCAGGGCACGGGCGGCTCGTCCGCCATCGCCAATTCCTATGAACAGATGCGCAAGGCCGGGGCGAGCGCGCGCGCCATGCTGGTGACAGCCGCGGCACGCCAGTGGCAGGTTCCTGAGACCGAGATCAGCGTCGCCGCCGGCGTGATCACCCACCAGAAATCCGGGCGCAGTGGCCGCTTTGGTGCGTTCGCCGCGGCCGCTTCCCGGCTACCGGTGCCGAAAGATCCGCCGCTGAAGGATGCGGCAGGGTTCAGGCTGATCGGCCGTGATCATTCCGTGCGCCGTCTCGACAGCGCGGAGAAGAGCAATGGCCAGGCCATGTTCACGCTCGACCAGCGGCTGCCCGGCATGCTCACCGTGGTGCTGGCGCGTCCGCCCCGCTTCGGCGGCGTGGCGGCGCAGGTGGACGACGCAGCGGCGCGTGCCGTGCACGGTGTAGTGGACGTAAAGCGAGTGCCTACCGGCGTTGCGGTGTATGCCGAGAACACATGGGCCGCATTGCAGGGCCGCAAGGCGCTGCGCATCACCTGGGATGAAACCAGGGCCGAGAAGCGTGGCACGGATGAACTGCTGGCAGAGTATCGCCTGCTGTCGAAGCAGCCGGGATTGTCTGCTGGCATGCACGGCGACCCCAAAGCCGTGTTTGCCCGTGGCGGCCAGATGCTCGAAGCCGAGTACATTTTCCCGTATCTCGCGCATGGCCCGATGGAACCGCTGGACGGATGCCTTTCCTGGGAAGGCGATACCGCGGTGATCCGCATGGGCAGCCAGATCCAGACTGGCGATCACGGCACCATCGCCGCAACACTAGGCATCCCGATGGAGAAGGTGCAGATCCACACCTTGCTGGCAGGCGGCAGCTTCGGCCGGCGCGGCCAGGCGAACAGCCATTTCGCGGCCGAACTGGCGGAAGTCTCGAAGGCCATCAACCGCTCGCGGCCCGTGAAGCTGATGTGGACGCGCGAGGACGACCTGCAGGGCGGCTACTACCGCCCGATGGTGGTACACCGCATGCGCGCCGCCATCGAGAACGGCGCCATCGCAGCCTGGTCGAGCACGGTGGTCACCCAATCCTTCCTCAAAGGCTCACCGTTCGAGGCCATGATCCAGAATGGCCTGGATCCGACCTCTGTCGAAGGCGCCAGTGAACTGCCCTACGAACTGCCGAATTTCTCCTGCGAACTGCATTCACCCGCGGTGGGTGTCCCGACCCTGTGGTGGCGTTCGGTGGGCCATTCGCACACCGGCTACGCGGTGGAGACCTTCATCGATGAGTTGCTGGAGAAGACAGGCAAGGATCCCGTAGCGGGGCGCCTGGAGCTCATGGGCAAACAGCCACGCGCTGCCGGCGTGCTGCGCGCAGTGGCGAAGGCGGCGAACTGGACGGGCCCCGGTCCGGTCAGCGGGCGTGCCCGGGGCTGCGCCGTGGTGGAGAGCTTCGGCAGCTATGTGGCCCAGATCGCCGAAGTGTCGATGGGCGAAAGCGGCGAACCCATCGTGCACAAGGTCTGGTGCGCGGTGGACTGCGGCGTGGCGGTCAATCCGGATGTGATCCGTGCCCAGATGGAGGGCGGCGTGGGTTACGGCCTGGGTCACGCGCTGTTCGCGGCGGTACCGCTGCGCGATGGCGTTCCCACCGTCTCCAATTTCAACAATTACCGTTCGCTGCGCATCAATGAGATGCCCGAGGTCGAAGTGGTGATAGTGCCTTCCACCGAGAAACCCAGTGGCGTTGGCGAACCCGGCGTGCCACCGGTCGCGCCAGCGGTGGGCAATGCACTGGCACGGCTGGGCAAGGGCCGGGTGCGCCAGCTGCCTTTCGTTACACCCAAGACGGTGGAGAAGTCCGTATGAAGCGCCTGCTGCAATCCCTGATGCTGGTAGTGCTGGGCCCTGGCATGGGCGCTGTCCATGCCGCGGATGCGCCGACTCTGCCCGATGTGGCCAAGGGCGAGCTGCGCAGCGTGGAGGCGTTTTCCAGCATCCACAACAAACGCGAGCGCTCGCTGGCGCTGTTCGGTGAAGTGGGCCGCGTACTCACCCATCCGCGCTGCGTGAACTGTCATCCCGCCGGCGAGAGGCCGCTGCAGACCGATGCGATGCGGCCCCATGAACCGCTGGTGGTGCGTGGGCCGGATGGGCACGGGCACGCGACCGGGCTGCGCTGTGACACCTGCCATCAGGCCGTCAACAACGACATAGCCACCGTACCAGGCAACCCGAAGTGGGGTCTGGCGCCGGCATCCATGGCATGGGAAGGCCGTTCGCTGGGGCAGATCTGCGAGCAGATCAAGGACCGCACGCGCAACGGCAACATGAACATGAAGGCGCTGATCGAGCATATGAGCCACGACATCCTCGTCGGATGGGGCTGGTCGCCAGGTGTCGGGCGTGAGCCTGCGCCCGGCACGCAGCAACAGTTTGGCGCGCTGTTCAAGGCCTGGGCCGACAGCGGCGCCTACTGTCCCGCGGTGCCCCCGGCCAAGGGCTGAACCAGGGTCCCGAAGGCGCCAGGTTGCACTTCGAGGATGGCGCCATCGGAGAAATGCACCGTGCGCACGGCCCGGTGCATGTTGTACGCAACATAGGTGCGATGCGCGGCGTCGCGGAACACGGCGTACAGCGGCGTGTCGGCGCTGATGGCTCGATCCACCTGCCCGGCCAGACTCAGCATCGACAACCACGCGGCGACATTCGACCGTGAGTTTCCGGCCTCCGGTGCGACGCGCGCCACATCCACCCACTGGCGCTGCGCGTCAACCGGGTCGGTCAGCGCCCGATACATCACCATCAGATCGGGCCACATCTTCCAGTTCGCCCCGCCGCGCGCGGCCAGCAGTGCCTCGTAACTGCGTCGTGCGAACTGCGGATACCTGCCGAGGTACAAAGACCCGCCGTGGAACGGCAGCCAGTTGATGCCGTGCAGCGCCTCGGGCTCGGCGGAGAAATAAGTGCCGTATGCGCCCTTCCCACCCCAGATCATCGGCACCACGGGGTGTGGATACCCCGCGGGGAAGTTCCGCCTCTCCACGTCGAACCAGTAGGCTTCGACGGCAGCCAGCTCGCTGGAATAGAGATAGATGCCGGTGTCGCGCAGCGTGCGGTCACCGCGGATCTCGCCGATCAGCACCAGCGCTGTCCAGGCCGCGAGCGCCTCGGAAGAAGACTCCTGGTTGTTGCCGTCGCCGGCAATGCCATCTCCCGAGGCCCATGAGTGACCGGCATAGGGGTCGAAATGTCGCAGGAACGGGAACGCCGGATCGTCCCGTCTGGCACTGGCGATGTCGCGGATAAGCAGGTCCACAAAGGGGCCGTAGGCAGCCGGCCCCAGCCACGCCGGGTCGCTGCGACCGAGCTCGGCCGCAGCGCGCAGAAAGTAGCCATAGTGGAAGTGGTGATCGTTGAGCGCTGCGGCCGAACCATGACTCGATGGATAGCCGATGAGCGTGCCCCATCGCTTGTCGTAATAGAAGGTGCCTGCAGTGGCCGGCTCAGCAGGGTCATAGCGCGCGTCGAACCAGGCTTCGAGGCGCTGGCGCAGGCGGGATTCGAGCGCACGGGCATCGTCATGCAGTTCAAGCTGGATCGCCAGCGCGTGCAGCGCGGCCAGGCGGCCGAGTTCCTTGCCCGCCCAGTAGGTATCGCGGGGGTCGGAGACCACGGCCGCATCGCGTTTCACCAGCGCGCGCAGTGCCTCAAGATCGGTACCTGGAATCACCGGCAGGGCCGGCAGCACACCTGGAAATGGATGATCCAGTTCGAAGGCTTCGCCTTCGCGCAGCGACATGCGACCGCGCACAGTGGTGTAGGACCCGAGTTCGGGTCGCGCGGCGGCGTCGACCAGTGCCGCGCTCTGGTGCGGATACAGCGCAAACAGGTTGGTGGCGCGCTTTGCCTGGCCGGCTGCGAGGCTGTAAGAGAAACGCACGCGCACGCGCGCATGCGCCTCATCAACCGTCCATGCCACGGAGGTGTTTTCTACCGGCGTTCGGGCAGCGCGCGTAAAGCGCTCCACTGCCTGCATGCGCTGGCCATCCGGGAGCAGTGCCACCGCAAAGCCGCCAGCGCCCCCCAGCCAGTTGCGCAGCTCCGCAGTGCCCACGCCGGACCATCGCGACTGCGCAGGTCCAACCAGCAGGTAGCAACGACGGTCGCGGCAGACGCCCAGTACCCCGTCAGCTTCGTGGAACACTTCCGGGGGCGACGGAAAACGCACCACCGGATCG
This sequence comes from Steroidobacteraceae bacterium, assembly GCA_040508085.1. Lineage (GTDB taxonomy): Bacteria > Pseudomonadota > Gammaproteobacteria > Steroidobacterales > Steroidobacteraceae > ZC4RG30. The sequence goes on from JBEVNO010000037.1 coordinate 8,694, forward strand.
CCACCTCCGAAGGTGGCGTAAACGATGGGCGAGCCATGGCCATAGCTCACCTGCATTGAAGCGCTGCCCTTTTCGAAGCGTGCGCGCACGAACCAGTCGTTCCAGCCCCCCAGTCGCGCAGCTTCGAACCGCGGCACGCCGCTGTGGCCCAGGATCAGGTCTGTCGGGGGATCGAAATCCATCCAGCCGCAGATGCAGGCGTCCGTGGCGCGGATGTCGGGCCCCGGATAGCGCACCTGCAATCCTTCCGCCCGCGCCACAACGGCGAGCGGATGGGGATACTGGCGCTCCGAAAAAGGCAATGCGACCAGCGAAGACCACCAGCGGCTGGTCGGAAATGGCGGGCGCAGCTCAGCTGCGGCGAAAGCCGGTGGCGGCGGCAGGGGTGAGTCTGGCGGCGGAACGGCAGCCAGCGACCCTTGTGGCAGCCGGAAGTGCGGCGCCTCGCGACCCAGGACGTGCATCGCCGCTGCACTGGCTGCCAGCACCGCGACGAGCGCCAGCCAGCCGACACGGGCCATCTAGAGGGCGCCAGCCCCGCTGCGCACTCCCGGTCGCTCGGCGGCCATCCGCTCATGCTCGGCCGCTCCCGGCACGGACAGAGCCCCCGGAATCTCGCGCAACTGCGTCGGGTCCTCCACGAACGCCACGCGTGGCCCGGTCAACACCTCCTTGGACGGCGCCAACCAGCGCGCCATCATGCTGCGTCGGCCAACATCGATGGTCGCCTCGACCTTCTCGCCCACTTCCACTCCCGCACTGTCAGGCGCCAGCTGGATCAACACGTTCCACGCCTGGTCGCGCACCTCCTGGCCAGCCACTGGAGTGGTCCATGTCACCTCGCCGCGCAGCACGCGGCCATCACTGGCACGCGACTGCGCCGCCTGACCCACCTTGACGCGGCTGAGATCCGCATCCGCCACGCGCAACTTCAGCACCAGCCGGTCGATGTCCTCCACCACGCCTACTGCCGTATTCGCAGTGATGGCATCGAACCGGGCGAGCGAGTCGCCCGCCAGAACGCCGCCGATGGGAGCACGGATGGCCGTCTTGCCCTGATGGCGCTCGGCGGCGCGCACGGCCAGTTCCGCCGCAGCAATCTCGCTGGTCACACTGGCGCGCTGCGCCTCAAGGCGGTCGGATTCATTGGCCAGCAGTCGGCGGGTCTCCTCGGCACCGCGAACTCGCTCGCTCTGCTCGGCGCGCGAACCGAGCAGATTCCGGGCGCTGGCGGACAGCGCCCGGAAGCCGTGCGCCAGCTCCATCGCCTCACGCTCAAGCTCGATGCCCAGTTCGCGCAACACGACCGGCGCAATGATGCCGCGCGACACGAACTCGTGCTTGGTGAGAATTTCCTCCATCGAATGGTCGGCCAAGGCATAGGAGAAGTTCAGATCTTCCATTTCGGACCTGAACTGCCTGCCCACGTCGGCCCCTCCGGCCCTGGCAAGGTGGTCGGCGACCACCGCCGCGCGCTCCGCATACCGCTCCATCGCCGCCCGCACCTCGCGATACAGCTCCTCGCCTCGGAATACCGTGTCGGGCTGGGCGTTGCGGTTCATCGAAATCGTGGCGCGCACCTCGGTGGCGAAGCGCCGCACACCCGCCAGCGCCATGTCGGCGATAGGATCCAGTGCGGCGATGCGCGAACCGTCGACGCGCTCTGCCGCCACCGCCCTTGCCCCGGTGAACCTCACAACGGCATCGGCGCCCTCTCGCTGGATGGCGTTGTCGCGCAGGCGCAGTTCCAGGTCAGTGAGCTTCTGCCGCTCACCCGCCAGCGCCAGCCGCGCCGCCTCCAGCGCATCGCTCTGTTCGTCGGAATCGAGGACCGCGATGACCTCACCCGGCTCGACGGCTTCCCCGATCCTGCGCGTCACTTCACGCACCACGCCGGGAGCTTCGGAATGGACCGATGCCCAGCGCTGCGGGGCGATGCGCCCGCTGGCCTGCACGTGATCGCGCCACGGGATGGCGAGCGCCGCAGCAACAGCGAGAGCCACTGCGGCGGCGGTCAAGGCGTACTGCCGACGGCGTGCACGCAGTGCCTCGACATCGAACTGGGGTTCGTCCCATTCACGTGGATCGGTGTTGAACTCGGGCTGAAGATTCTGCTCGGACATCAGGAGGCTCCATGACGGCGTGCTGCCGCCTGCTTGCGGCGCTGCGCCGTCTGCTTGTGGGCTACAGGTGCGGCCGGAGAGTGGGCCACGACGCGTCGACGGCGATGCGCGAGCCACTGCGGCAGGTCAGGGCCGCCGACCAGATAGGGATGGAAGATAAACGGCGCGATGGCATTCAACACCAGGGGATACAGCCACACGGCGTGATAGCGCCAGTCCAGCACTGCGGCCCCGGCGATCGGGGGCAAGGAGTAAAGATAGAGCTGCCAGGTTGCCAGCACGGCGCCGATAGTGAACAACAATCCGGCATCCCGCCCCGCCTTTCGCATCGCCCCACTGCGCAGATGATCAAGCCGGGAGAGCTGGCCAAGGGCGTCGACGCTGGTCTCTGCAAAGACCAGCGGCCGGTTGAAGACATAGGCCAGCGCACCGCTCAGGACCGCAAGCGAGCAGCCAATGAAACTGACGCCCAGTGAGAACTGCAACCCCACTGCCTTCCAGCCCCCGAACCGCGTTCGCCAGACATGATTGGCGGGCATGGCCTCGAGCCCGCCCCGTCTGCGCAGCAGGTAGATTGCCGGCAGAGCAACGCTGAAAACCACGAACGAAATGAGACCCATCGCGAGTGCCGTATACGGATGCACGATACCAAGCCCGGTCAGCACGGCGAACGGGATGATGCTGGCGATGTTGATCAGCGAGAAGAAAAACTGCAGCAGGTCCAGCACCTGGTACCAGCGCACGTGCTCCGATCGACAGAAGCGCCGCCAGGAATCCTTCACGATTCCACGCCGCTCCCACTCCGTTATCGGATTGATCACCGCCTCCGCGGCACCGAAGGCGTAACGTCGGAATTTCTCTAGCTCTTCGCTGTAAACCCGCGTCACGGCTTCGCCGAAATCGTGGCCCGGGTAGCAGATGTACTTGCCATGGCGGCCGGCCACGTGAAATCTCATCATCATGTTGAGGTCTTCACAGACGGAATGCTCGTGCCACCCGCCCTCGCTCAACAGGTCTGCGCGCCGCAGGAACAGGTTGTGTCCAAGCATCGGCACCATCGACCCCGCGATCAGGCACTTGGAACGGATCGCCAGGTCGAACAGCAGACGCGTGAACCAGCCCACCATGGCGGAAAAGTACCTGTCCTCGTTGGTGGGATAGGTGGAGTGCTGGGTATAGGCGAGGGTCGGGTCGGCCAGGAATTCCGGAACCGTCGCCTGGATCACATCCGGTGACATCACGCTGTCCTTGTCCAGCTGCACGATGATGTCGCCGATCCGTACGTCGCCGCGTGAAACACCCAGGTCGTAGGCGCGGTCCGGCAGGGTCGCACGGAAGCGCGCGTGCGACTCCGACAGGGGCGCGGTTGGCTCCAGTCGGTCCGCCAGCCTCAACGCATAATTCAAGTTGCTGGCCTTGCGGAAGCGTCCGGCCCTTTCGGTGCCAGGCACACCCGCCTGTGGCCATGGCCTTGCGACAAACGGCATTTCTGCCTCTTCGTAGTACGCCGTCCGCGCCAGCAGTTCATGCTGCGCGTTGCTTCGTGCTTCGGGCGCTGTATTGCGCGCCGCCGCAAGAGCCCCTTCGAGGTCATTGCCGGCGAAGCACAGCAGGCCATCATCACAGACGAGGACATTGCACCGGGCGCCAGTCTTCTGCCGGTAGCGCTCGGCGGCTCGGCGGGCGGACTCCAGCGTCGGACGTATGCCCGCCTCGAAAGGTTCACGGAATACCGGGATCTGTATCGTGACACTTGGCCACTCGACCCCATCGGCCTTCTGCAGGGGCCGGTTCGCAAAGCTGGCCGACCGGTGTCCCTGCTCGCCACGGAGGATCCGCATGCTGTAGAAACAGTGCCACAGCGTGCTGACCGCAAACGAGGCTGGGAACAGCAGGAAGGCCGCGCCGATCGGCCAGGTGACCCAGGTCGTCCAGACATTGCCAGTCTTCAGGTAGATCCGGCCGGCCTCTCCGAGGGAGAGGATCGCGGCCAGCAACAAGGTTCCCAGCACGAACCTGCGCAGCTCGTGCGCGTCGACCAGGAAGACGGGCAGCGCCTTGCTCTCCTCATCCTCGAATTCAATCTCGACGTGCCCGGCGGAGCATGTACCCGCCTCATGAAACAGGACGAGCGACCAGGTGCCTGGCTGCAATTTGACCTGGCTGCTGCCCGCGGCAAAGCCGACGGCCCTCGCGCTGTCCCGAGCACGCCAATCACCATCGGCACCAGGTTCGAACAGCGCCCATGCCAGGCCCGCCGGGCCGGTTACCCGCAATCTGCGCACCTGCTGGCGCGGCACATCGATCTCCAGAATGGCGGCGCGTTCGCCTTCACGCCATTCCAGCGACATCGTCTCGTCCAGGCGCAGTGCGACGGCACCACGTTGCAGTGATTGGTCTGCGTCCGTCGATGTCGGATCGGAGAGCGTCGGCGCAAGGCAGGGCAGATGGCCGTTCGCAACCTGAAAAGCGAGTGGGGTTGCAGTGGGAGGGGAATCAGAATCGCGTCCGGGAAGCAGCAGACGCCACCGTCCATCGACTCGTTCTGATTGCACGCTACTCTCCGGTAACTGTGAATTTATCTACGCTATGCAGAAGATTCTACATAGCCTTTACGCAAATTCACGCTCCATCGCGCGCTCTGTTCTCGTGCACCAATGCATGAAAATCCACGTGTTGTGCAGAGAAATATACGGAAAATGCCGCGCGTTTCTTTCGTCGCACCATTGGTGCCATTGATGCACCGAGATGAATCTTTGTCGCCCAACACGTATTTTTTTTGCCGCTGTTCGCGTAGGCGCTTCAACCATAGGCACGGCCTATCGAGCATATTGTTAAAAGCGCAAGTTATGTTGCCTGCCCGCACGCGAGGAATGAGGGGCGGTGCTCACTTCAGCGGTAACTGAAGTGATGCACTTGCTGGCGTCATTCACAAGTATGCCGACGCAAGCTATTGCTACTGCGGCCACCGCGCAGCTGCGGTACCTATTTCTTCAAATTCGCTTGCAGATTGTCGGCGAGCCGCTTGTGTTCCTGAAGCACGGGCAAGGTCTTGCCGGCAAATGCAGCGAGCTCTCCATCCGGGTGACTGACATTTGCCTGGAACAGTTCAACTGCAGCAGCGTGATCCTGCACCATGTGGGCCGCATACGCTGCATCGAACGCCTTGCCGGTCTTGCCGCGTAGTCCGGTGATCATCTTGCGGTGATCGGCATCCAGCGCGTTGGGCACTGCGATGCCCTTTGCGGCAGCCATGGCCGCCAATTCCGCGTTGGCCGCGCGGTGGTCAGTAGCCATGCGCGTGGCAAACTGCTTCACGGCGACGTTCCCGGAGCTCGCGAGCGCAAGTTGGGCCAGTTCCACTTCAACGAGGCCAGCCTGCGTTGCGCCGCTGACAAAACCTGAGGGGTCGGTCGGTGCCTCCGCAGCTGGCAGTGCGGTGGCCATGAGCGCGGCCAGCGCGAAGATTCCCATCCGTCTGAATGCATGCATTGTGAATTCTCCCGTAGTTGCAGTTGACGCGCTCTCTGCCGCGCGTTGCTGGAAGGAGCTTGCGACAACGGGCGCTTGAGTCCATTGGCCGCTGCCTCGCCGACTCACAGGCCACGGTCGTGTTTCAGCGTAGGAGCAAGCCCACCGCAGCGGCTCACTTGCGCGGACCCGGGTGCTTCCGTGATACTGTATATCCATCCAGTCTAGCCGTTGTCTGATGACACAAGCCCTGCTGTTCCCTGCCGAACCCGCGCTGCCCGCCGGCCTTGTCTACCAGCCGGATTTCCTGAGCCTGGCCGAAGAAAACGAACTGCTGGATCAACTCGGTACCCTGTGTTTCGTTGAGGCGCGTTACAAGGAATGGACCGCGCGGCGACGCACGGTGGGCTATGGCGCGCGATTCGATTTCGATACCCACCAGCTCTGTCCCGCGGTTGACATACCGGCAACTTTTCTTTCATTGCGCGACCGCATCGCCGCCTGGGCTGGCCTGCAAGCCGGGCAATTCCAGCAGATGCTCATCAATGAATATGCGCCGGGCACGCCACTGGGGTGGCATCGCGACGCGCCCTGCTTCGAGCACGTTGTGGGTGTTTCGCTGGCGGGGTCAGCGCGGATGCGGCTGCGGCCCTACCCGCCGCAGACCCCTGGACGCGCTGCCTGTGTACTCGAACTTGCAGCGCGTTCGGCCTACCAGCTCCGCGCTGTTGCGCGCTGGGACTGGCAGCACGCCATCTCGCCCACCAGAACGCTCCGCTATTCCATCACTTTCCGCACCTTGTCCGAGTCGGCCCGGGCTTATCGGCCGCCAGGCCGCATGTCTCCTACGCTGGCACACGATCCAGGCTGACATGTGCATCGACGGCGCAACGTAAAGTGCCCGCAAGAGGTCCGCATGTCCGCAACGCTCATTGGCTGGTTCAGTTCCCTCGTGTTGCTGCTCACACTGGGACGGCAGGTGTTCTCGCAGTGGCGCTCCCGCGAGGTAAAAGGGGTTTCGCGGTGGCTGTTCGTGGGACAGCTGGTGGCGTCGCTGGGCTTCTCGGTGTACAGCTGGATGCTGGACAACTGGGTTTTTCTGTTCACCAACCTGGCCTTGCTGCTGACGGCAGTGGCCGGCGAACTCATCTACCTGCGCAACAAGAAGCTCGGCCCGGGTGCTGGTGTTCATCCTGTCTGACAAGTGTTAGTCGCCCCAGCCGACAAGCCTGCTCGCTGTCGGGCATTAGCATCTTGACGTTGCTTCGGCCTCATCCCAAACACAGGTGCTCCATGCCCGCTTCCGACGATTCCCACATCCAGTCTCTCGCCCACCAGATCTGGGAAGAGCAAGGCAAACCTCACGGCCGGCACGATGAGCACTGGCATGAAGCGGAACGTCGCCTGGCCGCAGCCAAGCCAGTCGAGGAAACCCCGGCGGGCAAGGCAGCCGGGCTTGAAGGGGATTCCGCCGGGACTGGCAGCCAGCAGGACGCGCCCGGCCGCCCGAAGAGCGCCAGCAACCGCGAGCAGACGCATGCCGGACAGTCTACGCAGACCGGCTCCGCCGAACTGGACGGCCAGAATGCACGGCCCGCCAAACAGCCCGCGCGCGCTGACCGTCGGTGAGCGCCCGCACCCGGGTTACTGAGGGCAGCGCTGAAGCGCTGGGTGCGCTGTGGAATGGCAGCGGCACGAATTTCACCGTCTTCTCCGTTGCCGCGACCAAGGTCGAACTGTGCCTGTTCGACTCCAGCGGCGAGCGGGAACTTGAACGGCTGGTGCTGCCGGAATACACCGACGGCTATTGGCATGGCCTGGTCGACGGTGTCGGGCCCGGCTCGGTGTACGGGCTGCGCGTGCACGGTCCCTATGAGCCGCAGACTGGTCACCGTTTCAACCCCAACAAGCTGTTGCTCGACCCCTATGCCCGCGCCCACGTGGGGGAACTGCGCTGGGCACCCGAATGTTTCGGTTACACGCTGGGCGCCGAAGGTGACGACCTGACATACGACGAACGGGACAGCGCACCCTTCGTTCCGAAATGCGTCGTGGTTGACCCGAACTTCGACTGGAAGGGCCGCCCGCGCACCCGGCGCGTACCCTGGGACCGGACCATCATCTACGAAACCCATGTACGGGGTTTCACCAAGCTGCACCCAAAGGTACCGCCCGCGCATCGCGGCACCTTCAAGGGCCTGGCGGCGGATGACGTCATTGCGTACGTGAAGTCGCTGGGCGTCACCAGCATCGAGCTGCTTCCCGTCCACACCTTCGTCAATGACAGTCACCTGCTGGAGCGCGGGCTCACCAACTACTGGGGTTACAACAGCATTGGCTTCTTCGCTCCGGATCCCCGCTACGCATCCGAGCCCGAACAGGCGCTGCGCGAGTTCAAGGAGATGGTGGCACGACTGCACGATGCCGGCCTCGAGGTGATCCTTGACGTGGTGTACAACCACACCGCCGAGGGCAACGAGCGCGGGCCCACCCTGTCGTTCCGCGGCCTGGACAACGCCACCTACTATCGCCTGCTGCCAGACAACAAGCGTTACTACATCAATGACACAGGCACCGGCAATACCCTGAACCTGTCGCATCCGCCGGTGATCCAGATGGTCATGGACAGCCTGCGTTACTGGGTCAACGAATTGCATGTGGATGGCTTCCGCTTCGATCTGGGCACCATCCTGGCGCGCGAACCGCATGGATTCGACAACCAGAGCGGCTTTCTCAAAGCCTGCAACCAGGATCCTGTCCTGCGCACGGTCAAATTGATTGCCGAGCCTTGGGACTGTGGCCCCGGCGGCTACCAGGTGGGCGCGTTCCCACCCGGCTGGGCGGAATGGAACGACCGCTTCCGCGATGTGTCCCGGGACTTCTGGCGTGGTGAGGCCAGTGCGGCCGACCTGGCACCGCGCCTCAGCGGGTCGGGCGACATCTTCAACGAGCTGGGGCGCCGCCCCTCGTCCAGTGTCAACTTCGTCACCGCGCATGACGGCTTCACGTTGCACGACCTGGTGGCTTACAACGGCAAGCACAATGATGCCAACGGCGAAGACAATCGCGACGGCACCGACGACAACCGGGCGTGGAACTGCGGAGTCGAGGGAGCCACCGACGATGCGGCTATCAACGCGCTGCGCGACAGGCAGCTGCGCAATCTGCTGGCGACCCTGCTGCTGTCACAGGGCACCCCGATGATCGTGGCCGGTGACGAGGCGCTGCGCACCCAGCAAGGCAACAACAATGCCTATTGCCAGGACAACGAGATCAGCTGGGTGAACTGGGATACGGACGAACGTGCCGGCAAGCTCACTGATTTCGTGCGGCAGCTCACCCAGCTGCGCAACCGCTATCCGATCCTGCGCCGCAACCGCTTCCTCACCGGGGCCTTCGATGAAGAACTGCAGGTCAGGGACCTGACCTGGATCAACGCCAACGGCGAACCCATGCGCGACGAGGACTGGGGTGATCAACGCATGCGCTGTTTCGGCATGCTGATCGATGGGCGGGCACGCCCCACCGGCGTGCCGCAGCGGGGCGTTGAAGCGACCATGCTGCTGATCCTGAACTCACACCACGACCTGGTGGAATTCACGTTGCCGGACCAGTCCGAGGGCCGCTGGCTGCTGCTGATCGATACCAATATGCCGGAGGTGCCTGAGAAGACGCCCTTCCCGGTCGGCTCGCGCTATGGCGTCACGGGACGCTCATTGCTGCTGTTTGTACTGGAGACGTGAGCCCCTTCCGCGCCGCCTGGGGAAGCTGCCTGCTCGAGGATGGCCAGGTGCGCTTCCGGCTGTGGGCGCCATCCCAGCAGCGGGTTTGCGTCAGGCTCTTCGACCCGGATGCGACATTGGAAATGGCCTGCACCGATGGTGGCTGGCATGAGCTGACCACGCGGCGTGCGGCAGCCGGTTCCACCTACGGATTCGTACTGCAGGACGGCAGCACGGTGGCAGACCCTGCGTCGGCGTTCCAGCCGGCCGGCGCCGCCGGCCGCAGCGAGGTGATCGATTTCGATCGCTACCAGTGGGCCAGCGCCGCGTGGCGGGGCCGCCCCTGGCAGCAGTGCGTGCTGTATGAGCTGCATGTGGGCGCATTCACGCCCGAGGGCACCTTCCGCGCCGCGATCGGCAAGCTGCCACATTTGGTGGCGCTGGGTATCACCGCAATCCAGCTGATGCCCGTTGCCGCCTTCGAAGGCGGACACAACTGGGGTTATGACGGGGTGTCGCCGTATGCTCCGGATGCGAGCTACGGGCGGCCCGAGGATCTGCAGGCATTCATCGATGCAGCCCACGTTGCCGGGCTCATGGTGCTGCTGGACGTGGTGTACAACCACTTCGGACCAGAGGGCAATGCCATGCACCACTGCGCGCCCGAGTTCTTCACCGCACGCCACGCCACCCCCTGGGGCGCCAGTTTCAGCTTCGAAGGCGAGACTGCCGTGCGGCAGTTCTTCATCGAGAATGCGCTGCACTGGCTCCAGCACTACCAGCTGGACGGCCTGCGGCTGGACGCCGTGCACGCCATCCTGGATGACACCCAGCCGCATGTCATCGACGAGCTGGCGACTGCGGTGCGGCAGCGCTTCACGCAGCGCGAAGTGCATCTAGTGCTCGAGAACGAACACAATGAATCGCACCGGCTCGCGCGTCGTGACGGCAAGCCAGTGCTGTTCACCGCGCAGTGGAATGATGACATCCACCATGTGCTGCACACAGCGGCCACCGGGGAAGCCAGCGGCTACTACGCCGACTATGTGGGTGACCCGGGCAAGCTCGCGCGCGCGGTCGCCGAAGGCTTCTGCTACCAGGGCGAGTACATGAATTACCGCGGCGCCGCCCGCGGGGAGCCCAGTGGCAGTCTGCCGCCGGTGGCCTTCATCAGCTTCATCCAGAATCACGATCAGGTCGGCAACCGCGCCTTCGGCGACCGGCTGGCTGCAACGGCCCCGCCAGATGCGCTGCGGGCCGTCGCTGCCCTTTACCTGCTCGCGCCACAGATACCCATGCTGTTCATGGGCGAGGAATGGGCCGCGGCGCAGCCCTTCCCTTTCTTCTGCGACTTCCATGGCGAGCTGGGAGAGGCTGTCACCAAGGGGCGGCGTGACGAGTTCGCTCGCTTCCCGGAATTCAGCGACCCGGCCCAGCGGGAGCGCATCCCGGATCCGACTGGCGCTGCCACCTTCGCCTCGGCCAAATTGCGCTGGGACGACCTCGCCAAGCCGCCCCATCACGCGATGCTTGCCTGGTACTCGGCGATCCTGTCGGTGCGCCGCCAACACATCGTGCCGCTGCTTTCCGGCATCGTCCATGGTGGCGAGCATCAGGTACTGCCTTCGGGCGCCATCCAGGTGCGCTGGCGCGCGGATCGCCAGGGCTGGTTGCTGCTGCACGCGAATCTCCAGGCGGCGCCTGCGCTGGTCGGCCCGGCTCCGGCGGGGCAAGTGCTGTGGCAGGAGGGGCAGTGGTCGGAACAAACGCTGCAGGCCTGGAGCCTCACATGGATGCGGGTTGATTCATGAGCAGCGCCGTTTCATCTTTCGATGTGGTCATCGTTGGCGCGGGGCCGGCCGGTCTCAGCGCCGCACTGATCCTCGGTCGCTGCCGCCGGAAGGTGCTGATCTGCGATCGGGGCACGCCCCGAAGCTGGGCTTCCAAGGCCATGCACGGCTTCCTGACCCGCGATGGCATCCCGCCCGCGGAGTTCGCCGCGCTGGCACGGGCCGAACTGGGTCGGTACCCCAGCGTGCACTTCGAAGCGCATGAGGTGCGGCAGGCCCGACCCGTGGCTGCGGGCTTCGAAGTTATCGTCGGCGAACGCACGGTGCAGGCCCGCAAGCTGCTCATTGCCACGGGCCTGGCAGATGAGCTGCCCGCGATCGAAGGGCTCGACGCCCTGTTCGGTACCAGTGTTTTCCAGTGTCCCTACTGTGATGGGTGGGAAGTACGCGATCAGCCGGTGGCAGCCTACGGAAAGCGGGGCCGTGGTTTGCAGATGGCGCGCGCACTGACTGCGTGGACACGCGACGTGGTGCTGTGCACAGACGGGCCCTGCGGGTATTCCCCCGCCGATCTGCAGCACCTGGAGCGCAACGGCATCCGGCTGCTGCAGCAGCGCATCCAGCGCCTGGAGGGCACGGACGGCATGCTACAGAACATCGTTTTCCGGGACGGCACTGTCCTGCCGCGCAGTGCGCTGTTTTTCGACACGCCATCGCATGGCCAGTCGGACCTGACAGCCCAGCTGGGTTGCCGCTTCAATCGCAATGGCGGCGTGCTGTGCGGACAATACGAGGCCACCAGCGTCGCGGGTGTATATGTCGCCGGCAACATCATCCGCAATGTGCAGCTTTCCATCGTGGCGGCAGCCGAAGGCGCCAACGCTGCCTTCGGCATCAATCGGGCCCTGACGCGCGAGGATTTCGAGGGCAGGGCCACGGGTGCGCGGGTGGTGGAACACACCGGGCCTGCATCATGAAGGGCCCGGTCCCTCCCACCTGAGCACGCTGAGCGGCAGCGCAGCGAACTGGTCGCACACTTCCAGATAACGCGGCACCCCGCATTCTGCCGGCACGTTGACCCGGCGCTCGGTCAGCACATCGACATACGTGCCCGGCGGCAAATCCGCGGGCAGCTCCACGCGCGTATCGCCCCAGGTGGCCCGACCAAGCGGTGGCTCGATGCGGCCAGCGCACAGCGTCGCGGTCCACCGCGAGACCAGCACCAGTACACTGCCCTGCGGACCGGAACGGCTGTATCCCAGCGCATGTTCCGCGCGCTCGCCAGTGGCAGGCAGCGGCGCATACCTTCCAGACAGAAAAGTCTCCGGTTGCAGGCGCCGCAGCGCCAGCAGGCGGGCAGTGACGAACATCTTGATGCTGCCGTCCGCCCACTGGTCGAGCAGCTCCCCGGCGATGCGCGTGGGTGCTGCGGCCGCCCGGGCATTGATGTGCTCCAGACGGCTGGCATTCGCGGCCAGATCCACGATGCCGCGATTGTCCGGATCCACCAGCACCAGGCGCGGCAGTTCATTGCCCTGGTAGATATCGGGAATACCCGGAGCCGTGAGCTTGATGGCGGTGGCCGCCAGCGCATTGAGCATGCCGAAGTACGCCACCGGTTCGAGCAAGGGGGCGAAGTAGCTGGCGAAGCCGGTATCGCCGGCACTGGGAACCAGCACCTGCGCATATCTGCCCAGCAGATTCTCGTACTCCGCGTCCGGGTCGAGCCAGGAGGTGATGTCCTTGGCCTCGCGCGCAGCTTTCACTGCATACTCGGCCAGGCGCGACGACAACTGCTCCTGGTCCCGCGGCAACTGTGCACCAGGCCAGACGCCCAGAGCCGTCTGCAGCAGCAGATATTCCAGCTCGGGCGCGGGCAGCGTCGCGGCCCGGCCGCGGCGCTTCAGGCGCCGCCATCTGCCGAGGCACTGTCGCCATGGCTCGACCATTTCGCCGAGCACGCAGAGGCGATAGCGCACATCTTCGCCACGTTTGGAATCATGCGTCGAGGTGGCCAACAACGTGCGCGGAAAGGCGCTGCCGCGTTGGGCATTGGCCTTGTGCAGCCGTTCCGTTGACACCCCCCTGCACTGCGGATCGCCGCCCACCTCGTTCATGGGTAGCAGCGCCGTATAACGATAGAAGCTCGTGTCCTCGACGCCCTTGGCCATCACCGGGCCGGTGACCTGCTGGATGCGCGAACGGAAATCCCGCGCCGCAGCCTGCAACGCAGCGGTGCCGCCTGATTCGCCCAGCAAGACGGAGCCGAGAAACTCCAGCGTGCGGCGAAGCGTCTGGCGGCGGCCGGAGGCAGCGCCCAGCGCCCGCCGGATCAACCCGGCGTCGTGGTCGCTCACTTGCGCGGAGGTAGCGTAGGTGCGGTAGACCGGGAAGCAGGCGATGTATTCGGCGATGGCCTGGCGCAGATCGAACAACGTGAAATCGGTGGTGCTGTGGCTCATCTGGGCAATACGGTCGAGGCGGATCGCCAGCATGCTGATTTCCGAAGCCAGAGAGGTCTGCATCACCCGCTTCTTGCTGGCGTACACGATCTCGCCGTACCCAGGGCCCGGGCCGACGAAGCGGCCATGAATGCGCTCCAGCTCCTGCGACGCCGCGGCATTCATCAGCCAGCCGGTGACCAGGGCGCCAAATTCGTAACCCGTCGTGCCATCCACCGGCCAGTCTTCCGGCAGCTGTTCGGACTGCTCGAGAATCTTCTCCACCACGATATAGGGACGTTTACCGTCCGGGTCTTCACCCAGCAATTCCTCCAGCTGCTGCAGGTACTGCGCGGGCGCGTACAGGCCATCGGCGTGATCGACCCGCACTCCCTGGATGCTGCCCTCCCGCCACAGTTCCAGCAGCAGGCCGTGCGCATGGCGGAACACCGCGGGGTTCTCCATGCGCAGCGCCGCAAGTTCATTCACGTCAAAAAAACGCCGGTAGTTGATCTCCTCTCCGGCGATGCGCCAGTACGCCAGCCGATAGGCCTGCGCTTCCAGCACGCGCGCCAGCAACAGCACTCCTTCGCTGTCGCTGGCCTCGTTCACCAGCTGGACGCGCGCGTGTACATAGGCGGCGACCGAGGGATACTGCGAACACAGCTGCGCCAAGCGCCGCTTGCAGGTTTCCTGCTCCTGGCTGCGACGGGAGGTCATTTCGGGCGACGACACCTGCGTGCCCGGCAGGGCCGCGAATGAATGTATCAACGCTTCCAGTGCCTCGCCCGCGGCCGCTTCGCCGGCAAATGGAGGCCCCACTTGATTCCCCAGGATGAATGCTGTGCTGCGTGGGTCCAGCGGCAGCTCATGCTCCGCATAGCGCACCCGGAAGCTGCCGGCGGCACTATCGAACACGATGGACAGCTCACGCGCCTCCAGCACCTCACCCAGCGGACTGCCGAGGAAGGGCACCAGCAGCCGGTTTTTCATCGCAGCGCGCGCCGGCGTCCAGTCTATGTCGAAGTAATCGGCATAGCGGGATGCGGGCCCGTTCTCGAGCACGTCCATCCACCACAAGTTGTCCGGGGACATCACCGCCATGTGATTGGGGACAATGTCGAGCACCAGCCCCATACCCCGATTCCTGCAGGCCGCGGCCAGGGAGCGGAACGCCTCGCGGGTGCCGAGCTCGGGATTCAGGCTGGTGTGATCCGTGACGTCGTAGCCGTGCTGGCTGCCGGGACGGCTGCGGAACACCGGCGACAGGTACAGGTGGCTGATCCCCAGCGCATCCAGATAGGGAACCGCCTGTTCCAGCTCGGTGAAGCCAAAGCCCTGCACCAGCTGCACCCGGTAGGTGGCGCGCGGCGCATGTCTCAACGTGGCGCCGGACGCGCGCTGTGGGGTATCTGAAATATGTGTCATGACGGGGCGACCATAGGGTGCGCATGCTGTTTCGCACAGCGGCCAAAACGATCGCCCATCGTGGGATACCGCTGACCCGGCATCCTTTCTCCTGTTGGCGACGTTTGTGAACAGATTGGCGCTTCTGGAAAAAGGGTGCGGCGTCCTACGCCAAAACTTGCGTGTCCTACATCATCAACAGGAATCGGCCTACAGCAGCGCGCCAACACGCCTCATAACGTCGGTTCAAATATGCAGTGTGTTATCAGGCGGATCCAATGAGCGCAAGCACTCAAGCCATGGAGCACCGGTGGGGGAACCGCATGGAACTGCATGCGCCCGCTGTGTTGCAGACACCCACCGGCTCCATCGCCCATGCTCGTGTGCGCAACGCCAGCATCAGCGGCGCGTTTGTGGAAACACTGCTGCAACTGCCCCTGCTGTCGCGGGTCCAGCTCAGACCTGACTGCGAAACCGGCGAATGGCTTGAGGCCTGTGTGGTGCGGGTCGAATCGGACGGGGCCGCGCTGGAATGGCTGGATCCGCCGTTGCAGGCGGTATCAGCACTGCTCGCATTGCGCGGCGCCCCGCCAGCGCGGGCGCCAGCGCCGGTTGCAGGCGCCGTGATCGCGCCCCATTTCCGCAGTTGGGTCGGCGGAGCCGCCCGGCGCGACTGACCCCGGCGCACGGCCCCGCTGCCCAGGCCCCACCGTGCTCCCGCGGTGGTAGCCTCACGCGATGATCATCCGACCCCGCCCGACGTTCTTCCAGCTGTTCTTCATCATGCGGGGCTCGGTGATTCCCCGCATCGCACCACAGCTGCTGGGCTTCGCCTTGTATGCCGCCGCCGCTGTGTTGCTGGTGCGGCACTTCCAGATCCAGTTCGGCGCCACCGGCCTGGCCCCGTTCACATTGCTGGGCGTCGCGCTCTCCATCTACCTCGGCTTCCGCAACAACGCGGCCTACGATCGGTGGTGGGAGGCGCGCAAGCTGTGGGGCCAGATGGTGTTCGAGATCCGCAATCTCACCCGCGCCGCAATGGCATTGATCCCCGCAGACTCCGGGGCGACGCGCCCGCTGCTGATGGCAGCGCTCGCGTTCTGCCATCAGCTGCGCGGCCAGCTGCGCAATGTCGATGTAAGCCATGAGGCGGCGCGTTTTCTGGGCGCCGAAGCGCCTGCCATCGCGCCCTTCTCCAACCGCGCCGATGCGGTGCTGCGTGGCATGGGGCAGCGCATCGGGCAGCTGCGCGCGGCGGGCCGCATCGACGCGATGGATTTCCGCATCCTGGACGAACGCCTGTCGACGCTGGCCGCGCTGCAGGCCGGTTGCGAGCGCATCGCCAACACACCCCTGCCATTCGCCTACACGCTGCTGCTGCATCGTGCGGCATACATCTTCTGCATGATGCTGCCCTTTGGCCTGGCCGCCTCGCTGGGCTGGCTTACGCCGCTGTTCACGGTAGTGATCGCCTACTCGTTCTTCGGCCTCGATGCGCTGTCGGAGGAGCTGGAGGATCCCTTCGGCATGGAAATGAACGACCTGCCCCTGGACCGCATGTGCCGGGTCTGCGAGATCTCCGTGTTCGAGGCATTGGGCGAACAGGCCCCGGCGCCCATGAAGGAAGTCGACTACTTCTCCTCGTAGCCGGCAGCGGCATAATGGCGGCATGCTCGCGTTGACCCTGCTATTTGCCGCCGCCACGACTGCCACCGGCAGCGCTGCTCCCATTGCCAGCGCGGAGCAGCGCGCCCAGGCGGCCATCACCCGCATCACCGAGCTGAACCCGCGCCTCAATGCCGTCATCGCAGTGGACCCCACCGCGCTGGCGCAGGCGCGGGCGCAGGACCAGCACAGCGCAGCTGCCGGGCCGCTGTCCGGCGAGCCCATCCTGATCAAGGACAACATCGAGACAGCCGGTCCGCTGCCCACCACCGCGGGCAGCCTTGCGCTGCGCGGCAATGTCACGGGGCGCGATGCGCCGCTGGTTGCCCGACTGCGCGGGGCGGGCGCGGTGATCCTGGGCAAGACCAATTTGTCCGAATGGGCAAACATCCGTTCCACGGGGTCGATATCCGGGTGGAGCGCGGTCGGTGGGCAGACCCGCAATCCCTATGCCCTCAACCGCAACCCCTGCGGTTCCAGTTCCGGCAGCGCGGTGGCAGTGGCCAGCGGCATGGTTTCCATCGCCATCGGCACCGAAACCGATGGCTCCATTACGTGCCCTGCTGCGATCAACGGCATCGTCGGCTTCAAACCCACGGTGGGGCTGGTCAGCCGCACCCATATCGTGCCCATCAGCCACAGCCAGGACACGGCCGGACCCATGACGCGCAGCGTACGCGCCGCCGCTGTGGTGATGGACACCATTGCCGGCAGTGATCCGGCTGACCCGGCTACGCGCGAGGCTGATGCGCGGCGCGAGCCCTACACCGCCGCACTGGATGCCGGCGCGCTCCGCGGGGTGCGGCTTGGCGTCACGCGCTTCGCCACTGGATTCGGAACCGCCGAGGTGTTCGAGCGGGCACTGGCCACACTGCGCGCCCAGGGCGCGGTGCTGGTGGATATCAACAAGTTCGACGGCAACGACCAGATCGAGCGCCACGAACTCACCGTGCTGCTCGCCGAGCTCAAGCATGATCTGAATGCCTATCTCGCCACTACTCCCGCCACGGTCAGTACGCGCACGCTGGCCGACCTCATCGCGTTCAACCGCGCCGAGGCTGGCCGTGAGTTGGCCCTGTTCGGCCAGGAGCTGTTCGAACGCGCCGAGGCCGGTGGTGGACTCGACAGCCAATGGTCGAGGGCGCGGCGCATCTCGCTGCAGCATGCAGGGCCGATGGGCATCGACCGCATGCTGCGCCGGCATGATGTGGTAGCGCTGGTAGGCCCCACGGTATCTCCGGCCTGGCTCATCGATGCCGTGCATGGAGATCAATTTCCAGGCGGCGGCGCGGGCAGCCTCGCTGCCGTGGCCGGCTATCCGCACCTGACCGTGCCGATGGGGCTGGTGCGCGGCCTGCCCGTGGGGCTGTCCTTCATCGGGCCGAAATGGGCCGACGCACGGATCCTGTCGCTGGGATTTGCCTACGAACAGGCCGCCGGCGGGCAGGCCGCGCCGCGCTACCTGCCTTCCATCGAAGACAGCGAGGCGGTGGCGCCACTGCTGCGGCCTGCTGCGCAGCACTGAGCCCTCAGGGCAGATTCTCCAGCGCGCCGCGGTTGGCGATCGCGAAACGCAGCAGGCTGTGGCTGCCCCGCAGGCCCAGCTTGTCGCCGATGTTGGCGCGGTGCGCATCGATGGTGCGCGGGCTGACCCCGAGTTCCAGGGCGATTTCCTTGCTGGTGAGCGTGCGTGCCAGCAGGCGCAGCACGCGCCGCTCCGCCGTGGTCAACCGGTCGAGGGGCAGTGAGCCGGTTTTCACGGCCTCCTGGCCGGCCCGTCGGCGCAGCAGGTAGCCGGACAGCTGCGCGCTGACATAAGGATCGCCGCGCGCCACGGTGCGTACGCAATCCATGATTTCATCGGCGGCACATTCCTTGAGCACATAGCCCAGCACGCCAATGCCCAGCGCGACGTTGAACGCCTCTTCGTCGCGCAGCATGGTGACAATGGCAATGCGCGCGTCCGGGGCCATCTGCAGCATCCGGCGCGCCACCTCCAGACCGGTCATGTCGGGCAGGTTGACGTCCAGTACCACCAGATCAGGCCGATGATTGTCGAAGGCCGCGATGGCCTGACCACCGTCCGATGCCTCGTACACCACCTGCAGCCCTGCGGTGGCGCTGATCTCCCGCTGCAGCCCGCGCCGGAACATGGGGTGATCATCGACCAGCATCACCCGCAAGCTTGATCCTTCAGGCACTGAGTTCCTCCAGGGTCTCGACCGGCAGGCGCAGGCACAGGTGGGTGCCGACCGGCTGGTTCGACACAACTGTAAGCGTGGCACCGAGCATCCGGCAACGCTCGCCGATGCTGATCAGCCCCAGACCGCGTGGTTTGCCCGCACGCCCGTCATGCAGCCCCACCCCATCGTCCCGCACATGGATCTCTACCCAGGCAATGTCACGGATCACTTCCACCCACAGGTTGGCCGCGGCGGAATGCTTGAGCGCGTTGTTGATGGCCTCCTGCACGATGCGGTACACATGCGTCGCCGCGACTGCCTGCACCACATCGTCCATGTCTTCGATGCGTGCATGAACGGTCAGCCCATCGGAGGAGTTCTGCACGCGCTCCAGCAGGCCACGCAGCGCCGAGGTCACGCCCAGTTCTTCCAGGTGCATGGGACGCAGGCTGTGGGCAACCCCCCGCAGGTCCTCGATGGATTCCGTCACCAGGTCGAGGATGGCCCGCGCCTGCGTTTCGCCGTCGGGTGGCAGGCCTGCCCGCCGCAGCTGCACGACACGGTTGCGCAGCATGGAAAGCGTCTGCCCCACCCCGTCATGCAGCTCATTGGCGAGCCGCTTGCGCTCGGCGTCCTGGGCCAGCAGCAGCCCGCTGGCCAGGGATTCGCGCACTTGCAGCTGCGCACGACGTGCCTCAGCCAGCGCGTGCAGATCCCCCCAGCGGCGGTTGAGCAGAATCTGCGCGGCGATGGCCAGACCCAGCACGAACAGGGTGGCCAGCGTCAACAGCAGCACGCGGCTGTCACGTGAATCCCGCCAGGAAAGCAATGCGGCATCGACCGAGCGGGCGGCAATGGCCAGCAGCGGCACTTCCTTCACCCGGTAGATGGCGTACTGGTACGACATGCCGGTATCCGGCTGCGGCATGGTCAGCATGGTGACGCTGCTGACGGGCGCGGCGCGGAATTGCGCGGAGGCGTCCGAGCCACGGATGTCGATATTGGTCTGGCCCGTCTGCTGCGGCGGCATGCGGCGCAGGATGCGTCCTGTCGCGCCGACAGCGGAAACGTAGGACTGCGAGCCAGCCAGGTCTGCATAGACGCCGTCCAGCTCATCGAAGGAAAACCAGGCTCCGGCCCACAGCTGGCTTCCGTCGGCCCTGCTCAACCGCTGGGCCACAGGGAACACCTCTTTCCCGGCATGCTGGATCACGCTGCCCACCCACACGGATTCGCGACGCTGCAACAGCTGCGTACGCCATTCAGCGCTGACCGCCTCGAACTGCCCGCCCGGGCGATTGGCGATTACCAGCCGCTCCGGCTCCAGCACGAACAGCGCACGCACATAATCGCCACCCGTCAGCACATCCGCCAGCTGCTGTTCGGCCACGGCCTGGGGCTGGCTCGCGCTCATGCGCTGGGCTGCGGCAAGCGCCGCGCCCACGCCGTCCGCAAACATCGCTTCCAGTTGCAGGCCGAAGCCCTTGGCCAGCGTCACCAGCTGACGGTGCGAGGTGTCCAGCGCATTGCGGCGCGACTGCTGCACGCCCCACAACATGAAGGCCCACATGGCCGCCAGCACGATCATCGTGAACAGCACCAGCGAGGTGCGCCATGGACCCTGCCGCACGACCTGCGGGACTCCTGCTGCCGATTCTTCCGCCAAACGCACTCCCTTGCTTGCCGATGGCCAGGACATGGACAGCGCTGCCTGCCGTCTCTACCCTAGCCGGAACACTACATGATCCACCGGGGGGAGAGAATCGTGGAACGAAAGAAGCTGCTGGCCTTCTGCATGCTGGCTTTGGCGGGCCTGGATGCCGCCCATGCCCAGACCCCGCCGGTTGGCGTCACCGACCAGTCGGCATTGCTGAAGAGTGCGGATCCGCAGCTCGCCGCGAACAAAAAACTGGTCTATGACATGTACCGTGCCATCGTGCAGGGCGGCCACCATGAAATGGCCGCGCAGTACTTCACGAAGGAGTACATCCAGCACAATCCGAATGTAGCCTCCGGCCGCGATGCGCTGGCGACATTCATCAAGGGCTCGCGCCCGGTGCGCCCCATCGCCCCCACGATGACCTTTCCATTGATCTCCATCATCGCCGAGGGCGATATGGTGATGGTGGCAACCGTGACTTCGGAAGCGGACCCCGACAGGCCCGGCGAGAAATACGCCACCACGCACTTCGACCTGTACCGGCTCGAAAAGGGCCTGATCGCCGAGCACTGGGATCACGTGCCGAAGAGCAGCGGCGCGAAAAGTTTCGATCCCAACAGCCTGGTCGAGCAGCAGCGCAAGCGCTGAGCGCGCCGCCAGCAGAAGAATGAGTGCCATGAAAGGATTTGCAGCGCTATGCGCGGCCGGCTGCGCGCTGGCAACAGGCGTGACCGCCGCCGCCGAGCCCATCGTCACCGACAGCCGGGTGGTCACTGAGGAACGCCGTGTGCAATTGCTGGAGGCCCGTGTTGCCGCGCTGCAGCGCGAGATCAGCCTGATCGAGGATCGCAAGGCCATCGAGAGACTGCAGCAGCAATGGGGCCACTACGTGAGCGAAGGCATGGCAGGAGCCGCGGCTGCGCTGTTTTCGGACGGCCCTACTGCGTCGATCGAATATGCGCAGCAGGGTGTGTATCTCGGCAAGTCGCGCATCGAGGCTTTCCTCAAGGCCAGCGGCGCACGCATCGGACCTGGCGAGTTGCGCGAGACACCCGTGATGCAGCCTGTCATCCATGTGGCTGCCGATGGCCTGACGGCGCGGGGCCGCTGGCGTTCGCTGGTGATGGGCGGCGTGCACGGCCAGGACGGCCGCTGGGAGGAAGGCCCCTACGAGAATGAGTACGTGAAGGAAGGCGGCACCTGGAAGATCGCGCGGCTGCACTGGTTCACGACGATGAGCGGCTCCTATGACCAGGGCTGGCACAAGCAGCCGTATCCCATAGCAGGCCCGCTGCGCGAACTGCCCCCGGATCTGCCGCCGACGCTGCGCTATCAGTCGTTCCCGTCGTTCTTCCTGCCGCCCTACCACTACTTCCACCCGGTGACGGGCAAGCCCGTGGCCTGGGACAACCTGACACAGGAAGGTGCGCGGTGAGGCGCGCACTGTTGCGCGCAGGTATCGCGGCGCTCCTGGTGGGCGCCACCACGCTGGCCGCGCAAACGCCGGCTGCACAAACACCGGCCCCGCAGAACGCGCCGGCTCCCGCAGCGCCGCCGCCGGTCGATCTTGCGCCGCGCCTGACGCAGCTGGCCGATCGCGTGGCGTCCATTGATGCCCAGGCCCTGCGCATCGACGATTACAACCAGCTGCGCAATCTGCAGGCCATCTTCGGCTTCTACCATGACGAGGCGCTGTGGGATCAGGTGGCCGACCTGTTCGCCGACGATGCGACACTGGAGATTGGTCAGAACGGTGTCTATGCCGGCAAGGCCAGCATCCGCCGCTACTTCCTGGGGCTCACTGGCGGCCGGACGGGCCTCCAGCGGGGTGATCTGTCCATCCAGGGCCAGCTCTCGCCGGTCATCACCCTGGCAGCAGACGGGTTGACCGCCCGGGCACGCTGGCGCGTGCAGATCCAGGATGCCGTGTATGGCAAGGAGGCCAACTGGGGCAGTGGCGTCTACGAGAACGAATACGTGAAGCAGGACGGGGTGTGGAAGATCCGTCGCCTGCAGCTGTTTCTGCGCTTCTACGCGCCATACGAGGGCGGCTGGACCCACGCCACTGCGGCCTTGAACGCCCGCTATGGCCGCTCTACGGCGCGCGCAGACAGGCCTCCCACCACGCGGTACGACAGCTGGCCTGCGCGTTTCACACCACCCATGCATTACGGCGGCGCCAGTGAAGCGTACCGCCTCGCCCCGGAGAACAGCGCCAGGGCCGCCGCGCCGGCGGCCAACGCGCCGCGCACGGCAGCTCAGCTGGAAGCCATGGTCCGTGCACTCGAACTGAAAGTGGACCGCCTGCGCGCCGTCGATGAGGTGGAGAACCTGCAGAGCGCTTACGGCTATTACGCTGACATGTCGATGCAGGATGCGACCTCGGCGCTGTTCACCGAGAACTCGACGCTCGAGATACTGGGCCGCGGCATCTTCCTCGGCCGCGACCGCATCTATGAATACATGCGCCGGCTGGGGGCCCCTACCGAGGGGCGGCTGTTCACGCACATGCAGTTGCAGCCGGTGATCACGGTCGCGGCGGACGGCACCAGGGCCAACATCCGCGCCCGGCTGTTCGAGCTGTTTGGCGTCTATCCCACCCAGGCGCAGTGGGCCGAGGGCACCTACGAAAACCGTTTCGTGCTCGATGGCGGCCAATGGAAATACCAGGGGCTGAATGGTTACCAGACCTTCTACACGCCCTACGACCCGGGCTGGGGCAAGCAATCGAATCCGCTGATGAACTACTTTCCGGGGTATCCGCCGGACCAGCCACATTCGATCGAATACGAGCCCTACCCGGCCGTGTTCGTTCCTCCCTTCCACTATCGCAATCCGGTGAGCGGCCGATGACCACCTCTGCCCCACGCCCGCATCCGGGCGCCATGTTGTTGCTGCTTGCTGCGCTTGCCGGCTGCGCCTTGCCCGGATCCACTACAACTGCGGTTAACGACTCGGCAGCGCTGCGTACACGTGTTGCGCTGCTCGAGGCGCGGGTGCAGCGGCTGGCCGACATCAACGACATCAAGCGGCTGCAGCGCGCCTACGGCTACTACCTGGATGAGGGCCAATGGGACGAGGCCGCGGCGCTGTTCAGCCACGACGCGACGCTCGAGATTGGCAAGGATGGTGTCTACAGCGGCAACGCGCGCATCCGCGCCTACCTGCGCGCACTGGGCGATGGCCGCAATGGCCTCGCGCCAGGCCGGCTGAACGAGCACTTGCAGGTCATGCCGGTGGTCACGCTGGCGGCAGATGGCACGCAGGCGCAGGGCACCTGGCGCGACATCATGCTGATCGGCCAACTGGGCAAGGAGGCCTCATGGGGCGAAGGCCCCGCGGAAGTGCGCTACATCAAGGAAGGCGGCATCTGGAAGATCCGTGCCCTGCACTGGTTCCAGACCCTCTATGTGCCGTATGAAGGCGGCTGGGCCAGGAATGGCGACAGCAATGGCGCCCGATTCGTGGGCGCGCGCCTGACCCCCGATGCACCTCCAACCGTCGACTACAAGACCTGGCCCGGCGCCTTCACTCCGCCGTTCCACTTCCGGGGCAGGTATCCGGGTCTGGAGCCACTGCCCGCGGTGACCGACGCCGCTGCGCGCACCGCCGATCCACGGCGCCTGACGGCGATCATCAGCGCGGCGCAGCGCCTGGCGGATCAGGATGAGATCGAGAACCTGCAGCGTATCTACGGCTTCTACCTCGACAAGGGATTGTGGAACGAGGTCGATGCCCTCTTCACGGATGATGCCGAGCTTGCCATCCAGGGCCGCGGCACCTTCCGCGGCCGCGCCCGCATACTTGAATACCTGCGCGCCGTGGGTCCGGAGGGCCCGGCGCCGGGGCGCCTGTACGACCACATGCAATTGCAACCGGTGACGCATGTGGATGCGGACGGCCTCTCTGCCAGGGCGCGTTGGCATCTGTTCGCCCAGCTGGCGAGGCAGGGCGAATTCCACGAGTGGGCGACGGGTGTGTACGAGAACGAATACCGCAAGGAAGCCGGCACCTGGAAGATCCGCCGGCTGCATCTCTATCCCACCATGGTGACGCCGTATGAATCCGGCTGGGGCAAGGCCTCGCTGCCGGCGTCACGCTTCGAGCCTGATCTGCGGCCCGATGCGGCGGCCGGTGCTGCGAGCACCTACGACCACGCCTTCGTTACACCCTTCCACTATCCGAACCCTGCGAAGGCGCGGCGCGCAGCGGGCGGGCCGGGCGCAGCAACCCTGCCTGCGTCCTCGCTGCTGGCGGGGCTGGATGCCGCGGAGCGCCAGGTCAGTGCGGCCGAAGACCGCGCCTCCATCGAGAACATACAGACGGCCTACGGCTACTATCTGGCGACACTGCTGTGGGACGAGCTCACGGAGCTGTTTGCCGATGACGGCAGCATCGAGATCGCCCTGCGAGGTGTTTACGTGGGCAAGGCCGCCGTGCGTCGCAACTTGAACCTGTATGGCCAGGCCGGGCTCGACGACGGGGTGCTGCACAACCACATGCAGTTCCAGAAGGTGATCCATGTAGCGCCCGATGGCCAGACGGCCAGCCTGCGTTCGCGCGCTCTGTCGATGATGGGCAACTTCGACCGCAACGCCATGTGGATGGGCGGGACTTACGAGAACCGGTTCGTGAAGATCGGCGGCCGCTGGAAATTCAAGCAGGACCAGCAGGTCAATACTTACTTCGCGCCCTACGAGACGGGCTGGAAGGATCTGGCCCAGCGGCCGGCGCCTGGCATCACCGCAGCCAATCCGCCGGACCGGCCGCCCACATTCCAGTTCGACATGTATCCGAAGAACTTCCTGCTGCCCTTCCATTACGCCAATCCGGTGACCGGCAAGTAGCCGGTCACCGCGACGGGCGCGACCTAGAAGTTCAGGCTCACCGAGGCCGAGAAGCTGCGGCCCACATCGTACTTGTTGTAGTAGATCGTGTTGCCGCCCTTCTCCTGGAATTCCCTGTAGCCGTGCCCCGTGAGGTTGCGGGCCTCGAACTTCAGCTCCAGCGCCTGGCCGAACAAGTCCACGCCCTGCCGCACCACCAGGTCCAGATTCACGCCGGGGGATTCGTAGATGTCCGGCATACCGCCACCGCCGCCACGGCTGGTGACGCGATCGGACGCGTAGGAAGCCAGCACCGTGATCTGGGACAGCTTGTCGGGGCGCTCCAGGCCCAGACTCACGTTGACCAGATGATCGGACTGACCCGTCAGCTGCGCGCCATCCTCGAACACGATGGTCGCCGGGTATGTCGTTACGGTTGATCCGTACAACTGCACGGTGTCATCGGCACCGACCTTGATCTTCGACTGCGTGTACGTGTAGTTGAAGCTCGTGACCAGCCGACGTTGGGCCAGGAAGCTGTTGAGCAGACCATCGTCGCGGCCGCCGAAGCCGTCCAGCAGGAAGTACTTCTGCGTCTCCAGTTCCA
This sequence comes from Steroidobacteraceae bacterium, assembly GCA_040508085.1. Taxonomy (GTDB): domain Bacteria; phylum Pseudomonadota; class Gammaproteobacteria; order Steroidobacterales; family Steroidobacteraceae; genus ZC4RG30. The sequence goes on from JBEVNO010000037.1 coordinate 34,589, forward strand.
ACCCGTACAGCTGCGCCTCGGGCGCATTGGCGAAGCTGACGATGGGCGTGCTTTCGCCGAAGCTGACAAAACCCTCGATGGGCTTGTCGATCTTCTTGTAGAAACCGGCCACCGAAAGGCGCTGCTCGGGCGCGAAATACCACTCGTAGCGCGCCTCGGCGTTGACGAACTTGCTGTCGGAAAGCAGCGGATTGCCGCGGTAGGCGCGGTTCGCCTCCGGGTCGTAGTAGAGCTGGAACATCAGCTCACGGAACTGCGGCCGCGCGATGGTCTTGGAGACATTGAAGCGCAGCTGCTGGTCCTGGCTCGAACCCAGCTTCCACGTCAGTGTCGCGGCCGGCAGGATGTAATCGTTCTCCAGGCGCGCCGACGCGCCCGAGTTGGTCAGCACCGAGAACTTCTGCTCCGGCCGCACCACTTCCTTGCCATCCTCATAGCGCGCGCCGACACTGAGGTCAAGCGCCTGGCCCAGCTGCGTCTGCAGCTGCAGGTAGCCGCCATGGGTCAGCAGCCGCGCTGCGAAGGCCGGATCCGACTCGGTGGTCTCGACCAGGCCGATGTCGTAGTACTCGATGATCGCCGGCGCCAGCAGCAGATCCGGCCGCAGCAGCCCGATTGCAGTGGGCATGCTGGAAGGCGCGATGACCTGGAACTCGCGACGCTCGGATTCGCGCGCGGTATAGGCGTAGTCGTAGCCCAGCGATACCACGGTGCCTGCCGCCAGGCGCCATGCCACATCCAGGCCGCCGGAAACCAGGTCCTCGTCGAGGTCGGAGAAGGCCACCTTGGCAAAGCCCGTGGAGCCGTTGTCCAGGCGGTTGACGAAGTAGGCGCCGTAGGGGCTGGCCGCCACGTTGCTGCGGCTGTAGCCGACGTTCAGTTCGTAAGGGGCTTCGCGCCTGGAGGTCGAATACGAAGTGCGCGCGCTGATCGTGATCGGGTCGAGCTGCAGCGTGCCCGTGAGCTGGGTTGTCAGCAGCTGCCGCTCGTACCAGCCGGTGCCCTGCTCGGCGAAGTCCGCATCGGGACGGGACACATTCCGGGTGCCGGTGGAGATGCTGGTGCGCTTCAACGTGTCGTGCACGTAGAAGTTGGTCCAGCGCAGCCGGTTCTCGCCCGATTCGTAGCTGATGCCCAGCAGGCCATTGCTCACGATGTGGTTCTCGGACGAGACCGTGCGGAAGTCACGATCCGCCGTGGACAGATCCAGGCTGCCCGGCTGCTGCTCGATGTTGTCGCGGGTGCGCCAGTTGTTGCTGTAACCGGCGGTGGCGATCACGCCCAGCTGGGCGCCCTCGCCCACCTGCCAGGCCGTGCCGCCCGTCAGTGAGCCGGAAAAATTCGCCGGCATCTCGTCGATCTGCTGGACGATGCCGTTCTTCGGGCCGACGAACTCCTTGGCGATGTCGCTGGTCGGATTGTGGCCGGCGGCATCGGTGCTGGCGATGGCGCTGATGCGCTGGCCACTGGCAAAGAACGCCGCCAGTGTCGGCGGCACGTAGCGCGCGCCGCCGTCGTAGCCCGTCCAGTCCCGCTTGCTGCCGTAATAGTCGTAACCGGTGCCGCCGGTAGTGGCGGTGTTGGCGCCGACGCCAACGCCGAACTTCAGGAACGGCTGGCGCGGAATGGCCAGCGTGGTCAGGTTGATCACGCCGCCGCCGAACTCACCGGTGTAATTGGGCGAATAGGTCTTCTGCACCAGCGATGAGGCAATCACATCCGTGGGGAACAGGTCCAGCGGCACCGCGCGCCGCAGTGGCTCGGGGCTGGGAAGCGGCGAGCCGTTCAGCAATGCCAGCGAGTAGCGGTCGCCCAGGCCGCGCACGTACACGAAACCTCCGCCCACCACCGAGAGCCCCGGCACATGCGACAGGGCGCCGGCCACATCGCCTTCACCAGTGCGCGCGATGTCCTCACTGGACAGCACCGAGACCACCTGCGTCGTCGCCTGCTGGATGTCGACTTCCCGCTGGCCTTCGATCAGCGCCTCGTCCAGCATCAGCAGGCCACCTGGCGTCGCAACGTCCACTTCCTCGTCGGCCCGGGGTGGAGACTGCGTTGCAGCCGGCGTCTGCGCCAGCGCAGCCTTCACAGCGAACGCGACGGCGGCCAGCAGCACGCCACGCGCAAATGGTTTGACCATGACTATTCCTCTATCGATTCCGGCTTCGTGACTGTGGCGGAACGCAGCCTCCCGGCCGCGATCCGCCACATTCGGGACGCGAGCAGTTCCGCTTCAATCCGCCAGCGAGGGCAGCGTCGTGCAGGCCGTGCTGGTGGTGCCGAAGTTCGCCGTGGCCGAGTTGCAGGTCCAGCCCACGTGCCAGGTGTCGCCGGTCTTGATGGCGCCGACATAGGTCGTGGTGTCGAAGCCGGCATAGGCGGTGTTGGCCGCGTCGGTGGCCGGCAGTGCCGGATTGCCACCACGCTTCGGATCGGTGGCGACCAGCGCGTTCTCGGTCGCACCCGGCGTGAAGCCGCCGGTGAAGGTGGACACATAGGCCGAGTTGTTGCTGTTGGTGCCCGAGCCGAAGGCCGTGCTGACATCGGCTGCGGTCATCGGGAAGGCCGGCACGCCCGAGCCCACGAACTGCGCGGCGGTACCGCACTGCAGGTCCACCGAGCGGAACAGCGGCGGGCCATCCTTGCCCACGGCTGCGTCGGCGGTAAGGATGCTGCCGCTGGCCGTGTTGACCAGGCGCAGGCAGGCCGTCTGCGTGGTGACGATGCCGTTGATCAGTGTGGCATCGGCCTTGCCGCGGAACAGCATGGCGGCGCCGTTGCCATTGGCGGGGTTGGCATGGATGAAGGTGAAGTTCGCCAGCTTCAGCTTGGTGCGCGGCTGCTGGTTCTCATCCGTGGTGGTGTTGGAGCCGGCGGTATCCAGCTCGATCACCGAGTCGGCGGCGCCGGCCGTCTTCTGCACACCCAGCACGTACTGGATGGTGCCCTGGTAGCCGGTGTCGACGTCCAGCGAATCGTCATCCGCGCCGATCAGCACCATGCGCCGCGGGCTGGTGCGACCGCCGAAGATTTCGATGCCGTCGTCGGAGCTGTTGAAGGACTGGAAGTGGTCGATCTTCGTGCCGCTACCGGTGCCCTCGAGCGTCAGGGCCTGCAGCTCGATGCCATCGCCCAGGATGTAACCGGAGTAGCGGATCTGCACGTAGTCCAGGGTGCCGCTGTTGTCGGTGGCCACGGCGCCGCCGAAGAAGGCCGGATCAACCGAGCCTTCCGTCTGGCGCTCGCAGTCCACGCCCGGGACCTGGCCGGCCAGACGGCAATCCGTGATCGGCGCGCGGCCCAGCAGCACCACGCCGCCCCACTGCCCCTGCGAGCTGTCGGTGGCCTGGCCGAGCACGTTCTCGCGGCTGGTGAACACGACGGGCTTGGCAGCGGTGCCGATGGCAATCAGCTTGTTGCCGCGATTCACGGCCAGCCAGGAGGTGCCGGTCTCGGCGAACACGATGACGCCCGGATTGACCGTCAGCGTGACACCCACCTCACCGGTGGTAGCGACAGCGCCCAGGTCATTGCCCACGTCCACGCGGCCCGGCAGCGAATAGAGCACGCCCGGCAGGCGCACCAGCGTCGCGCTGGAAGTGATGCGGGTCGGCAGTGCGCAGACCCGATAGGTACCGGTGGGGCCGGTGATGGTGGCGTGGTTGTCGAGGCTCTGCCCATTGCCCAGCGAAGGGCAGCTGGCCGCGGGTGTCACCCCGGTAGGCACCGGATCAACCGGCGTCACTGGCGTGGTCGCGGGAGGATTGTTGATGGTGATGTTGCCGCCCGTACCGGGCGAGACGATCTCTTCGGCACCGCAACCAACCAGGGCAGCAGCCACGGCACCCGCAACAATCCAACGCACAGTTTTCATCGACTCGCACTCCGGTTGTGGCCCTGGGCTGGGCCTGAGGGCGACAAGTCTCTTGCGGAGTTGTTACAGCCGTATGAAAACGAGAAGGGGCGCTCAGTAGCGCCCCTTGTCACAAATAAGTCATCAAACTGTAGTTGCGTCAGCCGGCCTTGCGCCTGGAGTGCGCCAGCTGCTCGGCACTGACCCAGCAGCCATGCACCTGCGGACGCACCGGCAGTGGAATGAACACGCGCGCCACCGGCGGCGCGGCGAGATCATCCGCATCCAGTATCCACAGCTCGCTGTCGTAGTCCTTCGTCGCCTGCCTGTCCACGACAGCCAGCAGCCAGCCGCCATGACCGGGCGTGGCGGAAGGCACGTGTACGGGCTCGTTGATGGCCATGCCAGGCTCCATCGCCAGTGCTCCTACACGCCCGGTGTTCAGATCCAGGCGCAGCAGTGCGTTGAACGCCGCACCGACGACATTGCCCACCAGCGGCGGGCCCTTGGCCTGGGGATTCATCGACGGCAGCCAGACCACGTCGTAGGGGCGCCCATGGTCGGCATCACGAATGCGCGGCAGATCGCCGGGCGGGCCAATCGGCGTGGCCACGATGCCCGCGTCCGCATCCGCCATGTCGATGCTCCAGCGGGTCAGTGCGCTCTGGATCTCCCACTGGTTGCGCTGGATGCCGCCGGCCTCGCGCATGAATGGGAAGGCGCAGGTCTCGGACAGGCAGGCGTCCAGATGCACCTTGTCGCCATCGTCATAGGCATTGGTCAGGTGGAATGCGGACACGCCCTTCGGGCCCTTGAACCAGCGCATCTCCTCGACCTTGCCATAGCGCGGCATGACCCCCACCCAGCTGTCCAGATCCTGCTGGTGGGCCCAGTGCGCCCCGCCCTGCTGCATGCGCTCCAGGTCCGAAGTGGTCGGATATACCGGGAAGATCGCGTATTTCTCAGTGATCGCGAAATCATGGATCGACGCGACATACGGGGCCTGGAACCACTGCTCGGATTTCAGGTTGCCGTCGCGATCGATGATCACGTACGCCACGTCGCGGGTGGCGAGGCCACCGGCCTCGTATCCATAGGTGAACATCTCGCCGGTGGCCGGATCAACGCGTGGGTGCGCGGTGAGCGTCAGCGAACGCAGCTTGCCCTGGTAATCCCAATACCCTTCGGTTTCCAGGGTGTGCGGGTTGATCTCGTATGGACGACCATCTTCCTTGGTCATGAACAAGCGGCCCGCATGCCACACCGGCGTGGTGTTGGCCACGGTGCGCAGGTCCGGGCGGGTCGGGTCGCGCACGCTCGGGTCGTCGGTATACGGGTTGCGGTACTGTCCATACAGGGCGCGGCGCGCCTTGCGTTCGGCCTTGTAGCGATGCGTGTGCACGTACTTGATGTCGTAGTCCACCTGCCCGCCCTCGAACAGGAAGCGCGCAATCATGCCGTCTGCCGACAGCGTGATGTCGTCATCGAACATCGGCGCATGCGCCGGATCCGGGACGGCGCGGAAGAATGCGCCCTCCACCTCCGGCGGAATGGTGCCTTCCACGTGCAAGTTGCGGATTGACGCTTCGACGCGCACCGGACGGTTCAGGGCGATATACGGCAGCGTTTCAGGAAATTTCGGCATGGCGGCCCCCCGCTTGGGATTCAGGCGAATGGATGATTGAGAACGATGGTGTGCTCGCGGTCGGGACCTGTGGAAATGATATCCACCGGCACACCGACCACGGACTGGATGCGCTCCAGGTAGCGGCGCGCATTCAGCGGCAGGTCTTCATAATGCGTGAGGCCGACGGTGGACTCCGCCCACCCCGGCAGATCCTCGTACACCGGTTCGACGGCGCCGAAATCCTCCACCAGCAGCGGCGGCACGGCGGCAGTCTTGCCATGCATGCGGTAGCCGGTGCAGATGCGCAGCGTCTCCAGGCCATCCAGCACGTCGAGCTTGGTGACGCACAGCCCCGATACGCTGGAATGGATCACCGAGCGGCGCAGCGCCACGGCATCGAACCAGCCACAGCGGCGCGGACGACCGGTGACCGAACCGAATTCGCGGCCCACACGCGAGAGGTGCTCGCCAGTGCTGTCGAACAGCTCAGTGGGGAAAGGCCCCGCTCCCACGCGCGTCGCATAGGCTTTCACGATGCCCAGGACATGATCAAAGGCTGCAGGGCCGAGGCCGGTGCCCGTGCCCGCGCCACCCGCCGTGGTGTTCGATGAGGTGACGAACGGATAGGTGCCGTGGTCGATGTCCAGCATTGCGCCCTGCGCACCCTCGAACAGCACGTTGGCGCGCTGCACCCGCAGGTCCGCCAGTTCCTGAGTCACGTCGACGATCAGCGGCTTCAGCCGCTCGGCCTGGGTCAGCAGCGCATCGCGGGTCTCGGCCACATCGACGGCCGGCAGCTTGAAATACTGCGTGAGCACGAAGTTGTGGAAATCGAGCACTTCGGCGAGCTGCTCGCCGAAGCGTTGTGGGTTGAACAGATCCGCCACGCGCACCGCGCGGCGTGATGCCTTGTCCTCGTACGCAGGCCCGATGCCGCGACCGGTGGTACCGATCTTGTTGACGCCGCGGGCAGCCTCACGCGCCAGATCGAGGCTGACATGCGAGGGCAGGATCAGCGGACAGCCCGGCGAGATGCGCAGGCGGTCGAACACCGGCACGCCACGGTCGACCAGCGTCTGCGCTTCCTTGAACAGCGCCGGCAGTGACAGCACCACGCCATTGCCGATATAGCAGCGCGCCCCATCACGCAGGATGCCCGAGGGAATCAATGACAGGATGGTCTTCTCGCCATCGATCACCAGCGTATGGCCGGCGTTGTGGCCGCCCTGGAACCGCGCGACGGCAACGGCGCGTTCCATCAGCAGGTCGACGACCTTGCCCTTGCCTTCATCGCCCCACTGCGTGCCGATGACAATTACGAAACGACCCATGCTGTTTTCTCAGTTGGAATGGCGGACCAAAAACAGCAGCAGCAGGCCCAGTGCCATGCTGATGCCACCAGCCAGACGCAGCTCCCGGCTACCCAGCTGGGCAAGCTGCGCGAACATGCGGCGCGTGCCGGTGGGGTTCAGGAATGGCAGCAAACCTTCCAGCACGAGCAGGATAGCCACGGCAGCCAGCAAGTCTGACCAGGCAAGGTTCACGCGGCGGCCCCGGTGCTGGTGTCAGCGGCGGCCAGCCGAATCCAGGTATTTGAAGAACTCGCCATCCGGCGACACCACCCAGACATCGCCGTCCCGCGCGAGCGAGTTGCGGTAGGCCTGCAGACTGCGGTAGAAGCCGTAGAACTCGGGCGATTTGCTGTAGGCCTGGGAGGAAATGCGGGCCGCCTGGCCATCGCCTTCGCCGCGCAGGCGCTGCGAATCGCGCTGCGAAGTGGCCAGCAGCTCAGTGCGGGTGCGATCCGCCTCGGCGCGGATGCGCTCCGCATCGGCGCTGCCCTCGGCACGCAGCCGGTTGCCGAGCGCGCGGAAATTCTCCTGCATACGCTGGTACACCGAGCCGCTGACCTCGTCGGGCAGGTCGATACGCTGGATGCGCACGTCGATCAGCTCGATGCCCAGCTCCTGCACCGAGGTGCTGGCGCGGCTGAACATGTCGCCAGTGAATGCCGTGCGTTCGGCGATGACGATTTCCTGCAGCGTGCGGCGTGCCACCACGCCCTTGATCCCGTCCTTCACGTTGTCGCCGAGGCGCGAGGAGGCCACCGCCTCGATGCCATTGGTGGTGCGGTAATACAGCGCGGCATCCTTGACCCGCCACTTCACGTAGAAGTCGACGATCAGCGCCTTGTTCTCGCTGGTGAGGAAGGTCTCGCCCTCGTAGCGGTGCGTGATGATGCGGCGCTCGAAGCGGCGCACCTCGTTGACCAGTGGCAGCTTCACGTGCAGGCCCGGGCCATAGCCCTCGCCCACGATCTTGCCGAGCTCGGTGCGGATGGCAACCTCGGTCTCGCTCACCTGGAACAGGCTGCCCCACACGAGGATCAGCAGACCCGCGAACGCGAACAGCAGCGCTGGCATGCGCGCATTCATCAGCGCACTCCCCGGCTGCGGCCGTCGACCGTCACACCCGGCAGCTCTTCCATGGGCGGCGCAGCCACCGCCGCGCCCGGCACCGCGGCCGCGCCGGTACGTGCGGCATTGCGTTCCAGCAGCTTGTCCAGCGGCAGGTAGATCATGTTGCTGCCGGCGCCACCCTTGGAATCGAGGATGATCTTCTTCGTCTCGCGCATGATCTGCTCGATGGTCTCGATGTACATGCGCTGGCGCGTGACTTCCGGCGCCTGCGCATAGGCTGCGTAGATGCTGTTGAAACGCGCGACATCACCTTCGGCCAGTGAGACCACCTGCGCCTTGTATGCCTCGGCGTCCTGCAGCTGGCGCTGTGCCAGACCCTGCGCCTTGGGCAGGATGTCGTTGGCGTAGGCCTGTGCTTCCTTGCTGTAGCGCTCGCGATCCTCGATGGCCTTGTTGGCGTCGCGCTGCGCGGCCACCACGGCGTCGGGCACCTGCACGTCGGTGAGATTGACGCTGGTGATGCGGATGCCGCTGTTGTAGCTGTCGAGCGTGCGCTGGATGAGCTCGCGCGTGCTGTCGGTGACGCGCTGGCGGGCCGAACCCAGGATCTCCTCCAGACTCGCCTGCCCAACCACTTCGCGCAGCGCACTCTCGCCCACTTCGGCGAGCGTCTTGTCCACATCCTTGACCTGGAACAGCACCTTCACCGGATCGGCGTTCTGGAACTGGATCGCGGCGCGCAGATCCACCAGATTCACGTCCGCGGTGAGTACGCGCGAGCGGTACTCCACGCTGTTGACCTGCGAGACATTGACCTTGGTCACCTTGTCGATGGGCCACGGGAAGGTCCAGCCCCAGCCGGGGCTCACCGTCTCATTGAAGCGGCCGAAACGCTGCACCACACCCAGATCCGAGGCGTTGACCTGGAACATGCCGGATGCCAGCCACAGCACCAGCAGCACTGCAGCGATGATCCACCCCAGCCCGCCGGGCGGCGCGGCGGTGCCGCCCGCTGGCGGCTCGTCGGAGGAGCCACCACCCAGGGCTGCCTGCAGCTTCTGCTGGAAATTCCTGAGGGTTTGTTCCAGGCCGCCGGACTGGCCGGCGGGACGCTTCCTGCCCCAAGGGTTTTCACCCCGGTTTCCGGGCTCGTTCCATGCCATCGATTGTTTGCTTTGAGCGTGAGGAGTAATTATCGCCACCCGGCTGGATGGCGTTGCATCGTGCCGGTGGATTCTAGGGTATGGCTATCGACGGGAACAAGCTTGGCGCCCGGGACCCTCAATAGCGCCGCAAGCTCCTCGTCGGGGAGGTCCAGATCCAGTTCGAAGGCCTCCTCGCCGCTGCGCTCGCCCTGGACCACGCCGGCCGCATAGAGTTTCGCGCGCGCCGCGCCCGCAGCCAGCGGCAGCAGGACACGGACACGCCGCACCGTGCGGGCCAGCCGCTCGGCAACCGCCAGGGCCAGCTGCTCAAGGCCGGTGTTCCGTTCGGCGCTGATCCACACGGCATCGATGCTGCCATCCTCCGCCCGGTCCACGCGCGCGGCTTCGTCCAGCCGGTCGATCTTGTTGAACACCCGGATGCTGGGGATGTCGCCGGCGCCGATCTCCTGCAGCACGCGCTCCACCTCGAGCATGTGCTCGGCACGCCGCGGATCGCTGGCATCGATGACATGCAGCAGCAAGGTGGCTTCGCGCGCTTCGGTCAGCGTGGACTGGAAAGCGGCTACCAGCTCATGTGGCAGGTCGCGGATGAAGCCGACTGTATCGGCCACCACCACCGGCGTGCCACCGGGCAGGCGCAGCCGCCGCACCGTGGGATCGAGTGTGGCGAACAGCTGGTCGGCAACATAGGCGTTGGTGTCGCCTGTGAGGCTGCGGAACAGCGTGGACTTGCCGGCATTGGTGTAGCCCACCAGTGCCACCGATGGAATGGGAATGGCGGCGCGCGCGCCGCGTCCGGTCTCGCGCTGCACTTTAAGCTTCTGCAGCCGCTCGGTGAGTATCTTCACGCGCTTGGCGAGCAGCCGGCGGTCCGTCTCGAGCTGCGTTTCACCCGGCCCGCGCAGACCGATGCTGCCGCCGCGCTGGCGTTCAAGGTGAGTCCAGCCGCGCACCAGGCGGCTCGCGATGTGCTTCAGCTGCGCCAGTTCCACTTCCAGCTTGCCCTCGTGGCTCTTGGCGCGCTGCGCGAAGATATCGAGGATCAGGCTGCTGCGGTCGAGGACGCGTTTGCCGGTGAGCTTCTCGAGATTGCGCTCCTGGCTGGGCGACAGGGGATGATCAACGAGCACCACATCCGCATCGTGTGCCATTGCCTCGAGCCGGATCTCCTCGGCCTTGCCGCTGCCCACGAAGTAGCGCGGATCGGGCTTATCACGCCGGCCTGTGAGGGTGGCAACCGGAGTGGCGCCCGCCGAAATGGCGAGTTGCCTGAACTCGCTGACATCTTCCTGGTCGAGTGGCGCGCCCAGGCCCAGCCGCACCAGCACCGCCCGCTCACCGGTACCTGGACGGTCGAACATCAGCTGGCGGCTTCCTCCGCGCCGGCTTCCTCGTCGAGGCCCGGCAGGCGCACGTTGCGGGCCGGCACGACCGTCGAGATCGCATGCTTGTACACCATCTGATTGACACTGTTCTTCAGCAGTACGACGAACTGGTCGAAGGAGTCGATGGTTCCCTGCAACTTGATGCCGTTCACCAGATAGATGGAGACCGGCACGCGCTCCTTGCGCAGCGCATTCAGGAAGGGGTCCTGCAGGGATTGGGTCTTGGCCACGACGTTCTCCTTATTTTCTCTTTTCTAATAGCGCATCTTATCATGGGGTCATCAGGCCTTCGATCAAGTGCTGTGAAATACGCTTAATTTCGCGCGCATCGAACGGGTCCGCGCGTAGGACTATGCCGCTGTTTGGCAACAAATTGCCGGCGCGCAGCCACGTGAGCTGACGCTTCGCCAGTTGCCGGGTCGCAGCCAGTGCCCGGGTCGCTGCATCCGCCAGTGTTTCATTGCCCAGGGCATATTCCAGCAGCTGCCGGTAGCCGACCAGACGCAGCGCCGGCGCCTGCCTATCGATCCCGACCCGCGCCACCAGGCTCGCCACTTCCGTGGCGAAACCCGCCTGCAGCATGGCCGCCAGACGCTGCTCCAGCAGCGCATGCAATCTTCCCCGGTCGGCAGGTTGCAGCACCGCAATCCGCCAGGCGCTGAAGTCGTAAGCCTGTTCCGCCGCGCCCCAGTGCGCGCTGCGTGTCGTGCCGGATACGGTCAGGATTTCCAGCGCCCGCTGGATGCGCTGCGCGTCATTGGGATGGATGCGCGCCGCACTGTCTGGATCATGCGTGGCGAGTTCGGCGTGCAGCCCCGGCCAGCCCTCGCGCGCCGCCCGCGCATCGATGGCCGCGCGCACGTCGCCATGGGCGGCTGGCATCTGCGCAATCCCCTGGAACAATGCGCGGTAGTACAGCATCGTCCCACCCACCAGCAGCGGTAGCCGGCCGCGCGCGGCGATGGCCTGGATGAGCGCGAGGCAGTCGACACGGAACTCGCCTGCCGAGTACACCTCTTCGGGATCGCGGATGTCGATGAGGTGGTGCACCACGGCAGCGCGCTCGGACGGCGCCGGCTTGGCGGTTCCGATATCCAGACCGCGATACACCTGTGCTGAATCGACGCTGATGATTTCGACCGGCAACTGCGCGGCCAGGCGCAGTGCCAGTGCACTTTTGCCGCTGCCAGTGGGACCCAGGATGGCGATGCCGGCTGGCAGCGCGATGCCGGCGGCGCGCATCGCCCTCACCGGCCGCGCAGGAACAGCCGGTCGAGATCGGCCAGTGCCACGCGGGTAAAGGTGGGGCGGCCGTGGTTGCACTGGCTCGCCCGGTCGGTCTGTTCCATCTGGCGCAGCAGCGCATCCATCTCGGACAGCGACAGCCGCCGGCCACCATGCACGGCGCCGCGGCAGGCGATGGTGGCGAGCAGCCGGTGCTCCGCGCCTTCCACGTGGTGTGCGCCCTCGTCGGCGGCCACTGCAAGGGCCGTGTTGCGCACCAGCTCGGCCACGTTCTCGCGCGCCAGCAGGGCCGGCACGCTGCGCACCGCCAAGACGTCCGGTGCGATGCGCGACAGCTCGAAACCACAGCGCGACCACTCGGCTTCTTCCTCGAACAGACGATCAATGACCGGCTCCGGCAGCGCTACTGTCACCGGCTCCAGCAGACGCTGCGCATCGGCATGCCGTCCGGCATGATCCGCCTTCAGCTTCTCGTACAGCACGCGCTCGTGCCCGGCGTGCATGTCCACCAGCACCAGGCCCGCCGCATCCTGCGCCAGGATGTAGATGCCATGCAGCTGTGCGATGGCGGTGCCCAGGGGGCGCTCGTCGGCCGCGGGTAGCGACGCACGCAAGGGCGGCGCCGGAACATCGGCTTCACTTCTGAATGGCCCCGCCACTTCGCGCACCGCCCAGGGAATGGCGCGCGCCTGGAAATCGAAGGTGTGACTGTGCGCAGCCGGTGTCGGGCGCGTATCTACCGCACTCGCCTGCGCGCCGGGCCTGGTATCGGCCAGGCGCCGCTCCACGGCGCGCATGATGAAATCATGTACGCCGCGCGATTCGCGGAACCGCAGTTCCTGCTTGGCCGGATGGGCGTTCACATCAACCTCGTGCGGGTCGATCTCCAGATGCAATACATAGGCCGGATGGCGCCCGCCATAGAGCACATCGCGATAGCCGAGCTTGACGGCATTGAGAAGCACCCGGTCGCGCACCGCGCGGCCGTTCACGAACCAGTGCGTGAGATCGGGCTGGGCGCGCGAGAAGGTGGGCTGGCTCATCCAGCCCGACAGCCGCAGGGGGCCCGCCGCGATGTCGATGCCCATGCAGCCAGCCGCGAAATCCTCGCCCAGCACATCGGCCAGGCGCCGCCGTTCGTCCGTGGCGCTGGCCGCTGGCGTCACGCGCAGCTGTTCGCGCCCGTTGTTCACGTAGCGCAGTGCGATATCCGGGCGCGACAGCGCCAGGCGTTCGACCATGCGCAGCACCTGCATGGCCTCGGTGGCTTCGCTGCGCAGGAAGCGCCGCCGTGCCGGCACGTTGAAGAACAAGTCGCGCACCTCAACCACGGTGCCTTCCGGCAGTGCCGCCGGTTTCACTGATCCAGCTTCGCCGTTCTCCACCAGCACTTCGGCGGCCGCCGCCGCACCCTGCTGGCGTGAAGCCAGGCGCAGGCGCGCCACGGAGGAGATCGACGGCAGCGCCTCGCCGCGGAAACCCAGCGAGCTGACCGCCGCCAGGTCGTCCAGGGTCGCAATCTTGCTGGTGGCATGGCGCGTCAGGGCCAGCAGCAGCTCATCAGGGGCAATGCCGCGTCCATTGTCGCGCACGCGGATGAGCGCGGCGCCCCCCTGCTCGATCTCGATATCGATGCGCGTGGCGCCCGCATCGAGCGAATTCTCCACCAGCTCCTTGATCACGGACGCGGGCCGTTCAACCACCTCGCCGGCGGCAATCTGATCGACCAGGTGGGAAGGCAGGATGCGGATGGCCATGCAGCCCCGCATGTTACCTGCGCGGCGTCAGCGCGTCGTATTGTCCGCGAGCGGCGGTAGCGCGGTGCGCCGCGCGTCGCGCTGCCGGGCGAACAAAGTGCCGTCCGGCGGGCTCTGGCGGAAGAAGCCGCGCACGCCGGTGAAGATGGCGTCCGCCACCGCTGCCTGGTGCGCCGGCGAGCGGAGTTTCTTCTCCTCGCCAGGATTCGAGATGAAGGCGGTCTCCACCAGCATGGAAGGCATGTCCGGGGATTTGAGCACGACGAATGCCGCCTGCTGTACCTGGCTGCGGCGGATGGTGCCCACCAGGTCGAGCTGCCCCAGTACGCTGGCCGCAGCCTCCGAGCTGGCGCCAATGCTGGCGGACTGCGAGACATCCATCAGCACCGAGGCGAGGCCGTTGTCCTTGTCGCCCAGTGACACGCCGCCCTTCAGATCGGCGGCATTCTCCTGTTCGGCGAGCCAGCGCGCCGCCTCGCTCGAGGCGCCCCGGTCGGAGAGGACATACACCGAAGAGCCCGTGACGCTGCGATTCTGGATGGCATCGGCGTGCACCGACACGAACAGATCCGCGCGCGCGCGCCGCGCCAGGTTCATGCGCTCGCGCAGCGGGATGAAGCGATCCTCGTTGCGGGTCAGCACGGCGCGCATGCCCGGCTCGGCGTCGATCCGTCTGGCGAGTGCACGGGCGATGGCCAGCACCACATCCTTCTCGCGCGTGCCTCCGGCCCCGCTGGCGCCCGGATCCTGGCCACCGTGACCGGCGTCGATGGCGATGATGATGTCGCGGCCGGCATCGCCGGGCGCGTGCGCCGCACGCACCGCGACCGGATCAGCGCTGATCGCCGCAGGCAGCGCCTGGTTGACCGCCGCCGGCATCACGACAGGCGTGCCCGCAGCCGCCACTGCCCGCGGATTGAGCTCCACCACCAGCTGCGTGCCATTCGAGCTGGTGGCAAACGTGGTGCGGCGATCCAGCTCCAGCACCAGTCGCAATTTGCCGCCGGGCTGCACACCGCTGCGCAGTGATTTGACCAGCCCCGTGCCGGGCGGCAGCAGCAACGAGGCAGGCAGCTGCGCCGACTCCACATCGATGACAACCCGATGCGGATTGTCGAGCGTGAAGACTTTCTGCCTGGCGGGGGAGCTGAGCTGCAGCTCAAGGCGCGCACTGTCCGTGGTGGGCGTGGTCAGCCGCACCGCTTCCACCCGGCTGGCGGCCAGCAGCGCCGGCGCCGCCAGCAGCAGCAGACCGGCATGCAGGGCCGAACGAATGGCGCGGATGCTCATCGACATAATGTAGGAAACTTCCAGGGAATGTTCAATAAATATATGGGGATAGGCTCTATTCATCATCCCGCGTCTGCGCAAACCCTCGTAACCCAGCGCTGTCCAACGGCGGTATGGGGCACGAGCAGTACCCGCCGCCCGGAGGCATCCACCTCGATCCGCACGCTGGCGTCGGCCGCAGGCAGCCCCGCGCCGCCGGCGCGGTCCGGCCACTCGACCAGCCACAGTCTGCTGTCGGGCAGGTAATCGCCCAGCCCCAGTGCGAGCAGCTCATCGGCACCGGCCAGTCGGTACAGATCCAGGTGCACGACGCGGCCACCCGGGGGCATGTATTCGCTGAGCAGTGCGTAGGTCGGGCTGCGCACCGGGCCGGTCTCGCCCAGTGCACGCAGCATGCCGCGCGCCAGCGTGGTCTTGCCGGCGCCCAGCTCGCCATGCAGGTGCAGCACCAGTGGCGCTGCACCTGCGGGCAGTGCGCGTGCCAGTTGCGCTGCGAAATCCAGCGTCGCAGCCTCGTCTGCCAGCAGCGTGCCCTTCATGGCAGCTGCGACAGGACGGCGCGCAGTTCCTGCGCCACTTCCAGTGCCAGCACGCCGCGCACGCCGGCGCGCGCGCAGCGGTCCCCGGCCACCGAGTGCGCATAAACCGCCGCGCCAGTGGCCTCGAAGGCACGGCGCGACTGGACCAGGATGCCGGCAACCGCGCCTGTGAGCACATCGCCCATGCCGGGCACGGACATGCCGGGATTGCCGCGGTCACACAGCCACGGCACCTCGCCGTCGCAGCCGACCAGGCTGGCGGCGCCCTTCAGCACCACGGTGCCACCGCGCTGTTCGCACAGCTGCCGCAGCGCCGCCAGTCGATCGGCCTGTATCTCGGCAGTGGGGACACCCAGCAGCCGTGCCGCTTCGCCGGGATGCGGTGTCAGCACCCAGTCCTCGCAGCGCGCCGTGCCGTGGCCGGCGGCAATGAGTGTCAGCGCGTCGGCATCCACCACCAGTTGCTGGCCGGGGCGTCGGCCCGCAAACACGGCAGACAGCACGCCCTTTGCCCAGGCATCGCGCCCCAGGCCAGGACCTATCGCAACCACATCGGCTGCTGCCATCGCGGCGGCCACGTCACCGCCGTCTTGCAAGGCGTGGAACATGAGCTCCGGCCGCGGGCCAATCACCGGTGTGAGATGTTCCGGCCTGCTGGCCACGGTGACCAGGCCCGCTCCCACACGCAATGCCGATTCGGCCGCCAGCCGCACCGCGCCCGGCATGCCCGCGCCACCGCCCACCACCAGCACACGGCCAAACTGCGACTTGTGGCTCTGCCGCGGCCGCAGCGGCAGCACCCGCTGCAGCGATTCATGCGTCAGGCGCCGCAGCGTGGGCCGCAGCGATGGCCCGCCTTCCAGCCGCAGCCCGTCGAACAGCACCTCGCCGGCATGCTCGGGGCCCTCGCCCACAAACAGGCCTTTCTTCAAGGCGATGAACGTCAGTGTCGCGGCAGCGCGCACCGCGGGCAGCGCGCTGCCATCGTCCGGATCGAGGCCCGAGGGCAGGTCGAGCGCGAGCACCGGCCTGCCGCAGGCATTGATGGCGAGGATGACCTGCGCCCAGTCATCACGCAGCGGCGCTCGCACCCCGATGCCCAGCAGCGCATCCACCACCACCGCCGCATCCAGCAGCCGCGCCGCCGTGAAGGGCTGGATGGCAAGCCCCGCCGCCAGCAGGTCCGCATGGGCCAGGCGAGCTTCGCCGCGCAGGTCCGGCGCATCGCCAACCAGCATCACGTCGACTTCCAGACCGGCCTGCCGCAGCAGCCGCGCCAGCACCAGGCCGTCACCACCGTTGTTGCCGGGGCCTGCGACAACGGCAATCCGCCGTGCCAGCGGCCAGCGCTGGCGCAATGCCGCAACCGCGGCCGCGCCGGCACGCTGCATCAGCGCGTAGCCCGGCGTGCCGCCGTTCACGGCGGCGCGTTCCAGCTCGCGCACCTGCGCCGCGTCAAAGATGCCGTCGGGGAGGCTCATGGTGCGGTGAGTATACTGGCGGGCCATGACGCCACCGGTGACGCGCGAAGAACTGCTGGCCCTGGCGCGCGCCGCGGGCTTTGCCGCCGTGGGCGTGGCGGGCATCGATCTGCCCGAAGACGAGGCCCGTCTGGAAGCCTGGCTCGAGCAGGGCTGGCATGGCGAAATGGGCTACATGGCGCGGCACGGCACCCGCCGCAGCCGACCGGCCGAATTGATTCCCGGCACGCTGCGCGTGATCAGCGCGCGCATGGACTACTGGCCCGGCGAGGCCGCTGATGCCGGCGATGTGCTGCGCGATCCGCAGCGCGGCTACATCTCGCGCTATGCGCTGGGCAGGGACTATCACAAGGTACTGCGGGCAGCTCTGGCACGCCTGGCCGACGCAGTCGCCGCGCGCTCTGCACACCGGTTCCGTGTGTTCGTGGATTCAGGCCCGGTGCTTGAGAAAGCGCTGGCGCGCAACGCGGGCCTGGGCTGGATCGGCAAGCACACCAACCTGATCGCGCGCGACGCGGGCTCGTACTTCTTCCTGGGCGAGATACTCACCGACCTGCCGCTGCCAGTCGATGCGCCAGCCAGTGCCCACTGTGGCAGCTGCAGCGCCTGCATGCCCGCCTGCCCCACCGGTGCGATTGTCGGCCCACAGCAGCTGGATGCCCGGCGCTGCATCTCCTATCTCACCATCGAGCTGCGCGGCAGCATTCCCGAGGCACTGCGGCCGGCGATTGGCAACCGCATCTATGGCTGCGATGACTGCCAGCTGGTATGCCCGTGGAACAAGTTCGCCCAGGCCGCCGCGCATCCGGACTTCCGTGTCCGCCAAGGCATGGACGCGCCTCGCCTCACGGAACTCGCCTTGTGGACCCGCGCGGAATTCGAACAGCGCTTCGAGGGCAGCGCCATACGGCGCATCGGCTATGAGGCCTTCATCCGCAATGTGATGGTGGCGCTGGGTAATGGTCCTGCCACTGCGGCCGCCCGCAGCGCAGTGGAGCAGCGCTGCCGGGATGAATCCGCGTTGATAGCTGAACACGCGCGCTGGGCGCTGCGAAGGCTGGTGCCGCTCGCGGCCAGCACGCAGCCTGCCTGAATCAGCGCAGCGCCACGCGAAGGTTGTCGATCAGACGCGCGCGGCCCAGGCGCGCGGCGACCAGGACCACCAGTTCGCGGCTGTCGGCAGCTGGAGCCAGCAGCGTCGTGGCGTCCCGTATCTCCAGATAGTCCGGCTGCATCTGCGCGGCGCGCAACTCGGCCTGCCCCCACGCCACCAGCGCGGTGTAATCGCGCTCGCCGCCGTAGATGCGTTCAGCTGCGGTGCGCAGCGTCGCGTAGATGCGGGGCGCCAGCGCGCGCTCGCCTTCGGACAGGTAGCGGTTGCGTGAGCTCATCGCCAGCCCGTCCGGCGAGCGCACCGTGGGAGCACCAATGACCTCCACCGGAATCGCCAGGTCCGCCGTCATGCGTCGCACGATCGCCAGTTGCTGATAATCCTTCTCGCCAAACACCGCCACATCCGCCTGCACGATGCCGAACAGTTTGGCCACGACGGTCGCCACCCCATCGAAATGTCCAGGGCGGTGCACGCCATCGAGTATTTCCGACAGCGGCCTCACGCTCACCCGCGTCGCGCTGTCGCGGCCCTCCGGGTAGATCTCATCGACACCGGGCAGGAACAGCAGGTCACAGCCTGCGTCTTCAAGCAGCCGCGCATCGTCTTCTGGCGTGCGCGGATAGCGTTCGAAATCCTCGCCCGGTCCGAACTGCAGCGGGTTGACGAACACGCTGGCGATGACCCGGTCGGCGCGATAGCGCGCCGCTGACAACAGGCTCATGTGCCCGGCGTGCAGCGAACCCATCGTGGGCACGAAGCCGATGCGGTCGCCCGCCGCACGCCAGGCGCGCACCTGCGCGCGCACCTGCGCAATATCCGTTGCGGTGTCCATCAGGAGAAGCAGTGCTCCGGACCGGGATACTCGCGCGATTTGACCGCCGCCACAAAGGCCCGCAGCCCCGCCAGCGGCGAATCATGTCCCTGCATGAAATTGCGCACGAACTTCGGCTTGCGGCCAGAGGTGATGTCGAGCACATCGTAGATCACCTGGATCTGCCCATCGACATGCGGCCCCGCGCCGATGCCGATCACCGGCACGGACAGCGCCTGGGTCACCGCTGCACCCACCTCGTTGGGCACGCATTCGAGCAGCACGATGTCGGCCCCCGCAGCTTCCAGATCCTTCGCTTCCTGCAGGATGCGCGCCGCGGCATCGTGCTGGCGGCCCTGCACGCGGAAGCCGCCGGTCTTGTGCACCGATTGCGGCCGCAGCCCCAGGTGGGCGCACACCGGGATATCGTGACTGGTCAGGAACTCGACGATGCGCACCTGCTCGGCGCCGCTTTCCAGCTTCACCATGCGGGCACCACCCTCCTGCATCAGCCGTACGGAGTTGGCCAGCGCCTGCTCGTTCGAGGCATAGCTCATGAAAGGCAGGTCGGCAATGAAGAACGGCCGGTGCACGCCGCGCGACACCGCACGCGTGTGGTACACCATGTCGTCCATGGTGACCGGCACGGTGGTGTCATGGCCCTGGATCACCATTCCCAGCGAATCCCCCACCAGCACGATGTCCGCGTCAGCTTCATCCACGAGCACGCCAAAGCTTGCGTCATAGCAGGTCAGCGCCGCGATGGGCACATGCTCGGCGCGCATTCTGGCAAGCGTGCTCAGCGTGACCGGCGCCCGGGCTGAATCGCGCAACTGCAGCTGGGTGTACATCTATAACCCCTTGTGACGCAGCGGATTGTAGTAGAGCCGGCCACGGACCGTACGCCCTATCTCCGCCAGCAGCTCCTCGTAATCCGCCTCGTTGTTGACGAGGTCGATGCTGGCCGCATTCATGATCAGCAGCGGGCTTTGATCGTAGGCGTGGAAGAAACGCGCGTAGGCCTCGTTCAGCCGCGTCAGGTAGGTGGTGTTGATCAGGCTCTCATGCGCCACGCCGCGGCGGGCAATGCGGGCCATCAGGATATCCACCGGCGCCTGCAGGTAGATCACCAGGTCCGGTCGTGGCGCATCGATGGCCAGCCGCTCGTGCACCTGTTGATACAGGCCATATTCCTCGTCGTCGAGCGTCATGCGGGCGAACAGGTCGTCCTTGGCCAGCAGGTAATCCGCCACGCGCACACTGCCGAACATGTCCGCCTGCTGCAGCTGAGCCTGCTGCTGTGCGCGCTGGAACAGGAAAAAGAGCTGTGCCGGCAAGGCGCCAACGCGCGGGTTGCGATAGAAACGCTCGAGAAACGGATTCTCCTCCGCCTGTTCGAGCACCAGCTGGGCGTTGAGTGTAGTGGCGAGGCGCCGGGCCAGGCTGGTCTTGCCGACGCCGATTGGTCCTTCCACGGCGATATACCGGTGGGTGATGCCGGTCATGCGTCCATCACCTCTGCGATGCCGGTATCCGGCAATGCGCGCAGCAGCAATTCCACGCGGCCGGCACCGGGCACATCCAGTGTGGGAGCCACATCCGCCAGCGGCGCCAGCACGAAGCCGCGCTGCGCGATGCCTGGATGCGGCACGGTCAGGTCGGGGGTGTCGATGAGTTCGGCGCCGTATACCAGCAGGTCCAGATCCAGGGTACGCGGGCCCCAGCGTTCGCTGCGCACCCGGCCCGCGGCCGCTTCCAGCCCGCGGATGGCATCGAGCAGCGCCGCCGCCGGCAAGCGCGTCAGCAGGCCGGCCACGGCATTGATGAAATCGCCCTGCTCTACCGGCCCGAACGGGCGGGTGCGGTACAGACGCGAGCGGGCCACCAGCTGGGTCTGCGGCAGGCCGGCCAGCGCCTGGAAAGCCGCGCGCACGCGGCCCGGCGAATCACCCAGATTGCTGCCGACGCCGATATACGCCGGCACCCAGAGGCCCATCTCTCAGGAATCCGAAGAACGCCGCCGCCGCCGCCGCCCGCGACGCGGACGGCCGCCCTCGCCTTCACTGCTATCGCCCGCGCCGCGATGGCCGCGCGCCGCCTCCAGCGCCAGCGCCATCTCCTGGCGTTGCGCCGGGGACGCGGACTGCAGGGCTGTCCACCACTGCACCAGCTCCGGCTGCGACATGCCCACCTGGGCCCGCAGCAGCAGCAGGTCATAAGCGGCGCGGAAACGTGGTTGTTCGATCAGGCGCAGCACGCGGCGGCTGCGCGGCTGCTCCAGCTGCGGCTGCATGGCGAACATGTCACGCACGCCCAGCGAAAAACGCTTCGGAATGGTGACGCGCTGCTGGGCTTCGCGCAGGGCGTGGTCGCAGGCATCGAGAATGGTGCCCACATCGCCCCATTTGTCCTGCGGCTGGCTCTCGATATAGGCGGCGATCGGCCCGTACAGCAGCAGCGTGAACAGGAAGGTCGGTGTCACCGACTTGCCGGCGCGCACGCGATCATCCGTATTGGCGAGGCCCGCAACCAGCAGCTGCTCCACCAGGCTGCCAGGATGCGCGCGCAGATAGCGGTCGATCGCCGGGTACAGCACCTGCAGCAGGCCGCGCCGGCGCAGCACCTCCAGCGACTTCACGCCGTGCCCGGTCAGGAACAGCTTCAGGGTCTCATCGAACAGTCGCGCCGCTGGCACCTCGGTGAGCAGGTGGCGCAGTTCATCGACCGGGGCCTCGGTGGCCGGATCCAGCGTGAACCCCAGCTTGGCTTCGAAGCGCGCTGCACGCAGCATGCGCACCGGGTCTTCGCGGTAGCGCTGCACCGGGTCGCCGATCAACTTCAGGCGCCGCGCCTGGATGTCCTCCACCGCGCCGACGTAATCCCACAGCGAGAAGTCGTCGATGTTGTAGTAGAGGCCGTTGCAGCCGAAGTCGCGCCGCCACACGTCCTGATCAATGGTGCCGTAGCTGTTGTCACGCAGGATGCGGCCCTGGTCATCGGTGACGCGGTCGCCCGAATCATCGTCCCGATGCGCCTCGCGCTCGCGCTCCTCATCGAAGTCGGCCTCGATTTCCGGATCGTCCTCGCTGGCACCGACTTCCAGCAGGATGTCAGGATCCTCTTCGGTCTCGGTGCCAGGCAGCGGCGCGCTGGCGGCGCGGAAGGTTGCTACTTCGATGATGTCGTGGCCGAAGAACACATGGGCCAGTCGGAAGCGCCGGCCGATCAGACGGCAGTTGCGGAACAGGCGTTTCACCTCTTCCGGCCGCGCGCTGGTCGCGACGTCGAAATCCTTGGGCTCCACGCCGAGCATCAGGTCGCGCAGGCAACCACCCACCAGGAAGGATTGGTAACCGCCCTCGCGCAAGCGGTACAGCACGCGCAGTGCATTCGGCGAAATATTGCGCCGGGAGATCGAGTGCTCGGCGCGCGGGATGATGCGCGGCAGGCCTGACGGCGGGGTGCCGGCGTCGGAATCAGGGTTCAAAGCGGGTTTTCCGTTCCCTTTTGGGGCTTGAGGATGGGGTCAAGCCGCCTATAATACCGCGCCTTGCAGTTACCGCCCGCGGTAGCCTGACTGCCGGCCCTCGCTCCCTTCGTCTAGAGGCCCAGGACATAGCCCTCTCAAGGCTAGTACACCGGTTCGAATCCGGTAGGGAGCGC
>JBEVNO010000043.1:0-14510 GCA_040508085.1 Steroidobacteraceae bacterium
GTGGCTTCGGCCAGACGCTGGCGGGCCTCCTGGCGCACCCGTACATAAAGACAGGGCAGGTATTCCCCGCAACCCGCGCGCAGCAGCTGCTCGAAGTGCGGCACCTGGTCGTAATAGGTGGCGATGGCGGCCAGGTGGGCATTGTTCAGGCCGGCCTCGATCCAGGCCGCGTAGCCGGAGCTGCGTCCGGCCCGGGTCTCGGCGGTCTTGATGGCCTCGCCGAGAGCGGCCAGGCGCTGCGCCTTGCGCTCGCGCATGGCGCCGGGCGCGAGCTTCTGGCGATACAGCTGCGCGAGGTCGGCGCGGGCCGCTCCCAGCAGGCCGTTGATCTCGATGCGCAGCTGGCGGCGCTGCTGCCAGCTGCTGAGCGCAGCGGGCGTGGCGAAGCGCGCGGCATAGCGGGCCACGCCCTCCTCCTCCACGGCGGTGGCAAAAGCCTCGTTATAGGAGGAATCCCCCGGCAGCCAGGCCACCTGGTGCGCGAGCTCGTGGAAGATCAGCCCGGCAAGGTCGAGCTCGGAATAACCCGCGACGGTGTTGAGCAAGGGATCGGCGATGCGGCCCAGCGTTGAATAAGCGCTCACGCCACCCACCAGCACATCGTCACCCTGCTGGCGCAGCGTAGCGGCATAGGCCTCTGCCGCGCGCTCGCTGAAGTAGCCGCGATAGGCCACGCAGCCGGCGATGGGAAAACACCATTGGCGCGGCGCCGTGGAGAATTCCGGCGTGGCCACCACGTTCCACACCACGAAGCGGCGGCCGATGTCGGCGTAGCTGCGATAGGCGGCGTTGTCTGGCAGGCCCAGTTGCTGCGAGGCGAAATCGCGCATGCGACGCGCGCGTTCGAGCTGGTTTTTCAGCGTGTCGCTGGTGGTGGGACGAGCGATGACGCGATCGATGGGCTGGCGCGCGCGCATCACGCCGAGCTGGCCGCGCGCGGCCTGCGCCAGGTAGGTAACACCGCAGCCAGACAGCAGCAGCGCCAGAAGCGCGACGGCGCAGGGCCGCAGCAGGGGCGGAATCTTGAGTACCATCGCGGGATGCAAGTGTATCTGGTCGGCGGCGCGGTCCGTGACGCGCTGCTGGGGCTGCAAGTAAAGGAACGGGACTATGTGGTCGTCGGTGCCCGTGCCGAGGAGCTGACCGCAGCTGGCTACAAGCCGGTGGGGCGGGATTTCCCCGTGTTCCTGCATCCCGAGACGCATGCCGAACATGCGCTGGCGCGACGCGAGCGCAAGACCGGCCCGGGGTATCGCGGCTTTGTCACCGAGTTCTCGCCGGACATCACGCTGGAGGAAGACCTGCTGCGGCGGGATCTCACCATCAATGCCATGGCGCAGCGCGATGACGGCACGCTGGTGGATCCCTACGGCGGCCAGCGCGATCTGGCGGCGCGCGTGCTGCGGCATGTGTCGCCGGCCTTTGCCGAGGATCCGGTGCGCATATTGCGCATTGCGCGGTTCGCGGCGCGCTTCGCCGGGCTGGGCTTCACCGTGCATGCGCAGACGCTGCAGCTGATGCGCGGCATGGTCGATGCGGGCGAAGCCGATGCACTGGTGCCGGAGCGCGTATGGCAGGAAACCGAGCGCGCGCTGGGTGAGGCGCGGCCGGATGTGTTCTTCACGGTGCTGCGGGATTGCGGTGCGTTGAAGGTGATCTTCCCGGAAGTGGACGCGCTGTTCGGTGTGCCGCAGCCCGCGCAATGGCATCCGGAGATCGACACCGGCGTGCACCTGATGATGTGCCTGCGGCGTGCCGCCGAGCTGGATGCCAATGGCACCACGCGTTTCGCGGTGCTGGCGCACGACCTGGGCAAGGGCGCAACGCCGCCCGACCAATGGCCGAAACATGTGATGCACGAAGCGCGTGGCCTGGCACTGGTGGATGCGCTGTGTGCCCGGCTGAAAGTGCCGGTGGCCCACAAGGAGCTGGCGCGCATGACGTGCAAGCAGCACACCAACGTGCATCGCGCATTGCAGCTGCGGCCGGACACGGTGCTGCGGCTGCTGGAAGACTGCGATGCATTCCGCCGGCCCGAGCGCTTCCGCGACATGTTGCTGGCCTGCCAGTGCGATGCGCAGGGCCGCAAGAATCTTCAAGACTCGCCCTATCCGCAGCGTGAGTATCTCGACCAGGCGCTGCGCGTCGCGGCGGCGGTGCAGCTGGATGAGCAGCAGCGCGCCAGCCTCAAGGGGCCGGCTTTCGCGGCAGCGCTGCGCGCGCGTCGCCTGGCAGCGCTGGCTGCGCTGCGCCCCGCCGTTTCCTGACATAGATCTCGTCTATCGAAATCATTGGATACTACGACTTGTCGCAGTAACAGCGCGGGCGTAGTTTCTGGCCACCGAGGGAGCCATCGCGGCCTCCGCATCGCATCAAACAGAAGAGAGACCACGCATGGCTACCGAAGCGACCGGGGCAAAGTGCCCTTTCGATCACACCCGTGGCGGCACCAGCAACCGGGACTGGTGGCCCACGCAGCTGCGGCTGGATCTGCTCAACCAGCACTCCAC
Organism: Steroidobacteraceae bacterium; assembly: GCA_040508085.1. Classification (GTDB taxonomy): domain Bacteria; phylum Pseudomonadota; class Gammaproteobacteria; order Steroidobacterales; family Steroidobacteraceae; genus ZC4RG30. The sequence goes on from JBEVNO010000043.1 coordinate 2,511, forward strand.
GCGCTCCAATCCGCTGAACGGTTTCAATTATGCCGAGGCCTTCCAGAAGCTGGATTACCAGGCACTGAAGAAGGATCTGCTCAAGCTGATGACGGATTCACAGGAATGGTGGCCAGCGGATTTCGGCCACTACGGCCCGCAGTTCATTCGCATGGCCTGGCATTCGGCCGGCACCTATCGCAGCGGCGATGGCCGCGGTGGTGGCGGCCGCGGGCAGCAGCGCTTCGCGCCGCTGAACAGCTGGCCGGACAATGTGAACATCGATAAATCCCGCCGCCTGCTGTGGCCCATCAAGCAGAAGTACGGCCAGAGCATTTCCTGGGCGGATCTGATGATCCTCACCGGCAACGTGGCGCTGGAATCCATGGGCTTCCGCACCTTCGGCTTTGCCGGCGGCCGTGAGGATGTGTGGGAACCGGACATGGACGTGGCCTGGGGCGATGAGACCAAGTGGCTGGGTGACGAGAAGCGCTACTCGGGCGAGCGCACGCTGGCGAATCCACTCGCCGCGGTGCAGATGGGCCTCATCTATGTGAACCCGGAAGGCCCGCGCGGCAGTGGCGATCCGCTCGCGGCGGCGCATGACATCCGCGAGACCTTCAAGCGCATGGCCATGAATGACGAGGAAACCGTGGCGCTGATTGCGGGCGGCCACACCTTCGGCAAGACGCATGGCGCCGGCCCCGCCACGCACGTGGGCGTGGAGCCGGAGGGCGGCGAGATCGAGTTCCAGGGCATGGGCTGGGAAAGCACCTATGAAACCGGCCGCGGCGCGCATGCCATCGGCAGCGGCCTGGAAGTGACCTGGACGACGACCCCCACGCAATGGGGCAACAACTTCTTCGAGGACCTGTTCAAGTTTGAATGGGTGCAGGAGAAGAGCCCGGCCGGTGCCATCCAGTGGGTGGCCAAGGATGCGCCGGACATCGTTCCCGATGCGCATGACAGGTCGAAGAAGCACAAGCCGAAGATGCTGACCACGGATCTGTCGCTGCGTTTCGACCCGATCTACGAGAAGATCTCGCGCCGCTTCCTCGACAACCCGCAGGCCTTCGCCGAGGCGTTCGCGCGGGCCTGGTTCAAGCTCACGCACCGCGACATGGGCCCGCGTTCGCGTTACCTCGGCCCCGAGGTGCCGCGCGAGGAACTGATCTGGCAGGATCCGATCCCCAAGGTCGATTACCCACTGATCGACGAGCAGGACATCGCGCACCTGAAGGCCAAGCTGCTGGATGCGGGGCTGTCAGTGGCGGAGCTCGTATCCACGGCATGGGCATCGGCCAGCACCTTCCGCGGTGGCGACAAGCGTGGCGGTGCCGATGGCGCGCGCATCCGGCTGGCGCCACAGAAAGACTGGGAAGCGAACCAGCCGGAGCAGCTGGCCAAGGTGATCAGGGCACTGGAAGGCGTGCAGCTGCAGTTCAACCAGGCCGCCACCGGCGGCAAGAAGGTGTCGCTGGCGGACCTGATCGTGCTCGGCGGTGCGGCCGCCATCGAGAAGGCGGCGCGCGACGCGGGCACCAGCATCGCCGTGCCGTTCACGCCCGGCCGCAACGACGCCACGCAGGCGCAGACCGATATCGAATCCTTCAAGGAGCTGGAGCCGCTGGCGGACGGGTTCCGCAACTACAAGCGCGAAGACATCCCGGTAAAGGGTGAACACCTGCTGGTGGACAAGGCGCAGCTGCTCACGCTGACGGCGCCGGAGATGACGGCGCTGGTTGGCGGCCTGCGCGTGCTGGGCGCGAACACCAATGGATCCTCGGTGGGTGTGTTCACCAGCAAGCCGGGCACGCTCACCAACGACTTCTTCCTGACGCTGCTGGACATGGGCATCTCGTGGAAGCCTGTGGAAGGCAAGCACGAGCTCTACGAAGGCCGCGAGCGCAAGACCGGCCTGCTGAAATGGACCGGCTCGCGTGCCGACCTGGTGTTCGGCTCCAACTCGGTGCTGCGGGCGCTGGCGGAGGTGTATGGCAGCGCGGACGGCAGGAAGAAATTCGTCGGCGACTTCGTGGCCGCGTGGGTGAAGGTGATGAACCTGGGGCGGTACTAGCCGGCGCTTGCGCCGCAGCCGCCCCGCATGGCGGCTGCGGCACGCCTTGCGGCGGCGCGCGACATTGCCGGAACGTGCCAGCAATGATGCCGACTGTGACGTACTGCGGTAACAGCGAAGCAATGGAGCGTATGGTCCCTGCTCCTTCCGCCACTTCGCCTGTTCTGGAGCAACCGTGGTATCACCGATCAGGCAACGTGCGGGACCGCACGGGGTATCTGTCGCCGTCGCCTTGGCGATTCTCACTTCCAATGTGCAGGCCGGCCCCCTCGATGGCAGCGTTGTAGCCGGCGCCGGCACGATCTCCGTCTCCGGAGACACCACCACCATCCTGCAATCGACCCCGCGTCTTTCACTCGAATGGCAGAGCTTCAATATTGCGCCGCAGGAGACTGTCAACTTCCTGCAACCCTCGGCCACCGCAATTGCGGTCAACCGCATCCTCGATACCAACGGCTCCCGCATTCTCGGCCGCCTGAATGCCAACGGCCAGGTCTATCTGCTGAATCCCAACGGCATCCTGTTCGGAAGCGGCGCGCAGGTGAACGTGGCTGCGCTGGTGGCCACGACCCTTGAGCATGCCGTCACCAGCTCCGATGGCAGCTCCATAGCCTTCAGCGGCGATGGCCAGGGCGACATCGTCAACCTGGGGACCATCAACGCCGCGCGCGGGGGCTACGTCGCGCTGCTGGGCAATCGGGTCCGTAATGCGGGCACGATCACCGCGGAATCCGGGACCATTGCAATGGGTGCTGGCAGCGCCGCCACACTGACTTTCAGTGGCAGCAGTCTGGTGCGCATGCAGGTGGAGCAATCCGTGCTCGACAGCGCGGCACAGAACGGCGGCCTGCTGCAGGCGGACGGCGGCATGGTGCTGATGAGCGCTGGCGCCAGGGATTCCCTGCTGGCCAGCGTGGTGAACAACACCGGCGTCATCACGGCACGCACCGCGGAGGAGCGCGACGGCGTCATCATCCTGCTGGGCGGCATGTCTGCAGGCACGACGTCTGTCGGCGGCATCCTGGATGCCAGCGCATTGCAGGGCGGCAACGGCGGCTTCATCGAAACCAGCGCCGCACGGGTGCTGGTGGCCAGCGATGCCAGGGTGACCACGGCCGCGCCGGCCGGCACCGCCGGAACCTGGCTGATCGACCCGATGGATTTCACGATCGCAGCCAGTGGCGGCGACACTACCGGCGCTGCGCTGACGAACAGTCTTGCCTTCGGCAATGTGGCGGTGCAGAGCATCGCCGGCGCGACGGGCACCGAGGGCAACGTCAATGTCAACGACAGCATCTCGTGGGGCGCGAACGAGCTCAGGCTGGAAGCCGACAACAACATCAACATCAACGCCCGTCTGGATGTGACGGGCAGTGGCAGCCTGAGGCTCGACTACGGTCTGGGCGCGGTTGCAAGCGGCAACTCCAGCTCGATCAACGTGAATGCGCCGGTGTACCTGCCGGCCGGCAACCATTACCGGACCCTGCTGGGCTCGGATGGCATCCTGCAGGAATACACTGTGCTCACCGGCATCGGCTCCACGGGCAGCTTGTCGGCCACCGACCTGCAGGGCATCAACGGCAACCTGGACGGTTACTACGCCCTCGGCAATGACATCGACGCATCCGTCACCGCGGCATGGGACGGCGGCGATGGCTTCCTGCCCATCGGTATTTCGCTTGCGCCGTTCACCGGGGTGCTGGATGGCCTGGGTCATGCGATTTCCCACCTGACGATTTCGCGGCCCAATACGGACATGGTGGGCCTGTTCAGCAATACGTCCCCCAGCGCGATGATCCGCAACCTGGGCTTGATCAACAGCAGCGTGATCGGCGCGAACTTCACCGGCGCGCTGGTCGGCCAGCACCAGGGCATGATCAGCCGCAGCTACTCCACGGCGACGGTCACGGGCCTGGGCAATCTGGTCGGCGGCCTCGTCGGTGACATGAACCAGGGTTCGATCCTCAACAGCTACGCCACGGGCAACGTCTCCGGCGACTTCGCCATCGGCGGCCTGGCCGGCGCCTCCTTCTCTGGCACCATCCGCAACAGCTACGCCACTGGCGCGGTCACCGGCATCGCGTTCATCGGCGGCCTGGTGGGCCAGCACCTGAACTCGAGCACGGCCTATGCCTACGCCACCGGCTCGGTCACTGCTTCAAGCGATTACATCGGCGGGCTCACCGGCTTCACGGACGGCGGCGATGTCTCCTATGCCTACGCCACCGGCACCGTGACTGGAGGCGCCTATGTCGGCGCCCTGGTAGGCCGACGCGACAACACCGCCTTCTCGAGCAGCTACTCGAACACTGGCGGCGCCGCAGCCGCTTCCGGCGACGGCAATAACCTCGGCATCGCGGATCTCACCGGTGCCGACCTGCGTACCGCGGCGAGCTTCAGCTCCTTCACGTTCACCAGCACACCCGGCGCGCCAGACAGCTGGGTCATCGTCGACGTCGATGGCACGCTGAACAATGCGGCCGGGGCCGCCGGCGCCACGATGCCTATGCTGGCCTCGGAATATTCAGCCAGCATCCGCAACGCGCACCAGCTGCAGTTGATGGCCATGGCGACCGCGGCGGACTACACACTCGAAACGAACATCGCCGCCGCAGCAACAGGCACCGGCACGGATGCATGGGGCACCTCCGGATTCGCACCGATCGGCAACCTGGGCACGCCGTACACCGGCGTTTTCGATGGACTGGATCACAGGATCACCGGCCTCACCATCAACCTGACCACGCCCAACGTCGGGCTGTTCGGGCACACCTCCACGGGCACGATCCGGAATGTGGGGCTGGATGGCGGCAGCGTGACCGGCGGCGCCGGCACCGGTGCTCTGGTTGGCAACAACACCACCGCCACCATCAGCAACAGCCACGCGTCGATGAATGTGTCCGGCGGTGCTGGCACTGGCGGACTGGTCGGCAGCAATACCTTCGGCGCCATCAGCGACAGTTATGCCACAGGCAGCGTCAACGGCGCAGCGGGCAGCGGCGGACTGGTCGGCAGCAATACCGCCGGCGCCATCAGTGGCAGTTTTGCCTCCGGCGATGTGGTGGGGGCGGCGGGTACAGGCGGGCTGGTCGGCAGCAATACGTCGGGACCTATAACCGACAGCTACGCGATCGGCGGTGTCGACGGGGCGGCCGGCACCGGCGGGCTCGTGGGAACCAGCACCAGCGGCCTGATCACGAATACCTACGCCCGCGGAGCCGTCACCAGCAGCGGAGCTGGGTTCGGCGGACTGATTGGCGCCGGCACTCCAGGCGCAGTCACCAGCAGCTACTGGGATGCAGTCAGTTCCGGCCAATTGCTCTCGCCGGGCGGCGGTGAGGCACGCAGCAGCGCGCGGATGATGGAGCAGAGCAACTTCGTCGACTGGGACTTCGCCGACGTGTGGCTGATGTTCGAGGGAACGACATCACCATTGCTGCTGGCCCTGATGACGCCAGTAACGGCGACCGCCAACAACTATTCGAAAACGTATGACGGCTCTGCATACGCAGGTGGCAACGGACTCACCTATTCCACCGCACTTGAAGACGGTGCACCGGCCGGCGCGCTCGACTTCGACGCCGGATCATCGAGCGGTGCGATCAATGCGGGCAGCTATGTGATTACCCCTGGTGGGCTGCAGACTGATCAGCGCTACCTGATTACCTACGGCAACGGCGTGCTGACCGTATCCCAGGCTGCGCTGACCGCCACCGTAACCGCCAGCAAGGCCTATGACGGCGACGTCGTGGCGGCACCGGTACTCACCATCACCTCGGGCCTGGTAGGCACGCAGACCATCGCTGCCACCGGCACCGGCACGTTCAACACCAAGGACGTGGTGACGGCGAACCTGGTCACCGTCGACAGTACAGCGCTGGCAGACGGCACCAATGGTGGTCTGGCCAGCAATTACAGCCTGGCCAGTGGACAGACGGGAGCGGCCACCATCACTCCCGCGACGCTGACCGCGACAGCGGCCGCTGCCGGCAAGGCTTACGACGGCGATGCTGCTGCCGCGCCAGTGCTCACGATCACCGCAGGACTGGCAGGCACGGAAACAGTGGTCGCCACAGGTTCGGGAACGTTCAACACGAAGGACGTGCTGACCGCGAACCTCGTCACCGTCAATACCACGGCGCTGGCCGACGGCACCAACGGCGGGCTTGCGAGCAATTACAGTCTTGGCAGTGGGCAGACCGCCGCAGCTTCCATCACAGCCAGGGCGCTGACTGCGGCAGCGGCGGCCTCGGGCAAGATCTATGACGGCAACAACGCGGCCGCCTCCACACTCACGATCAGCACAGGTCTTGTGGGCACGGAGAGCGTCGGTGCTACCGGTTCGGGAACGTTCAATACCAAGGATGTGCTGACGGCAAACCTCGTCACCATCAACAGCACCGCGCTGCAGGATGGCGACAATGGCGGACTCGCCAGCAACTACAGCCTGGCCGCCGGACAGACGGCGGCGGCGATGATTACTGCCGCCAATCTCGCCATCAGCGGCGTGACCGCTGTCGACAAGGTCTACGATGCCAGCAACGCGGCGGCGCTGCGTGGCACGCCCACAGTCGCGGCGCTGGCGGGAGATTCGGTTGCGGTGGCTGGCAACGGGCGCGGCGAGTTCATCGACGCCGCCGTAGGCAGCAACAAGCCGGTGACCGTTACTGGCTTTGTGCTCAACGGCACCGACGCCCCGAACTATGTCGCGCAGCAGCCGCAGGGATTGACCGCGAGCATCACGGCGGCAGGCACCCCGCCGCCGGGCCCCACCACTCCTCCGGTCATCGACGTACCCGTCACACCGGTGGCACCAGTTGTGCCGGTCGTACCGGTGCAGCCGGGCAATCCGGAGGCGCCGCAATTGAATGCCACATGGCAACCGGCAAATGCCCTGTTCGCTCAACAGCTGCGTGCGAGCCCTGTGGTCAGCCCCTCGCCCGTGCTGACGGTAACCAAGGGGTGCGCCGTGCGCAGCATGCCCTCGCAGACGGCCGGCGGCACGCTGCGCGTGCTGGGTGATGGCGTCAGGCTGGATGAAAAGACCGCCCAGGACGCCTGCACTCCGGGCGGCGCCGCGGCCGCGGGTGAAATCCTGTGAGATACAGCCCGCTGCTGCCGATGCTCGCCGCGCTGGCACCGTTGGCCACACACGCCGCAGCCGCGGCCACCGCGCCGAATGCCGGCACCATCCTGCAACAGGTGCAACCATCCGCACCTCTGCCGCTGGAATCCGTCCAACCCGGCCTGACGATAGAGCGCGCAGCCGAAACACACATGCCATCAGGCCCGGCGTTCGCGGTGAAGAGCATCCGGATCTCCGGCAACACGTTGTTCGACACCGCCACACTGCACGCACTGATCAGCGGCGCAGAAGGCCACACGCTCACCCTCGGGCAACTTGGAGAGTGGGCCGCGCGGATCACGGAACATTACCGCGGCCATGACTACCCGCTGGCACAGGCCGTAATTCCCGCCCAGACCATTGCGGATGGCATGGTGGAGATCCAGGTGATCGAGGCGCGGTACGGCAGGATCAGCATCGACAATCGCAGCCGTGTGGATGAGCGCCTGGTGCGCTCGACCCTCCCTCTTCGTCCGGATGCGGCCATCTCGCAGCGGGAGCTGGACCACGCCCTGCTGCTGCTTTCCGACATCCCCGGTGTGGCGGTGGATGCGACGCTGGCCGCCGGCAGACTGCCCGGAACCTCCGATCTCGACGTGGAGGTAATGTCCGGTGCGGCTGTCGCTGGCAGCGTGACACTTGATGGCTATGGCAATCCGTATACGGGCAGGGCGCGCCTGGGCGGGTCGGTCGCACTGCTGAACCCGCTCGGCAACGGCGACGTGCTGAGCCTCGACGCGCTGAGTTCAGGCGGGGATCTGAACTACGGGCGTCTGGCCTACGAATCGCTGCTGAATGGCCGCGGCACGCACCTGGGTGCCTCGTTCTCCGCGCTGCACTACGACCTGGGCGGTTCACTCAAGCCCCTCGATGCCCACGGCACCGCGCAGGTTGAAAGCGCCTGGATACGGCAGCCGCTGGCGCGCAGCCAGGACGTCAATCTGTACGGCCAGTTCCAGTACAACCGCCTGCAGCTGCACGACCGCATCGACGCGGGCGGGATCCGCGCAGACCGGCATCTGCAGAACTGGACGGCAGCGCTTTCTGGCGACTGGCGTGACGGTTTGCTATCCAGCGGTGTCAACGCGTGGAGCCTGGGCGCGACGCGCGGCAACGTGGCATTCGACGACAGCGCCGCGCAGCTGATCGACGCGGCCAGCGCGGGCACACAGGGCCGCTACTGGAGGTGGAACGCCGCCTTCGTGCGCCTGCAGCGGCTCAATGCGGAGAATGCACTGTACCTGGCCATCTCCGGCCAATGGGCCAATGGCAACCTCGACCCTTCGGACAAGATGATCTCCGGCGGTTCGCAGGCGGTGCGTGCCTATGACAACGGGGTGGTGTCCGGCGATACCGGATATTTCGCCACCGCGGAATTCCGGCACGAGCTGGGCTCGTGGCCAGGCGGACACTGGCAGGCAGTGGCCTTTGTCGACCGGGCCCGCATATCCATCAACAGGACAGAGTGGACGCCTGCGGAGAATGGCGTCGGCATGACGGGCGCGGGGCTGGGCCTGAACTGGCAGAGCCGCCAGTGGAGCGGCCGCATCCATGCCGCGACGCCACTCGGCGCGACGCCTGCAGTGGTGGGCGAGGCCAGGTCGGTGCGGGCCTGGCTTGAGGTTCGCCGGAGTTTCTAGCGGCAGCCTCAGGCGCGGCGCGCGGCGGTGGCCGTCCCATCTGCCGGCTCGCCAAAGGGCAGTTTCAGGCGCAGCCGCAGGGCCGAGCCGCCGCCATCGCGCGGCTCGATGAACAATTCGGCGCCGAGCCTCGCGGCACGGCGCTGCATGCTGGCAATGCCGCTGCCGCGATGCATGACAGTGGCGGGGTCGAAGCCGGTGCCATCATCTTCCACCGAGATTTCCAGCTGTCGCGCGAGGCGCAGTGAAGTCACGGCCACCTCGCGTGCGCTCGCATGCTGCACCACGTTCTCCACCGCCTGCTGCAGGATGCGCAGCAGATCGAGCGAATGCGGCGCCGGAATGGTGGCGCCCGGCGGGAGGTCATACACGCGCCACTGCAGGTTGACGCCCGCGGTCTGCAGACGCGGCTGCAACCGGTTGCGCAGCATGCTCAGCAAAGTGGCAAGGCTGCGTGCCGCCGGCTCATGCGCGTCCACGGTGAGCTGCAGGTCGGCCACGCATTCGCGCAGACAGTTTGCCGCGACGCCGGCATCGCGCTCGCCGCTTTCCAGGCGGCGCAATGCGCCGGTCATCTGCGCGCCCAGGCCCTCGTTGAGGTCGGCCATCATGCGCTGGCGTTCGTTGAGTGCCGACTCGCGCTGCTGCACTTGCAACTGGCGTGCATGCGCACGCTGCAGCTGCACATGCAGGTATTCGGCATACAGCTGGCGGCCGAGTGCGGCGCGCATCGACGCGGTGAGCGTCAGCACGAAGGTCAGCACTACGCCGGTGTAGGCGATGACCAGCGGCACCGCCCACACCAGGCCACCATGCCAGCCGATGCCGATGCAGAGCGCGACGGTATAGGCCGCGACAGTGCAGTTGATCAGCAGGCGGTTGGTGCGCGAGGCCACGAAGGCGAACATCGCGATGGAAACGAGGATGCCGGCGGATAGCTGCAGTTCGACGCGGCCGGCCGGCAGGAACCAGGGCAGCAGCCCCGTGAAGGCGCCGGCGCAGCAGGACGGCAGCGTCCACATGTGTATCCACGCGTTGTGCTCGCGGTCGGAGATCTCCGTCTGCGGGCGCCGCTCATAGATGAAGCACAGCACGGCGATGGTGGCGAAGATGGCGGTATCCACGCTCGCCCACAGCACTGTCTCGGCGGCGGGCTCGAGGTAGCGATACATCGCGGCGATGGTCCAGACGATGCCGACCAGGCCACACAGCGACACGCGCCAGTTGCTGAACCGGAGCATGAACAGCTCCCGATCGACGCGCTGCGCCTCGCGGCGCAGGAATTCATCCTGCGCGATTACGCCGTCGGGAGTGACTGGGGCCGCCATGCCCCGGATGTTACATGCATGCCTGCGCCAGCAACTCGGCAGATCGCAGCCGCGCAGCATGATCATGTATCGCACTGGCCACGATCACTTCATCCACGCCGGTCTCTGCCACGAACTGTTCCAGCCCGGCCCGCACCGTGGCGGGCGCACCCACGAATGAACAGGCCAGGAATGCGCGCACCTGCTGCTGCACATGCGGTGGCAGGGGTTCGATGGGTGCGGGCGGCGCCAGACGGCCGCGGTTGCCGGTGACGAGGCCAATCACGACTTGTTGCAGTGATGTGAACAGGTGGCGCGCCTCTTCGTCGGTATCGGCAACGATCGCATTGACCCCGGCCATGGCATAGGAAGCCTGCAGCTGCTTCGACGGCTGGAAGCGGTCGCGGTACATGCGGATGGCATCGTGCAGGGCAGCTGGCGCGAAGTGCGAAGCGAAGGCATAAGGCAGGCCGAGTTTCGCGGCCAGCTGCGAGCCGAACAGGCTCGACCCCAGTATCCACAGCGGCACGTTGGTATCGGTGCCCGGCACGGCGCTGATGCGCTGGCCGGGCTGCAATGGGCCCAGCAGCGCCTGCAATTCGAGCACGTCCTCCGGAAAGCGATCCGAGGCGCCGGGCTCGCGGCGCAGCGCGCGCCACGTGAGGCCATCGGTGCCTGGCGCACGCCCCAGGCCGAGATCAATGCGGCCGGGGAAGAGCGAATCCAGCGTGCCGAACTGCTCGGCGATCACCAGCGGGGAATGGTTCGGCAACATGATGCCGCCCGCGCCGACGCGGATCTGCCTGGTTACCGCGGCAGCCTGCCCGATCACGATGGCCGTGGCCGCGCTCGCGATGCCGGGCATGTTGTGATGCTCGGCATACCACAGGCGCTGGTAGCCGAGCGCATCCACGTGCCGCGCATAGTCCAGCGTGTTGCGCAGGGCCTGCGGGATATCAACGCCCACTGGCACATGGGCGAGATCGAGAATGGATAGTTTCACAGCAGCCTCCGCAGATCCTGGTGCGCGAACCCGGCCAGGGGTGCGTCCCAGCCGCGACCCAGCGCAATGGCCTTGAATGTCTCGCCCATTTCGGTGGGCATCAGCAATTGCCGGGCCTCGCTGGCGCGGCGAATGCGCGAAACCTCATCAGTTGAGGCGGCAATGGCGGTTTCAATCCCCAGCCCGAGCAGCAGTGCGGCCTGCGTGGCGAAGCCCAGCACCTGCAGCCCCGCGGCGTCGGCGGCTTCGGCCACGCGGGTGAAATCCACCCAGGCGGTGATGTCTTCCATGCCGGGATGCGCGAACGGGTCGTTGTGCGCGCGCTGGCGGTAATGGCAGCGCAGCGTGCCGCTGGAGCGCTGCGGGTGGTAATACTCGCGCCGTGGCAGGCCGTAGTCGATGAACAGCGCGATGCCCTGCTGCAGCGTGCGGGTCACCGTATCGATCCATGGAACGGCCCGCGTGCACAGCTCGGATACGAATCCATCGGGCCACGGGGCATCACCGAGTTCTGCCTGCAGCCGCGCGACCTCGGCGCTCAACGCGGGCTGCGCTGGCCGCTCCTGCCAGCCGGGTGCGCCGGTTTCATCCAGTGCCACGCCGCGCGCCTGCACGGCGCCGCCGCGCCATGCGAAGCCCGCCACGGGCAGTGCATCGAGCACTTCATTGGCCAGCAGCACGCCACGCCAGCCGTCTGCGGGCGGCGCATCGAGCCACTCGACGCGGGCGCGCAGACGCTCCGGCAGCTGCGCCAGCAGCTGCCGCTGGCGCTGGCGCAGGTCCGCGCTCACTTCGAGGATGCGGTAGCGCGCCGGCAGGGCGCCCTGCCCGGCCAGTGCGAGCAGGATGTCCAGCGCCAGCCGGCCGCT
>JBEVNO010000072.1:0-99561 GCA_040508085.1 Steroidobacteraceae bacterium
CGCTTTGTTGGCGAGATCCTGTCGCGCGGCGGCAGCCGCCATGCGCTGGATGCCTTCATCGCCTTCCGCGGCCGCAAGCCGGACATCCAGCCCCTGCTGCGCCAGCACGGCATCGCCAGCTGACTCAAGCCTAAATGGGTTCAGATCTATTTCCCTGATCCAGCTCCCTAAATGGGGTCAGATCTATTTTCCGCAGGAAAATAGATCTGACCCCATTTTGGTCAGTGCAGGGTGGCCCAGTTCAGGATGCGGATGTCTTCGGCGGGCAGGTCGAAGTTGCGAGCCAGCAGCGAGCGCAGGTCGGCCAGTTCCCGTTGCGGGCGCAGCGCCTTGCGCAATTCCACCACGCCGCTGTACTCGCCGGGGTCGGCGGGCCGTGCGAACTCGGTGACAAAGTGTGTGTAGTACTTGCGGGACATGGAAAATGGCCTCCATGTACAGCCTATTGACCCCCCTCACCGCGCGCTGTGCTGGTCCGCACAGAAATCCGTCCCCGCTCACCCTGGCCCGTCCCCGATGAGTCGTTATCGCCCTCCGGCACCGCCCGGTTCGAAATACATCACGCCGGCGGGCCATGCCCGGCTGAAGGAGGAACTGGACCAGCTGTGGCGGGTGGAGCGCCCGCAGGTGACGGCGGCGGTGAGTGCTGCAGCTGCACAGGGTGACCGGTCCGAGAACGCCGAGTACACCTACGGCAAGCGCCGGCTGCGCGAGATCGACTCGCGCGTGCGGTTCCTGCGCCGTCGCCTGGACGGCATGGTCGTGGTCGACCAGCCACCGTCTGATCCGCGGCGCGTGTTCTTCGGCGCCCGGGTGGAACTGGAACGCACTGACGGCAGCGTCCTCAACTACCGCATCGTGGGGCCGGACGAGTTCGACATGGGTGAGGGATACATCAGCATGGATGCGCCGCTGGCGCGGGCGTTGCTCGGCAAGCGGCTGGACGATGAGATCGCGGTGAGCGTGGCGGGTGAAGAGACCCGCTACTGCATCACCGCGATCACCTATGACCGCACGCTCCCCTGACCGCCAGGCGCGCCGGCTATTTCGCCGCGGGCTGCAGCGGCAGTGGCACGGGATTGCGCGGCAGCATCGCCGCGCGTGTCGCCGTGTTGTAGACAAACCAGGCTTCGATCGCCGCGCCCTGCATCACGTCGCCTGGCTGCACGCGGTCGTACAGATCCATGTTCGAGTGATGCGTGCGTGAGGCGTATTCCAGCGGATCCTGCAGGAAGCCGTAGCCATTCAGCCCGATCCAGGTGAAGGAGGTGTGGTCGGTGCCGCCCGGTTCCTTGGTGGGAGCCGCAGTGGCGCCAGTGACCGTCGTGATTTCCAGATCCTTCAGCGGCTCGATCCACTGTTCGAAGATCGCCTTGGTCAACAGGTTGCCATTGGCCGAGATGCCGCGGAACTTGCCACTGCCGCTGTCGTCGTTGAAATAGGCGACGAGCTTCGCGTACTCACCGGTCTGCTGCATCGTGTCCCGCGGTGCAAAATGCTGCTGCACATAGAACCTCGAGCCCAGCAGCCCCTGCTCCTCGCCGCCCCACAGCGCGATGCGCACAGTGCGGGCCAGCGGTTTTTTCAGCGTGGTGAGGATGCGCACGGCTTCCATGGCCACCGAAGATCCAGTGGCGTTGTCGGTGGCACCGGTGCCGCCCTGCCAGGAATCGAAATGGCCGCCCAGCATCACCACCTCGTCCTTCTTGGTCGTCCCAGGGATCTCGCCGATGACATTGAAGCCCATCTGGTCGTCCTTGTAGAACTGGGCCTGGATGTCAAAGGTGAGCTTGGGCGCGAACCCCTTCTCCAGCAGGCGCGCGACGCGGTTGTAGTGTTCCGGCGTGATGGCCACCATCGGCGGCGGCTGGGGATCCTCGGGATTCTGCGAGCCACCCCAGGTGGCGAACACGGTGCCGCCATCGCCGTTGGTGCCGTAGTTCACGACCACCACCGCACCCTCCTCGCTCAGGAAACGGCTCGTGTCATTGCGCAGCTTCAGCACGGCGGCGCGGTCGGTGGTCGGCGCCACCGGCCGGCCCGCTGTGCCGATCCGCGAGGGATCCGGCGTCGCGGCGCGCGCGGCAATCTCCGCATCAGTCAGCCGGCGCGCCTCGGGCTCCAGATGCATGGTGATCGCCTTCGGCTCGGCGATCAGCACGATCTTGCCCTTGAGCTTGCCCTTGTACTTGGCGAAATCCTCCTGTGACTTGATCGGCGCCAGTATCGCTTCGGCGGTAACGGGCCCATTGGTCCCGGGTGACCACGCCAGCGGGAACCCGATGAGCGGCGCATAGTTGGGCTCCACCAGCGCGCCATAGAATTTCTGGTACTGCCAGCCATTGCCGAACGGCCCCCATGGCTCCAGATGCACGTTCTTCAAACCCCAGGATTCCATGCGCTTCATGGCCCATTCGGCGGCGGCGCGATGGTTGGGCGAGCCGTTCACGCGCGGGCCGTACACATCGCTGAGATAGAACAGGTGGTCCATGACCTGCGAGTTGTTGAACGCCTCCCACTTGATCTGGTTCAGCGCATTGAGGTCGATGGGTTCCAGCTGCTGAGCCAGCAGCGGCGTTGCGGCCAGCAGGCCGAGGGCAATCAGTTTCTTCATCGTGAGGTTTCCTGTGCGGACGGCGTGCGGCCCGCGAAGGAGCCTAGCGACGCCGCGACGAAACGGTCAACGATGAAAGGGTGATCGCAACAAGCGTTGCCGGGACTATGCAACGCGCTGCTGGATCACCCGCGGGTTCAGATCACCCGCACATTCTTGAACTGCCACGGATCGGAGAGATCCAGATCCTCCGGGAACAGGCGTTCGCGGTCCGACAGCGGCGACCAGTCGGTGTACGCCCCCGTCACCTTGCCGAGGTAGGGGCGTGCAATGGCCAGGATGCGCTGATGGTCCAGTTCATCCGGCTCCAGCAGCCCGCGATCCGGGTTCTCCATGGCCCAGACTATGCCGGCCAGCACCGACACCGTGACTTGCAGGCTGGTCGCGTTGTTATGCGGCGCGAGGCTGCGCGCCTCCTGCACAGTCAGCTGGGAGCCGTACCAGAAAGCGTTTTTCTTGTGGCCGGCGAGCAGCACGCCCAGCTCATCCATGCCGGAGGTGATGTCCTCCATCATGATGCGCTGGCTGTCCTGCATCTCCCAGTTGCGCCCGGCCAGCTCGTGCACCGACAGCACCGCGTTGTCCGACGGGTGATAGGCGTAATGCGCGGTGGGCCGGTACAGCACGTCATCGTATTTCTTCACGGTATAGAAATCCGCCAGCGAGATCGCCTCGCTGTGCGTGATCAGGAAGCCATGGATGGGGCCGGCCAGTGGAGTCCAGGTGCGCACACGCGTGGCGGCGCCAGGCTGCCCCAGGTAGATCGCCGCCAGCGAACCGAAATCGTGGCGCTTCGCATCGCGCGGGAAGTTGCGCTCATGCGAACCCCAGCCCAGTTCCGCCGGCTGGCAGCCTTCGCCGACGAACCCGTCCACCGACCAGGTGTTGACGAATTCGTTGACTGCCTTCACGCGGCTGGATACCTGCGTATCGCGCTCGGCAACGTGCATGACCTTCACGTTCAGCGCCTGCGCCAGCAGTGCCCACTCGGCACGGGTGGTGGGCTCCGGCTTGTCCTTCTCGACGCCGATGTCGCGCTTGAGGATGAGCAGCGCCTCCTTGACGAAATGCGACACCAGCCCCGGGTTCGCGCCATGCGTGAGTACGGCAGTTGGATTCCTGCTGGACTGCGCCGTGCGCAGTGCCAGAGCATCCTCGCGCAGCGCATAGTTGGTGCGGCGGCCCGGCGGCACGGTGGGATCGGTGTAACCCCCCGCCCAGGGCTCGATGCAGGTATCGATGTACATCGCACCGCGCTCCCAGCAATGCTTGATCAGCGCCACGCTGGCCACGTCCACCGACAGGTTGACGAGGAAATCGCCGCGACCGAGCAGGCCATCGAGGATACGTCGGTAGTTCTCGCGCACCAGCGGCTCCACGATGAAGCGCACGCCGTATTGTTCGGCTTCGGCCCTGCCCGCCTCCTCGGCCGTCACGATGACAATGCGCTGCGCAGGCACGCCGATGTGACGCAGGATCAGCGGCAGTACACCCTGCCCGATGCTGCCAAAACCGACCATGACGATGCGCCCGGGAAACTCGACGTGAACCTGATGACTCATGATTGCTACCGCTAGGGACTCCTTGGAGGGTGGATCGAAGACGTCAACTTTCAGCTTGCCAGCTTGTGCCAGCCCGGCGGCAGAGTCCGCTCGTAGCCCGGCAGTTCTTCCATGCGCCGCAGCCATTGTGCCAGCTGCGGGTAATGCACTTCGGCGGGCAGGAAACGGCTGGCCAGCTCCTGCGCCCCGGGGCGCAATAAGGCCCGATGCAGCAGGCGGATGCAAGGATAAATGGCGACGTCCGCCGCCGAGACTTGGTCCCCCACGATCCAGTCGCCCTTGGAAAGGCGTGCTTCGATGGTGCGCGCCTCGCGCGCCACGGTATGCATGGCGCGGGTGGAGGCGGCGCTCACCTGCAACGGGGCAGGCGCCTGCAACTCGCCAATCAGGCGCATCAGATCCGTCTCGATGTAGGCCTGGAATTCATTGATGACCCGCATGATGACGCCGGCTTCCTCGGGCGAACGGCCGAACAGCGGGCGCGCCGGATACTTCTGCTCCAGGTAGTACAGCACTGCCAGCGACTCGAACACGATGTAGTCGTTGTCGCGCAGCACGGGCAGGCGGCCACGCGGATTGATCGCCAGCATCTGTGGCGACTTCTGCTCCTGCAGGTCGGTAGCAAGCAGATGGCTGCGCCACGCGAGCCCCTTCAGCTCCAGCGCCAGCAGTACCCGCCAGCAGTAGGGGCTGTCTGCACCCCAGTAGACGTCGATCACCGCGTGATGCCCTGCCAGTTGAGAACGGCCGGAAATTGTAGCGGCGAATTGTATGCAGCGTTGCTTGCAGCGATGATTGCTCCCATGACGACGCCAACCGACGCCTCCCCGCTGATCGACGTGCCCGCCCTGCGCCGGCTGCTGGGGCAGCCGCAGCTGCTGGTGGTGGATTGCCGTTACGACATGGGCAAGCCGGCATCCGGCCGCGAGGCCTGGAGCGCCGGCCACATCCCCGGTGCGGTATTCGCATCGATGGATGAGGACCTCGCCGCACCCAAGCGCCCGGACAGCGGCCGCCATCCGCTGCCCTCCCCGGCGCAATTCGCCGCGACCCTGGCGAGCTGGGGGTTCACGCCGCGGTCACAGGTGGTGGCTTACGATCAGGGCAGCGGTTTTGCCGCGGCGCGCCTGTGGTGGATGTTGCGCGCACGCGGCCATCGCCAGGTGCAGGTACTGGATGGTGGATGGGCTGCCTGGCTGGCCGCTGCGGCCCCGGTCGAGGTTGGCGCCCGGCCTGCCCCGGCGAGCGGTGGCGCCGGCAGTGTGGAGGCGCGGCAATTCGAACATGTGGTCAGCACGGCCGAAGTGGCCAGCGGACTGGCGGACGCGGGCATCACACTGTTCGATGCGCGGGCGGCCGATCGCTTTGCCGGCCGCAACGAGACCGTGGATCCGGTGGCGGGCCATGTGCCCGGGGCCCTCAACATGCCCTTTGCCGGCAATCTGGCCGCCGACGGGCACTGGCTGCCGGCTGCGGCGCTGCGAGCGCGCTGGCAACCGCTGGTAGACGCGGCCGCGGGCAAGCCGCTGGTCGCCATGTGCGGCTCGGGCGTCACGGCGTGCCACAATCTGCTGGCATTGGAACTGGCTGGCTATCGCGACGCGCGCCTGTACGTCGGCAGCTTCAGCGAATGGATCACCGATCCGGCGCGGCCGGTCGCGACTGGAGAACATCAGGTTGAATGACGTGACGCGGCGCGACGCAGCGCCGGTGCCCAATGGCTGGAGCACCGAAGATTCCCTCGACCTCTACCAGATACCCGCCTGGGGCAAGGGCTATTTCTCGGTCAGCGCGGCGGGCCACATCGTGGTGCGGCCCGATATGTCGCCGGACCGCGAGATCGACCTGCACGAGGTGGTACAGGGCCTGTCGGAACGCGACCTGCGCGCGCCAGTGGTGGTGCGGTTCTCGGGCATCCTCGCCCACCGGCTGCAGCGACTGCATGAGGCCTTCGCCAATGCCATCGCGGAGAACGAGTACCGCAACCGGTACGCGGCCGTCTATCCCATCAAGGTCAACCAGCAGCGCCTGGTGGTCGAAGAGGTGTACCGCTACGGCGAGGCCTATGGTTTCGGCCTGGAGGTGGGTTCCAAGCCGGAATTGCTGGCCGTGATGGCCATGACCGAGAACTCCTCGGATCGCCTGATCATCTGCAATGGCTTCAAGGATTCCAGCTACATCGAGGCGGTGATCCTGGCCACCAAGCTCGGACGCACCATCATCCCGGTGGTCGAGAATTTCTCCGAGCTGGCATTGATCCTGCGGCACGCGGAAGCCTATGGCGTGCGGCCGCGCATCGGCGTGCGCGTGAAGCTGGCCAGCGAAGGCTCGGGCCGCTGGCGCGAATCCGCCGGCGACCGCTCCAAGTTCGGGCTGTTCATCACCGAGATCCTGCAGCTGCTCGCCGTGCTGCGCGAGAAGAACATGCTCGACTGCCTGCAGCTGGTGCACTGCCATCCCGGCAGCCAGCTGCAGGATATCCGCCGCGTGAAGGAAGCCATCAACGAGCTGGCGCATGTGTACGCGGAGCTGGTGACGCTGGGCGCGGGCCTCAAGTACATCGATGTGGGCGGCGGCCTGGGCGTGGACTACGACGGCAGCGGCACCAATTTTGCCTCATCGATGAACTACAACATCCGCGAATACGCCAACGATGTGGTGTATCGCATCGCGAGCGTCTGCAACGCCCGCAATGTGCCGCACCCGATGATCATCAGTGAATCCGGCCGCGCCATCGCCGCGCATCACAGCGTGCTGGTGTTCAACGTGCTGGGCCGCTCGGCACTGGACGGCTTCGAGCTCAGCAAGGCGGATCTTGAGCCCGGCGCCGCGAGCCCCCAGCCGGTGAAGGATCTGGCGGACGCCTGGCGCAGCGTGGCACCGCGGCGGCTGGTCGAGTGCTACCACGATGCCGTCACGGCCCGTGATGAAGCGTTGCAGATGTTCAAGCTCGGCCTGCTGTCCCTGGAATACCGCGGCCTCGCCGAGCGGCTGTACTGGGCCACCTGCGCCAAGGTGCGCGACGCGGTGCGCAAGCTCGATGAAGTGCCGGAAGAACTGGCGGAGCTGGAAGGCATCCTGTCGGATACTTATTTCTGCAACTTCTCCGTGTTCCAGTCTCTGCCGGACAGCTGGGCCATCGACCAGCTGTTTCCCATCGTGCCGGTGCACCGGCTGAACGAGCAACCGACGCGCAAGGCCGTGCTGGCAGACATCACCTGTGATTCGGATGGCAAGATCGATCGCTTTGTCAGCCTGCGTGACGTGAAGCGCACGCTCGAGCTGCATCCGCTGCGCGAGGGCGAGGACTACTACCTGGCCGCCTTCCTCGTGGGCGCCTACCAGGAAACGCTCGGCGACCTGCATAACCTGTTCGGCGACACCCACGTGGTCCACATCCGCCTGCACGACGAAGGTGGCTGGTGGATCGAGGAGATCGTCAAGGGCGACACCGCGAACAAGGTGCTCGAATACATGGAATACGATGTGGAAGAGCTGTACCCGGCACTGGCCCGTGACTGCGAGCGCGCGGTGCGCGACGGGCGCATGTCGGTGGCCGAGAGCCAGCTCATCAAGCGCTTCTACGAGAATGAATTGAACGGTTACGCTTACCTGGAACCCTAGAACGGGAGCTGCCATGACCACCACCGTGCGCCTTGCGTGCCTGCTCGCGGCCGCGCTGGCCCTGGCCGGCTGCGCCACGATTCCACCGCCAAGCGCCGTCACCCGCCAGCTCGACGCGGCCATCGCCGGCACGCACCGGAGCGAGGCCGAGCGCGCGCGGGATGTTTACCGCCATCCGCGCGAGACATTGCTGTTCTTCGGCCTGCGGCCCAACCAGACGGTGGTGGAGATCTGGCCGTCGGGTGGCTGGTACACCAAGGTTGTGGCCCCGGTGTTGCGTGAGGAGGGCCAGTACATAGCCGCCATGCCGCCGGTGGTGGCCGGCAATGCCAACAGCGAAAACAATCGCAAGGCCTTCATGGATCTGCTGGCCGCGACGCCTGCCCTCGACCGTGTGCAGGTGAAGAGCTGGGAGATCGGCAGCGGCGAGCTGGTCCCGGAAGGCAGCGCCGATCTGGTGCTCACCTTCCGCAACCTGCACAACTGGATGGGTTCGGGCAAGGCCGAGGCGGCGCTGCGCGATTTCTATCGCGCGCTGAAACCGGGCGGCACGCTGGGCGTCGAGGAGCACCGCGGCAACGAAGCGCGGCCGCAGGATCCGCGCGCGCAGAGCGGTTACGTGAACCAGTCCGTGGCGATCCGCATGATCGAGAATGCCGGCTTCCGGCTGGTGGCGATGTCGGAGATCAACGCCAACCCGAAGGACACCAAGGATTACGCGGAAGGCGTATGGACGCTGCCACCGAGCCTGGAGCTGGGGGACAAGGATCGCGCCAGATACCTGGCCATCGGCGAGAGCGACCGCTTCACGCTGAAGTTCATCAAGCCGCGCTGATGCTCACCACATGTCCTTCAGCTTGCCCAGCGCGTCGATGCTGACTGGCGCCTGGGCGCCAACCAGGCGCGCATCGGTGACATGGGCCCCGGTGAAGGACGACTGCTCGAAACATTTCATGAGTCTGTCAGTCACGAAGCGGCTGCGGCCGCCGTACACATGGGCATCCCCCCGCGGGGCCTGCTGCGTCACCGGGAATTTCAGCGGCTGGATCAGCTGCAGCTCGTTGCGGGCGCGGGTCATGGCCACGTAGAGCAGCCGCCGCTCCTCGTCGATGGCCTCCTGCTTGCCGGTGGCGAATTCCGACGGGAACGTGCCGTCGACGACATTCAGCAGGAACACCGTGTCCCACTCCATTCCCTTGGCGGAATGGATGGTGGAGAGCACCAGATAATCCTCATCCTGCGATGCCTTGCCGGACAGGTCACTGGTGGACTGCGGCGGATCGAGCGCGAGTTCCGACAGGAACCGCTCGCGCGAACCGAACTGCTGCGACAGCTGCTCCAGCTGCTCCAGATCGCCGATGCGGGTATGGAAGTGATCGAATATGCGTTCCAGCTGCGGCTGGTACCACTCGCGCACCAGCCGCACCTGGCCTGCCCAGGCGCGCTCCGGTTCGGCCAGCGCCACCATTAGTTCGGCCAGCTTGCGGGCTTCCCGCTCGCAGGAGGCGGGCACCTTGACGCTGCGCAATGCGGTCATCGAGCCGCCGGCGGCAGCCAGCGCGTCCAGCACGGCGCGCGCGTTCACCGGCCCCATGCCCGGCAGCAGCTGCAGCACCCGGAATGCCGCCAGCGAATTGCGCGGGTTGTCGGCCCACCGCAGCAGCGCAACCATGTCCTTCACATGGGCGGCGTCGAGAAATTTCAGGCCCCCATATTTCACGAAGGGAATGCGGCGGCGCGCGAGCTCGATCTCAAGCAGGTCGCTGTGGCTGCTGGTGCGGAACAGCACCGCCATGCGGCGCAGCTGTACGCCGGTTTCGCGTCGTTTAAGCACCTGCAGTGCCACGTACTCGGCCTGCGATTCCAGGTCGTCGACGCTGACATAGCGCGGCAGGGGGCCTGTGCCGCGCGCTGCCAGCAGGTGCTTGCGATACTGCCGTGGCGCGTCCGCCATCAGGGCATTGGCGGCATCCAGCACTGCCTGCGTGGAGCGGTAGTTCTGCCCCAGCGGCACGACCTCGGCCTGCGGCGTATAGCGCTGCGCGAAGCCCAGGATGTTCTCGACCTCGGCGGCGCGGAACGAATAGATGGCCTGCGCGTCGTCACCCACCACGGTCAGACCACTGCCGTCGGGGCGTATGGCGTCAAGGATGCGAGCCTGCAGCGCATTCGTATCCTGGTATTCATCCACCAGGATGTGGTCGAAGTTGCTGGCCACGTGCCGCGCCAGGGCCGGCTCCGACACCAGCACCTGCCAGTACAGCAGCAGGTCGTCGTAATCGAGCAGCCCGAAGCGCTGCTTGCGCTCCACATAGGTGCGATACATCTTGCCCAGTTCCTGCTCCCACTGCTGGCACCAGGGAAACTGCTTCTGCAGCGTCTCGGCCAGTGCCCAGCCGGTGTTCACGCGATGGGAGTAGATGGCAAGGCAGGTGTCCTTGCGCGGGAACCGCTGCTCCTTGGCCGCCTGGCCAAGTTCCGTGCGCACATGGTCCAGCAGGTCGGCCGAATCGGAACGATCGATCACCGTGAATGCCGGATCCAGTTTCAGCTGCGGGGCGTAGTGGCGCAGCAGCCGGTTGCCCAGCGAATGGAAGGTGCCCGTCCAGCTAAGGCGCTGCGCGATGCCCTGCATGCGGCTGGCGCCGGCATCGCCAGCGGCCTTGCCGAGGATCTCCAGCGCCCGCCGCCGCATCTCGTGCGCCGCGCGCCGCGTGAAGGTCAGCAGCATGATGCGCGAGGGATCCACGCCATTGAGCACCAGGTGCGCCACGCGATGCGCCACGGTGCTGGTCTTGCCAGTGCCCGCGCCCGCAATCACCAGCAGCGGCCCGGCCCGGAAGGGGCCTTCGGCGCGCGCCTCGCCATAGGCGACCGCCTTGCGCTGGGCTTGGTTCAGGGACTCCAGATGGCTGGCGGTAGCGGACATAATTCGGGCTCAACTATAGCAATGCGCAGGTCAGCCATCGTGAACCGGGTCGAAACTGTTTTCCGAGGTCAGGTCATCACCGTGGACGTGGAGCAGGTGCAGCTGCCCAACGGGGAGACCGGCCGCTACGAGATCGTGCGCCACCCGGGCGGGGCAGCCATCGTGGCCGTGGACGAGCGGGAGCGGGTCTGCCTGCTGCGGCAGTTCCGGCCGGCCGCAGCCGGCTGGGTCTGGGAGCTGCCTGCAGGGCGGCTCGAGCCGGGTGAACCACCCGCCACCACAGCGCAGCGTGAGCTGCGCGAGGAAGCCGGGCGGGAAGCCGCCCACTGGGAGCCGCTGGGCAGCATCCTGTCCTCTCCAGGGGTATTCGCCGAGACCATCCACCTGTTCCTGGCGCGCGGCCTTGCTACCGTGGCGCAGCAGCTGGAGCGGCACGAGGTCATTGAAGTGCACTGGCTGCCCCTGGATGAGGCTGTAGGACGGGCGCTCTCCGGGGAGCTGTCAGATGCCAAAACAGTGATTGGCTTGGTACGCGCGGCGGCCCGGCGGGACTAAGATGGTCAAATGTCCAGACAAAAGCCCCCGCCGAAATTCAGCTTCGGTGCACCCGAGCCCACCGAGCCGCAGCGGGAAATGCCCGCCTCGCTGGATATCGTTGAATACGACCCGGTGAAGCTGGCCGCCAAGAAGAAGCGGCTGGCTGGCGGTGCATACAACCCGTACGAGAACACCGTTGCAGTGAGCGACACGGCGCGCATGAAAAAGCCGCGCGTGGACCTGCGCAAGCTGTCCGAGTGGATCAAGACCACCAAGCACGTGAAGGCGCTGCGCAGCGAAGAACTACCGCCGCAGCCTAAGACGCCGCGCCGCAAGTAATCCACAGCCCAGCGCCACCGCCAGCGCGTGCACCCACCACAGGCCGAGCCAGGGTGGCACTTCTCCGCGCTCGAACAGGGTGCGGCCGGCTGACAGCAGACCCGCATACACGGCAAACAGCAGTACCGCCGCCGGCAGGCGCGCATGCCGCCCCTGGCGTGGCAACAGCCGCGCCAGGGGTACCGCCAGCATGCCCAGCACGAGCACATTCACAACCCAGGCAATGCGCCAGTGCAGCTCACCCCGCTGGCGCGGAGCCGTCGCCGCCAGCAGCTCGCGGTTGCCGAGCACGTCAACACGGGGTTTGCCGGGCAGCACCATCTGCGGCGTCGGGATGCGCAGCTGCTGGCGGCTGAACCGCGTGATGCGCCAGTCACCCGCGCCGGGCGTGCCCTCATAACTGCGCCCTTCCTGCAGGTCGATGAGGTAGAACCTGCTGTCGGGGCTCACCGCATAACGCGCGGCGCGCGCCAGCACCACCTGCATGCGGGCAGGCCGCTGCTGTTGTGCCGGCAGTTCGCGCTGCACGAACACGTCCTGCAGCAAGCCCTCGGCGTTCTGGCTGCGGAAGCTGAGCGTTGCGCCCTCGCCCAGTGAGCGGAACGCGCCGGGCGCCAGCGCCCGCGTGGCTGCCGTGCGCAGCGCGCTGAGGCGCATCTCAACAATGCCGCGCGCCGCGGCGGGACCATCGAAGAACGCAATCCACGCGGCGAGAACGGCAGCAGCCAGTGTCACGACTCCCGCGGCAGCGTATAGCGGGCCATTGCCGACCCCGCAGGCCTGTGCGGCAGAAATCTCGCTGTCGTGATACAGGCGCCCGAGACCGGACACGACGCCCAGCAGCACTGCGAACGGCAGGATCACCGGCAGGTTGCTGCGCAGGGAGAGCCATACCAGTTGCAGCACCATGTCGCCGGGCACCTGCCCGTCGGCGGCGCGCCCCAGCACGAAGGCCAGCTGGTAGATCACCAGCACCGCCAGCAGCACCACGCCGACCAGCAGCGTTGCGGCGGCCACATCGCGCAGCGCATGGCGGAAGAAAATGCCGCGCGTCATGGCAGGCCTGGTTCAACGATGGTGCGGGCGGCTACCAGGGCGCGTCGGCGCGACGGGCATAACGGAACCAGGGATCGGCTTCATCGCCGTAGACCAGCACACCGGCCGCGTCCCGCTGCTGCTCGAACACGGCCAGGCCATCCGCATCCAGCTTCATGCGCTGTTCAACACGCAGCGTCTCACCGGTGGTGCGCGACACCGTGCGGCAGCCGGCACCGGTGGTGGCCGTGAAGCCCGCGCCATCGCGCTGCCACAGCATGTCGCAGCCGTTGCGCTGACGCAGATCCTGCACCAGCAGGCTGCGGAACAGGTCGCGATTGAGCTGGCCATCGCGCCAGCGCAGCGGCTCGCTGAAATCCAGCTGCGCCAGCAGCGCCTGCTGGCCCTTGGCCACCTCGGTCACCACGTAAAGGCGTTGTGTGAGCACCCGCCGCGGGTCATCGGCGGCCATCTCCTGCAGGTAGAACACGTGCTCGCCCACCAGCGGCGCCTGCACCGGCGCAATGATCATGCGCAGCGCGGGATGATCGGGGCTCGCGCGCGACTGGGCGATGTTGTCGTAGCTGCCGGCCAGCACGGCCACCAGCTCGTTGACCATGGCCTCCTCCTTGGTCGGCTTGGCCGCGCAGGCCGCGAGAAACAGCGCCGCGACCGCGCCCACGATGTGCCTAGCCGCCATACATCACCCGCCATTGGGCCGGATAGGTCAGCCCGAGTTTCACGATTGAATCCAGCAGCGCCGCATAGTCGCGGCCGGCCGCGTCGGCCGAGCGCGCGAAGTCTTCATCCTTGGCCAGGTGCGGGTTGGCATTGGCCTCCAGCGCGAACAGGCTGCCATCGGCACGCATGCGGAAATCCATGCGGGCATAGCCGGTGAGTCCCAGCGCGCGATAGATGCGGCGGCACAGGCGGTCGAGCCGTGCTTCCACAGCCGGCGACAGGTCGCGCGCGGGCGCGCTGTCGATGCCGTACTTGGAGCGGTATTTGGAATCCCACTTCACCTTGCGGGTGGCGATGGCGCTGCCCTTCTCGCCCATGCTGCCGAAATTGAGTTCCCACACGGGGAAGCGTGTCAGCCGCGCGTTGCCGAGCATGCCCACATACAGCTCGCGCCCTTCGATGTATTCCTCTACCAGCACATCCGATTTGTGCTGCTCCAGCACGAACTCGATGCGCTCCTTCAGCCGCGCGGGATCCTCCACCACCGAGGCCTGCGAGATGCCCAGCGAGGCGTCATCGGTGCTCGATTTCACGAAAAGCGGGAAGCGCAGGCGCCGCGGCAGCTGGATGCGCTGGCCGCGCCGGAACACCGCAAACTGCGGCGTGGATATGCGGTGGTAGGCGAAGACCTGCTTGCACAATGCCTTGTCGCGCGACAACAACAGGCCGCGCGGATTACAGCCGGTATAGGGCTGGCGCATCATCTCCAGCAGGGCGGTGACATGCTGGTCGTAGCTGACGATGCCGTCGAACTCCTCCAGCAGGTTGAACACCACATCCGGCTGCCAGTCGGCAATGGTGGTGCGCAGCTCGGTGATGCTGTCCAGCACGCCCAGGGCCCGCACTTCGTGCCCGGAGGCACGCAGCGTCTGGATCACATCGTATTCGGTGCGCCATTCCTCGATGGCCTTCTCGCTCTGGCCCTCGAGGTTGTCTGGCGGCATCAGGCTCGGATGCAGAACGACCAGGACTCGCGATCGCTTCATAGGTTCACGTGCGGTCGTTCCCTCTCGCCGAGCAGGCGTGCCAGGCCACCGAGCAGCCAGCGTGCATGAGGCAGGGCATTGCGCTGCGACCCTCTGAGGTAAAGCTGCATGTTATCCGAACGGTCGACCGCGATGCGCAGCACCTGGTGCAGCGTGTACTGGTCGATCTCGCCCTGGTGCCAGGCCACCGACAGCAGCTCGCGCCGATGGGCCCGCAGGAACGTCGCGGCCTTGACGCTGGTGCGGCGTGGCCGCTCGCGCGCGAACACGCGCGCCAGCAAGCCATCCGCTGCTTCGCTGCGCCAGTCACTCTGCCGCGCAATCTTCTCGCGGTAATGCTGTGCCAGCGTGCGCCGGTTGGAACTGAGCGGCTCGTAAAAAGCCCGGCTGCGCACCAGCGGGGTGCTGTCGCCGATCTCGCGCATCATCTCGTCGACCAGATGGAGTTTCTGCCAGGCCGGCCAGCTGGCGTAGGTGCGGCGCCAGTCCGAATTGGGTTTCAGCCACACGGCGAAGGTTTCGGCGAAATCCTCGGTGGGATGGCTCTGCGCATACCATTCGCCGAGGTGCCGCACGAAGCTGCGGCTGCCAGGGCGCGCGCGATAGGATTTGGGATAAGGCAGCGAAGCCGGGCCAAACAGCTCACGCCAGCGCGCGCGGCGCCGCAGCCGGTAGGCGGTATCGATGGCATGCCCCACCTCGTGGCGCAGGATGCGCATCATCCAGCTGCTGTTGCCGCCTTCGACCTGCCGCATCATGCGCCGCTCCAGCAGCATCAGCCGCGGATGCGCCAGGTAGAACGGCACGGCGATGCCGGGGATGCCATCCGGGGAGAACCATTCCTCCGACAGCCACATGTGCGGGCGGAACGAAAGGCCGCGACGTTCGAGCTCGCCATGGACCTTGTGCAGGCGCCGCTGCAGTGGCGAGCCCGGCAGGCGCAGGTTCAGGTCGCAGAACCGCAGCTGCAGCAGCTCCGCGTCGCTGAGGCGCGACCAGAGCTTCGGCAACTCAGGCGACCGGGGCACTCGCGGCACTCCCATACGCATACAGATCTTCGGCCGCGTCCCGCGCAGCAACGAGCCCGCTCACACGCGCCTGCAGGGCAGTGCCGATGCCAGCGTCGCCGTAGAAAGTGCCAGCCAGGGCGCCATAGGCGGCACCCAGGGCGTCGCGATCGGGGCCGCGCGCTGCCAGTGCGGCAGCAAGCCCGCTGTCGAAATCCGCTGCGCGGATGAAGCAACGGACCGCGCGATCAAGCGTGCCCAGCAGGCCGCGCTGCGCCGCGCGCCTGCCGCCCTGCCGGGCCGTCCAGCCTGTGGCGACGGCCAGCACTTCCTCGCGCAGCGCCGCGCCTGGCAGTTGGCCATGCGTGGCGATGATGCGCTGGCGCGAACCGCCGGCCAGCGCGGTCGCCACCATGGCCGCGAACAGGCGGCAGGCGTCGACGGCGACTGCGGTCTGCTGCGTGACACGCGTGACATCGGCAGCCAGCGCCACGGTGAGATCCAGCTGCCCGCCCGCGAACAGCGCCGCGGCGGCGCTGCGCGCCAGCAGCGACGGATCCGCCTGCCCCGGGTCATGCGAGCCAGGTGGTGCGGCACGATTGCGCATGGCGCGGGTCAGCGCGTCGCTGATGCCCGGTCGCAGTGTGGAGGCGGCGGCAGCGCCGATGGCGGTCGGGTCGCGCGCAAAGGCGCGATAGCGCTCTATGAGATCACGGCTGTTGAAGCCATCGCTGGCAAGCAGGCTCTGCGCAACGCACAGCGCAGTGGCGGTGTCATCGGTCCACTGCAACGGTGCGGCGGCGGCGGCGTCAGCGCTGCCGCAGGCATCCCCTACCGCCATGCCGACCAGACAGCCGCGATGGCGATACGCGGCCGGCGATGACGCGCGCGCGGCAGCGGGCCGCGGTACCGGCCGCGCTGCGGGCGAGGACGGCACCGATGCTGCGGGGGCCTGCGCCACACCTGCGCCCGCTACCCGCCAATTGCGGATATAGGCTTCCTGTTCATCGGTCTCCGGGATCCACGGCCAGTGCGCAGCGCGCGCATTGTGTTTCCACAGGCGGTTCAGCTGGGTCACGGCCTCAGCCGGTGCCGCCCCGCTTTCACGCAGGTAGCAGCCCACTGCGGTGCCGGTGCGACCAATACCGGCGCGGCAGTGGACGTACACCGCGCCGCCGGTGGCCATGACACGCCGGATGGTGTCCTGGACGGCACGCATCTGATCCGGCGAATCCGGGATGGAGTGATCCACGATGGGCAGATTCGCGTATTCGACTCCGGCCGGCAGCAGCGAGGCGTATTCAGTCATCTCGTGCGGAAACGTGAGATCGACAAAGCCGCGCACGCCCGCCGCCAGCAACAAACCGAGCCGATCGCGCGTGTCGCGCTTGCCGCCGCCATCCGGATGCTCGCCTGCCAGGAAGCGACCCGGCTCCACCCAGTAGCTGTTGGGCAGCGGCCGCTTCACCCCTGGACCTTCGGTGCGAGGCCAGCGAAATCGAACAACCGCGTATCCGCAAGGGTCGAAGGCTCCACATTGCGCAGCGCCGTCATCAGCGATTCGGTGCGGCCGGGATACTGCAGCTCCCAATCGGCGAGCATCTTCTTGACCGCGGCGCGCTGCAGGTTTTCCTGCGTGCCACACAGGTTGCAGGGAATGATGGGAAAGCCGCGCGCGGTGGCGTAACGCGCGATCTCGCGCTCCGGCACATAGGCCAGCGGGCGGATCACGATATGCTGGCCATCCTCGGAGCGCAGCTTCGGCGCCATGGCCTTCAGCTTGCCGCCGAAGAACAGGTTCAGGAACAAGGTCTCGACAATGTCGTCCCGGTGATGACCCAGCGCCACCTTGGTGATCCCATGCTCGGCGGCATAGCGGTACAACGCTCCGCGTCGCATGCGCGAGCACAGGCTGCACATCGTGCGGCCCTCCGGGATCAGGCGCTTCACCACGGTGTAGGTGTCCTGCTCGATCACGTGGTACTCCACGCCCAGCGAGCGCAGGTAGTCCGGCAGCACATGCGCCGGGAAATCCGGCTGCTTCTGGTCCAGGTTCACGGCGATCAGCGAGAAATTGACCGGCGCACTGCGCTGCAGTGACAGCAGCATGTCGAGCAGCGTGTAGGAATCCTTGCCGCCGGATAGGCACACCATCACCCGATCGCCCTCGGCAATCATCGCGTAGTCGGCGATGGCCTTGCCGACCAGGCCGCGCAGCTGTGCCGCCAGACGCCGCTTGGTCCCCGACATGTCGCCGGGCGCGGCCAGGCCAACGGCTGCGGCGCCGTCGGCGGCAGCCGGACCGGCAGTCAGCGGCTCGTGGATGAGCTGTTGGAGTGGTGTGGCGGGCATGGGCTTCCGACCGCGGCGGGGCGCCGGGATCCGGGATTCTACCCGCCGCAGCGCCTGGCGGGCCGGCCCGGAGCACCCCGGCACGGCCTGCGCCCCCGGAAAACAGGGGTCAGGTGGTGGGGGTGGCCGGTTCCGGTGAATCGCCGGCGGGACTGCCGTGCTGGCCCTTGTCCGGGGCCTTCTCCTGGCCCTTCATCAGCCGGTCGATGACCCGCGACAGGTACTGCGGCGAACTGGTGTTGCGGGCGATCTTCACATAAAGGGCCGGCACCACGAACATGGTCAGCGCCACGGCGAAGATGGAGCCGAAGAACACCGTCGCGCCGATCGACTGGCGGCTCTCGGCGCCGGCGCCGGTGGCAATCATCAGCGGCACTGCGCCCATGGCCGTCGCCAGCGTGGTCATCAGCACCGGGCGCAGGCGGGCGGTGGCGGCCTCGATCGTGGATTCGAGGAAATCCGTGCCGCGATCGCGCAGCTGGTTGGCGAATTCGACGATGAGGATGCCGTTCTTGCTGGCGATGCCGATCAGCATCACCGCGCCGATCTGGCTGAACACGTTGATGGAAGAACCGAACAGCCACAGCCCGAACAATGCCCCGGTAAGCGCCATGGGCACGGCTGCCAGGATCACCAGCGGATGCACGAAACTCTCGAATTGCGCGGCCAGCACCAGATAGACGATGACCAGCGCGAAGGCGAAGGTCAGCACCAGGCCGCCCGAGGAGCGCTTCAGCTCGCGCGACTCGCCGTCGTAATCCAGCTGCACCGGCACTTCGCCCTGCTGCTCGCGCACCACCTGCTCCAGATATGTCAGTGCATCGCCGAGCGGATAACCCGGGGCCAGGTTGGCGGTAAGGGTCACCGAGCGCATGCGGTTGAAACGCCGCAGCTCGGAGGCCGCGCCGGTTTCCTGTGTCTGCACCACGCTGGCCAGCGGCACCAGTTCGCGGGTGGTGTCAGAACGCACGTAGATGTTGTCGAGGTCGCCCACCGAGGCACGCTGCTCATCGCGGGCCTGCAGCACCACGTTGTACTCGTCGCCACCCATCAGGAAGGTGGTGACCACGCGCGAGCCCAGCATGGTCTCCAGCGAACGCGCCACGCTGGTCAGCGACACGCCGAGGTCGCCGGACTTGTTGCGGTCGACGGTGACGCGCAGCTGCGGCTGGCGCTCCTGGTAATTCATCTCGAAATTGGTGAGGCCGGGATTGGATGCCGCAGCCGCCATGACCCTTTCGCCCACCTCCGCCAGCTGCGCATACTCGGGGCCCTGCAGCACGATCTGCACCGGTTTGCCGTTGCCGCCGATACCCCCAGGCGTCTGCGGTACCACCCGCGAGCCGGGAATATCCTGCGTCCGCATGCGCACGCGCTGGGCGATCTGCTGCGCCGTGTCGGGACGTTCGCCCCAGTCCTTCAGCGGCAGCATGACCATGCCGCTGTTCACCGCGGACTGCGCGCCGAAGGTGCCGATGCGCGTGATCACGCGGGCGGCATTGCCGCGGTCCACTTCTTCCTTGGCAATGGCGCCGACGATCTCGAGCTGGCGCTGCGTGTATTCCAGGCTGGCCCCTTCTGGACCGGCCACGAATATCTGCACGCGACCGCGATCCTCCTGCGGCGCCAGCTCCTGCGGCAGCCGCATGCCCGACCAAGGCCAGCCCACCAGCAGCAGCGACAGCACCAGCGCGGCACTGAGGCCGGCACCGGCGAGGATCCATACCGGGCGGGCGCCGCCCAGCGCCCAGCGCAGCGCCACGTTGTACGAATCCGCAAAGGACTTGAAGGCATTGTCCACCGCCGTGGCCAGCCGGCCACGGTGGATGCCCTTGGCGAACAGCTTGGAAGTCATCATCGGCGTCAGCGTCAGTGCGACCAGTGCCGAGAACAGCACGGCCGCCGCCACCGACACGCCGAACTCGCTGAACAACCGCCCGACATTGCCCTGCATGTAGGAGATGGGCAGGAACACCGCCACCAGCACCATGGTGGTGGCGATGACCGCGAAGCTGATCTCGCGGCTGCCGTTGATGGCGGCGACCAGTGGCGGCTCGCCCAGCTCGATGCGGCGCACGATGTTCTCCAGCACCACGATGGCGTCGTCCACCACCAGGCCAATGGCCAGCACCACGCCCAGCAGCGTCAGCGTATTGATCGAATAATTGAGTGCCACCATCACCACGGCGGCCGCAAGGATGGATACCGGAATGGTGGCCGCGGGGATCAGCGTGGCGCGCATGCTGCCCAGGAACAGGAAAATGACCACCAGCACGATGACGCCGGTCTCGGCCAGCACCTTCAGCACTTTCTCCATCGACTCGCGGATGAACACCGAGTTGTCGATGTTCACCTCGAGGCCGATGTCCTTTGGCAGCGTCGGCCGGATCAGCTCGATCTCCTTGCGGATGTCGGTCGCCACTTCCAGCACATTGGCCGTGGACAGCGGCGTGATCGCCAGCATCAGCGCCGGGCCGCCATCCACGGTGGAGCCGCCGCGCTGGTTCTCCGCCGCCAGCTGCACCTCGGCCACCTCGCCCAGCCGCACCAGGTAGCCGTCTTCGCCGCGGCCGACCACCAGGTTGCGGAAATCGGCGTCGGTGCGCATTGCCGTGTCGGTGCGCAGCGTGAACTCGCGCTGGCGCGACTCGATGCGTCCGGCCGGCAGCTCGATGTTCTCGGTGCGCAGCGCATTCTCGATGTCGGTCACCGTGACGCGGCGCGCGGCCATGGCGCCGCGGTCGAGCCAGACCCGCATCGAATAACGCTTGGCGCCGTTGATCAGCGCACTGGCAACGCCGGGCACCGCACCCAGGCGATCGACCAGGTAGCGTTCGGCGTAATCCGTGAGCTCGAGACCATTGCGCTCGTTGCTGGTCAGGATGATGAACAGCACCGGATCGGCGCCGCTTTCGATCTTCTCGATCTGCGGCGGGTCGGCCTCTTCCGGCAGGCGGCCCATTACGCGCGTGACGCGGTCGCGCACGTCGTTGGCGGCCGCGTCGATGTTGCGGCCGGTGTTGAACTGCACGCTGATCTGCGAGCGTTCATCGCGGCTGGACGAGGTGAGCTTGTCGACGCCTTCAAGGCCGGCGACTTCGTTCTCCAGCACCTGCGTCACACGCGTCTCGATGACCGAGGCATTGGCGCCGCGGTAGTTCACGTTGACGCTGACCACCGGCTGGGAGATGTCCGGGTATTCGCGCAGCGACAGCCGCAGCGCGGCCATCACGCCGACGATCAGCAGCAGCAGCGCCAGCACCGTGGCGAATACCGGCCGCCGGATCGACAGCTCCGAGAGCGTCATGACGGCGGCGCTTCCGCCAGTTTGACGGCGGGCGCCGCGCTGACTTCGCGCACGGCTGCGCCATCGCGCAGCTTCAACGTGCCTTCGGTCACCACCAGGTCGCCAATGGCGAGGCCGGTTGCGATCTCGACGAAGCCCGGTTCACGGCGTCCCAGCGTCACCTCGCGCTTGGCCACCTTGCCCCCCGCCATCACATAAACAAACTGTCGCGCCTGCTCCGGCACCAGCGCCTCTTCCGGAACCACCAGCGCGGAGTGGCGATCCTGCGCCACCGACACCGTGAGGAACATGCCCGGCTTCAGCAGGCCATCACGATTGGGTACCGCGGCGCGCACTGTCACGGCGCGCGTGGTGGGATCGACGCGCGAATCGACGCTTACGATCTTGCCGGCGAAATTGCGACCCGGATAGGAGTTGGTGCGCGTGGCGACCACCTGCCCATCGCGCAGCTGGCCGAGGAACAGTTCCGGCACCGCGAAATCCACCTTGATGGAACTGATGTCATCAAGCGTGGTGATGACGGTGCCCGGGCTGATCAGCGTACCGAGGCTCACGCGCCTGAGCCCGACGCGGCCGGTGAACGGAGCGCGGATGTAGGTATCTGACAGACGCGCCTGCGCCGACGCCACCTGCGCCTCGTTGGCCTTCATGGTGGCTTCCAGCTGCTCGTACTGCGCCTTCGACAGTGCCTGCGTGGCGAACAGCTCGCGGCTGCGGTTGAACTGGCTGCGGCTTTCCTCGAAAGCGGCGTTGGCGGCGGCGAGATCGGCAGTAACGCTGCTGCGATCGAGCTCCACCAGCACCTGGCCAGCCTGCACCGATTGACCATCGGAAAACCGGATGGCCGTGACGATGTTCGTGGTCTTGGAAGTGATGCTGACGGCTTCGTTGGCATTGGAAGTGCCGATGGCCTCGATACCGGCATTGATCACCCGCTGCTGCACCGGCGCGGTGACCACCACGATCGGAGGCGCGCCCGGGCCGGCAGCGCCGCCGCCTTGCGGCCTGCCTGCGGCGGGGCCACCGGCGGGAGGCGCGTCGTGCTTGGTCTGGTACACAGCCCAGCTCGCACACACCAGTGCGAGTGCGATGCTGACAACAGTGATTCCGGTGCGGGCGTCGGCCATAGGGCGCGCATTATTGCACCAGTGCCCCAATTCGTACCTAACTAACTAAGCAGGAAAACGCAGGGTTTGGAGTTCAGTCTCCGCCTGGTTCCGATGAGCGTGCGCTATGCGCAAGAAGCAGCTGTTCCAGTCCCGGCGGCGGCTCCCCTTCGCCCACCCACAGCAGCACCATCTGGGTGTCAGGTGCGATAAGCAGGTGGCGTCCGTACGAGCGCAATGACAGGGCCACGTGCTCCCCGTATGGCAGCAGCTGGAAGCCCAACCCATAACCGTTATGCACCGGCGAGCTCTGCGTCACCTGCGCCATGTAACCTCGCGTCCACAATTCGGCCCGGCCGCTGCGGCCGTCGGCGGCCAGCAGCAGCGCCAGCCGCACCCAGTCCGCCGCCGTGGCCCGCAGGCAGCAATGCGCTGCCACATTGCCACGCCGGTGGTCGAGCAGCAGCAGCGCGTCGTCGGCGGCGAAGCGCGACCATAGCTGCTGCTCCAGCACCCGCGCATAAGACGCCCCGCCGTGGGCTGCTGCCACCAGCGACAGCAGCTGCGCATTCACCGGCGACTCTTCGAAGTGGGTGCCGGGCGGGAATGCCACCGGCCAGTGCAGCGCGGCGCGGGCGAAATCCGGGCCCGAGTTGAGCCGCGCCCGCACCCCGAATGGATTCAGCGCATGGCCGGACAAGGCTGGCAGTCCCGACAGGTGCCAGAACAATTGTCGCGCGGTGATCTGGCCGCGCGGGTCGCCGTGCCAGGCAGGCAGCGCCTGCGCAACCGGCAGGTCCAGCAAGCCTGGGTGCTGCCCGCCGAGCACGGCGAACAACGGCGCCAGCACGGCACCGGACAGGCCGCGCCCATCCACCTGCGATCCAGCGCTGAAACCGGGTGCGAAGAAGGCATCCACCTGCCCGGCCGTGTTCGCCCGCAACAGCAGCCGGGTCGTGGCCGTGGCTGCAACGGGAACCAGGCTGGCATCGGCATGGAACTGCAGTTGCTGTGCGTCGGCACCACCGCGCACCCGCTCCACTGGGCCGGCAAGCTGCGCGGGCCAGGCGCCTGCCGCGTGATGCCACTGCCAGGCGCGCTGCCAGAAGGGCCAGTTTGCCGCCAGCGCGCCAACACCCAGGGAAACCGCCACCAGAATGGAGACGGTGAGAATGACCAGCACACGCTGCATCCCGGCATCATACGGGTACCGCTACACTTGGCGAATGCCCCTTACTGATCCGCTTCGCATCTGCTTCATCGCGTCTGAAATCGCGCCCCTGGCAAAGACCGGAGGGCTGGCGGACGTGGCCGGCGCGCTGGCCAAGTACCTGCACGCCGCGGGGCATGACATCCGGCTGTTCATGCCTCTGTACAAGCAGATCGAGCGCCGCCAGCTCAATGCCGTACCCGTGGAGTTCATGCAGCGGGTGCCGCTGCAGCTGGGCGCCCACAGCCTGACCTTCGACGTGCTCACGGCGCGGCTGCCCGGCAGCGACGCGATGGTCTACCTGATCGATGCACCCGCCTTCTTCAATCGTGAGCGCCTGTATGGCAGTGCGCCGGACGAGCACCTGAGATTCCTGCTGCTGACCCATGCCGCATTCCTGTGCTGCCAGCGCATGGCCTTCGCGCCCCAGATCATCCACAGCAACGACTGGCACACAGGCTTTGCGCCGCTGCTGTTGAAGACCGTCTATGCGTGGGACCAGCTGTTCCGCGACACCCGCAGCCTGATGTCCATCCACAACATCGCCTACCAGGGCACGTTCAGCGCCGCGGCGCGCGCGGACACCGGTCTTGGGGATGCCGTCTGGATGCTGGATGGCGGCGAGCTGGCCGCCGGCCGCGTGAATCCGCTGCGCGAGGGCATCGCCCATGCCCATGCCATCAACACCGTGAGCCCGACCTACGCGCTGGAGATCCAGAGCCCGGCCTTTGGCTACGGCCTGCAGGATCTGCTGCGGGCGCGTTCGGCAGACCTCTCCGGCATCCTCAATGGCGTGGATTACGAGGACTGGAGCCCGGAGCGCGACCGCTTCCTGCCGCAGCATTTCAACACCGACCGGCTCGATGTGAAGCAGCAGCTGAAGCAGGACTACCTGCAGCGGCTGGGCCTCGGCACGCCGGCGCGCAGCCGCGCGCCGCTGATCGGAGTGGTCAGCCGCCTGGCCTCCCAGAAGGGTTTCGACCTGCTGATGCGGGCGCTGCCCGTGCTGCTCGAGAACCATGATTTCTTCTGCGCGGTGCTGGGCAGCGGCGATGCGCTGTACGAGGATTTCTTCCGCGAGCTGGCCCACCTGCATCCCAGCCGCGTCAGTTTCCACGCCGGCTACAGCGAGGAACACGCGCACTGGATTGAAGCCGCCAGCGACATGTTCCTGATGCCTTCACAGTACGAGCCCTGCGGCCTGAACCAGATGTACAGCCTGCGCTACGGCACCATCCCGGTGGTGCGCCGCACCGGCGGCCTCGCCGATTCCGTGCAGCATTTCGATCCGGTGACGCGCACCGGCACCGGCGTGGTGTTCAACGATTACGACACAACGGCAGTGATCTGGGGCGTGGAAACCGCGCTGGGCTGGTACCGGCAGCCGGTGCTGTGGAAGCAGCTGGTCCGCAATGCCATGGCGCAGGACTTCTCCTGGGAACGCCGGGTCGGGGATTACGAGTTGCTGTACCAGCAGATGCTGGAAAAACCAGCTACCTGAGCTTCATCCGCCCCTGGTGGTCGAACGGGATCGTGCGCAGCAATCCGGACGCCAGCTGCACTTTGCCGACTACCCGGTAGCCCACGTCATCGAGCCTTGCGGAGCTGCCCAGCACCTTGAGAACGGCGGCGGCGGCATTGGCCGTGACATTCACGTCGAATTCGGCCTCACCGCGCGCCGGCACGGTGAAGTCGCTGTCCGAAGTGCCATGCGCGAATTTCTCGCCGGCCACCTCCAGCTCGTAGGTGATGCTGCGCACTTTCAGCTCGCGATCGTTGGGGTTCTGCACATGCATGCGCACCCGCAGCTGCTGCTGCAGCAGGTTGCCGCCCAGCATCTGCACATTCACCACCTGCAGCTGCGGCTTCTGCAGATGCGTCGCGGCGCAGCCCGCACCCAGCAGCAACAATAGCCCCAAGGCAACAGCACGCAGGCAGGACATGATCAGCCGCTCCGGTTATGCAGGTGAATGAGATCACGATAACGCGTCGCGAGCTCGGCTGTCAGTGACTCCAGCGGCAGACGCCAGCTCCAGTTGCCGCTGACTGTGCCGGGACGGTTGAGCCGCGCCTCGTTGCCCAGGTGCAGCAGATCCTGCATGGGCAGCATGGCGAGGCAGCCTACCGAGGCCATGGCGGCGCGCACCATGGCATCGGGGATCTCGTGGTCGCCGCGCCCGAAGTAGCGGCGCACCAGGTCGCGGCTGGCCTGGGGCAGCGAATCGAACCAGCCCACGGTGGTGTCGTTGTCATGCGTGCCCGTATAGACGATGGCGTCGGTTTCGTGCTGGTGCGGCAGGTGCGTGTTGGCCGGGTCGCCATCGAAACCGAACTGCAGCACGCGCATGCCGGGCAACTGGAAGGCACGCCGCAGCGCAGTCACGGCGGGCGTGATGACGCCCAGATCCTCCGCCACCAGCTCCAGTTGCGGCAGCCCGAGCTTCACCGCTTTCAGCAGCTCGTGGCCCGGCGCCTCACGCCAGACGCCGTCGCGCGCAGTTGCCGCATCAGCGGCCACCGCCCAGTAGGCCTCCAGGGCGCGGAAGTGGTCGATGCGCAGCAGGTCGAAGCGCTCGGCCTGCAGCTGCAGGCGCCGCAGCCAGAAACTGAAGCCATCGCGCTGCTGCGCCTCCCAGTCATACAGCGGATTGCCCCATAGCTGGCCGTCGACAGCGAAATAGTCGGGCGGCACCCCGGCCACTGCCAGGGAGCGGCCCTGCGCATCCAGCTGGAACTGGTCGCGACTGGCCCAGGTGGCGACCGAATCCGGCGCCACGTAGATGGGCAGGTCGCCGAAGATGCGCACGCCTCGCGCGCCGGCATGCTCGCGCAGCGCGCGCCATTGCGCGTCGAAACGCCACTGCAGCCGGGCGCGGGCACGCATCGGCGCGGCCAGGCGCCGGGCCGCGACCGCCAGTGCGGTCCTCGAGCGGTCGCGCAGCGGCTCGGGCCACTGCCACCAGGCGGCGCCGCCATGCTCTTCGGCCAGCGCCTCGAACAGCAGGTAGTCATCCAGCCAGCCGGCCTGTTCGGCGCGCCAGCTGTCGAAATCGCTGTCGCCGCCCGGATCCGGCGCGTCCATATCCAGCAGGTCAGTGTTGCCGGCCCGGTCCGAACGCGCCCAGTAAGGAGAACCGCCGGCGTCCACGGGTACCAGCGGCAACAACTGCCAGACAGTGAAGCCAGCATCCGCGAGCCAGTCGATGAAGCGCCGCGCTCCATCGCCGAAGGCGCCGCGCTCATGCTGCAGCGAACTGGCAGGCAGCAATACCCCGGCGCGCCGGCGCGACAGCACCAGCTCGCGTGTCATGAACGCCGCATCACGCCACCGGCCTCCGGCGCACCGCGCCCGATGCTGACCGGTTCGAGGAGCGTTGCCGGAGGTTCCAGGTGCAATGCACGGTAGAGGCTGGTGAGCTGGTGGCGGAACAGTTCGTCGAAATCGCGCACCGCCCCGGCCGGGTTGTAGTCGCCGAACCACCAGAACCAGTCGGAGGCTTCGCAGGCGGCCAGTTGCTGTTCAGCGCGCGCGATCTCCGCCGCATCCAGACTGCCACCGGCAATGGCGGCATCGAAGGCATGCTTGGCTTCGCAGAGAAGGTCCCAGCCGTGGTTCTT
The DNA here is from genome assembly GCA_040508085.1 of Steroidobacteraceae bacterium. GTDB lineage: Bacteria > Pseudomonadota > Gammaproteobacteria > Steroidobacterales > Steroidobacteraceae > ZC4RG30. The sequence continues at coordinate 26,968 of JBEVNO010000072.1, forward strand.
GTCGGGGTTGCCCATCCACGTCGACAGCGTGCCATACACCCAGCTGCCCGCCCGCAGCTGCGGCAGTGCGGCGGGCCGGGCGCCGGCGGCGCGCTGTTCGTCGATGAGCTCGGACAGCGTGGTGAGCTTCAGGCGCGGATGGGCGGCGAGCTGCGCGTACATCGCCTGCAGGAAGTACCAGGCGTTGTAAGGGTAGTACTCCCAGGCATTCTCGCCATCCAGCGCCACCAGCAGCGCGCGGCCGGGCGTGCCCGTGGTCAGGTCCGCCAGCGTCGTGAGTTCATGCGCCAGGTTCGCGGCGGCGTCATCGCCATGCCACTTCGAATAGCTGAAGCCGATCAGGTCGGAGACCCCGTCGTGGCGGAAAAAGCAGGCCAGCTTGCTGCCGGGCAATGCAAAGGGCTGGTTCAGCAGGCACTCCGACCCGCTGCGGTCTTCCGGCACGACGATGCCGGAGCGCTCCAGCGATGGCCGCAGCACACTGACGCTGGTGGCAAGACAGTCGAAACCTGCCGCTTCGATGGCGTGCACCGCCGGCACGCTGATGGCGCCTTCAGACGGCCAGCAGGTGCGCGGCTTGCGGCCGAACACGCGTTCGTAGCATTCCACGGCGCGCTGCATGTGCCAGTCGGCGCGCGCGGCACCACCGGGATAAGCGGGCGAGCGCGGGCGAGCCGATGCCGGTTCGCTGTCGCGCGCCGCGCCGAAGTCGAACAGCAGCGGCAGGATGGGATGACTGTAGGGTGACACCGCCAGCTCGCATTTGCCGGCATCGGCCAGCGCCCGGAAACGCGGCAGCACGCCGTCGAGCAACTCACCGATCAGTTCCAGCAGGGTGCGCCGATCAGCAGCGTTGAAGCCATGCGCCTTGGCGGTGAGGCGCGCCACGCGCACGTCGGTGCGACGCACCGATTCCCCCAGCCACGCCAGGTGATACCAGACAGCCAGGTCGTACAGGTACTGGTCCGGGACGTAAGCGATCAGGCCGGGCTTGTCGAAGGCGGCGGCGAGCTCCACCAGCGCCACGAATGGCGGGTGACGCCCGATCAGGTGTTCGCGGTCGGCGCGCAGACAGGCGCGCAGCAGCTGCGCGCGCGCGGCGGCATCGGCCGGCAGGGGCGCATCGCTCAGGGTTGCCAGCAGGGCATCGGGCAGGGGCTGCCCGGAAACGAGCTGCGCGCGTACTGCCGTGGCGAGGTCTTCGACCTGCTCGATCAGCACTGGCGTGAAATTGACCACTGCCTTGGCGCCGGGCACCTGCTCCAGGTGCGCGGCCATGTCGGTGTAGTCCTTGATGGCATGCAGCCAGGTCCACGGCAGCACGTAACGCCCGGAAAGGGCGTCCCGGTAGGGGGGCTGGTGCATATGCCACAACAGGATGACCGGCAGTCGATCGTCCACCATCAACGCAGGACCGTCGTCGCGGAAAGCATCGCGCCGGGGGTGACCAGCACCACACCGCGCGGCGTGACGTCGAAGCGCTCGCGGTCCTTCTCGGCATCGACACCGATCTCGGTGTCGTCGGGGATGTCGCAACCCTCGTCGATGATGGCGCCGCGGATGGTGCACCGCTTGCCGATATGCACGCCCGGCATGATCACCGAACGCTCCACCGATGAGTATTCCTCGACGCGCACCTCGGAAAACAGCAGCGATTCGCGGATCACCGCCCCGGAGATGATCGAGCCGCCGGCCACCAGGGAATTGATCGCCATGCCGGTGCGGCCTTCATCGTTCAGCACGAATTTGGCCGGCGGCTGCTGCACTTGGTAGGTCCAGATCGGCCATTCCTCGTCATAGACGTTCAGCTCGGGCGAAACATGCACCAGCTCGAGATTGGCCTCGTAGAAGGCGTCGACCGTGCCCACGTCGCGCCAGTAGTTCTGCGCGCGCGTGCGCACATTGAGGAACGGATAGGCGAATACGTGATTCTTCTCGATGGCCTTCGGGATGATGTTGCGGCCGAAATCATGCGCCGATCCATCATCGAGCGCGTCCTCGGACAGCATCTGGTCCAGCAGCTTGGCGTTGAACACGTAGATGCCCATCGACGCCAGCGCCACGTCCTTGTTGCCCGGCATGTGCTCGGGGTTGGGCGGCTTCTCGGTGAACTTGGTGACCTTGTTCCATTCGGTGACCGACAGCACGCCGAAATCGCGCGCCTCGTCCAGCGGCACCTCGACCACACCCACGGTGATATCCGCGCCCTTCTCCACGTGGTAGGCGATCATCGGACCGTAATCCATCTTGTAGATGTGGTCCCCGGCCAGCACCAGCACGTGCTGCGGATGGTGGCCGCGCACATAGTCCAGATTCTGGTAGACGGAGTCGGCCGTCCCCCGGTACCACTGCTTGCCGACCTGCTGCTGGGCCGGGATCACGTCGATGAACTCCCCGAACTCCCCCCGCAGGTAGCTCCAGCCCCGCTGGACGTGCTGGATCAGCGACTGGCCCTTGTACTGTGTCAGCAGCGCGATCTTGCGGATCCCTGAGTTGACACAGTTGGAAAGGACGAAGTCCACGATGCGGAACTTGCCGCCAAAGGGCGTAGCGGGCTTGCAACGGTGTTCCGTGAGCCCGCGGAGGCGTTCGCCCCTGCCCCCTGCCATGATCATCGCTAACGTGCCGCCAGTGAGACGACTTACATAGCGCCCGGATGAAGCGCGCGTGTTTCTTGCCATGCAGGCTATATTTACCACACAGGAGCACCATCATTTCCATACAGCTCATCACAACTGAACAGCAAAGGGTCGCCGCAGGTGCTCATCACGACCCGCATAGCGTCCTCGGCGTGCGTTTCGAGGGTGCCGCCGCCGTGGTCCGGGTCTACCTGCCGGCAACACTGGACGTGCGGCTGGCCGACGGCCGGCCGTTCACCCGGATCGGGGATTCAGACTTCTTCGAGCTGCGCGGCCCCGCGGCGGGCATCGACACCCATCCGCTGATCATCTGGACCGACGACCGCAGCGGGCGGCATGAGCGCGTCGATCCCTACAGCTTCCTGCCCACGCTGGGTGATGCGGATCTTGCCTTGTTTGCCTCAGGCAGCCATGCCGAGGCCTGGCGCATGATGGGTGCGCATCCAGCCGTATTCGACGGCATCAGCGGTGTGCGCTTTGCGGTATGGGCGCCCAATGCGGGCCGCGTCAGTCTGGTCGGGCCGTTCTGCGACTGGGATGGCCGCCGCCTGCCGCTGCGGGCGCTGGGTTCCAGCGGCATCTGGGAGCTGTTCGTGCCCGGGCTGCCGCTGGGTGAACTGTACAAATTCGAGGTGCGCAATCGCGACTCGGGGACGGTGGTGGTCAAGACCGACCCCTTCGCCTTCGCCACCGAGATGCGCCCCGCCACTGCCGGCATCGTGGCGGACCCTGATGCCTATGCCTGGCAGGATGGCGCCTGGATGCAGGCGCGGCCGGGGCATGACTGGCTGCATGCACCCCTGTCCATCTACGAGGTGCATGCCGGCTCCTGGAACCGCCACCCGGACGGGGGCTTCCTGAGTTACCGCGAGTTCGCCGAGCAGCTGCTGCCCTATGTGAAGCGCCTGGGTTTCACGCATATCGAGCTGCTGCCGATCACCGAGCACCCGCTGGACGATGCCTGGGGCTACCAGACCACCGGCTATTTCGCCCCCACCAGCCGCTTCGGCCCGCCCGACGAATTGAAATATTTCATCGACCGCTGCCATCAGGAGGGGGTGGGCGTGCTGCTCGACTGGGTGCCGGCGCATTTCCCGCGCGACGCCCATGGCCTGGCGCGTTTCGATGGCACCGCGCTGTATGAATATGCCGACCCGCGCAAGGGCGAGCATCTGGACTGGGGCACCTACATCTTCAATTACGACCGGCATGAGGTGAAGAGCTTCCTGCTGGCCAGCGCCTGCTTCTGGCTGGAACACTTCCATTTCGACGGGCTGCGCGTGGATGCCGTGGCCTCGATGCTGTATCTGGATTTCGGCCGCGGCACGGATTTCGCGCCGAACCAGTACGGCGGGCGCGAGAACCTGGAAGCCATCCAGTTCCTGCGCGAACTGAACACCATCACGCATGGCCGCGCCCCCGGCACGGTGATCATGGCCGAGGAGTCCACCGACTGGCCCCAGGTCAGCCGGCCGGTGGACGGTGGCGGGCTGGGTTTCTCGATGAAGTGGAACATGGGGTGGATGCACGACACCCTGAACTACTTCAAGAAGGATCCGCTGTGGCGGCGGCACCACCAGAACAATCTCACCTTCGCGATGATGTATGCGTACACCGAGAACTTCATCCTGCCGCTGTCGCACGACGAGGTGGTGCACCTGAAGAGTTCGCTGCTGGGCCGCATGCCGGGTGACCGCTGGCAGCAGCTGGCCAACCTGCGGCTGCTGTACACCTACATGTGGACCTTGCCGGGGAAGAAGCTGCTGTTCATGGGCGGGGAGCTTGCGCATCCCTGGGAATGGGATTTCCACGTGGCGCTGCCCTGGTCGCTGCAGGAGCATGGTGAACATCGCGGCATGCAGCAGCTGGTCGGCGACCTGAACCGGCTGTACGTGCAGATGCCGGCACTGCACCGGCACGAGTTCGAACCCGAAGGCTTCCAGTGGATCGACTGCAGCGACAGCGACCAGTCGGTGCTGGCCTTCCTGCGCTCGGGCCTCGGGCAGCAGCTGGTGGTCGTGCTGAGTTTCACGCCGCAGCCGCGCGCCAACTACCGCATCGGCGTGCCGGTGCCGGGCAACTACCGCGTGTTGCTGAATTCGGATTCGCAGCACTACGGCGGCTCGAATGTGGGCCGCGACGCCGTGATGAGCGAAGCCACGCCAAGCCACGGCTTCGAGCACTCGGTGGTGCTGGCGCTGCCGCCGCTGGCCGGGCTGATCCTGGCCCGCGCCGGCTAGACCGACTTCATCAGCCCCATTTCCAGCGGATGGGTCAGCAACGGGTGCCATGGGTAGACCCGCACCTGCAGCTGGTACTGGCCGGTGCCGGGTGGCGGCGCCGCCAACTGGAAAGTATGGCTGCCATCCGCTGCCGGCGTGGCGGCCGGCGTGAATTCGGCGCGCCACTGCCCTTCGGGCACCCCGTGACCGAATGAGGTCAGTGCGGAAGGCTCGAACTGGGATTCCGGCAACAGACGCCGCGCCTTGAATTCCACGCGCACATCCTGGGGCGACAGCTGACCCAGCTGCAGCACGGCGCTTAGCCTCAGCAGCGCCGCGGCATCGCCGTCGCGCACGGCATCGGTGACGGACTGGATGCTCACGCCGTTCCAGTGTTCGCGCACACGGCGCTTCCATTTCGCCAGTTCCACGGCACCGGCGGCCTGGTTGTCCAGCAGCTTGGCGCTCTGCGCAGCGGCCGGCACATACAGCCCGTCGCGGTAATCGCCCACGGTGCGGCGCATGTTGAAACTGGGGATCACGGTGGCCATGGCACGCTTGCAGCGGCGCACCCACTGCGGCGCAAAGCCGCTCGAATTGCGCGCGTAATACAGCGGCACCACTTCCTCTTCGATGACATCCAGCACCGCCGCGGCGTCGAGGTAGTCGCGGCGCCCCTCGTCGTGGGAATCGGCGCCGTGAATGCCCCAGCCATTGGTGCCGTCGAAGGCCTCGGCCCACCAGCCGTCGAGGATGGACAGGTTCTGGCGCCCGTTGACGGCAGCCTTGATGCCGGAGGTGCCAGAGGCCTCCAGCGGCGCAATCGGGTTGTTGAGCCAGACGTCGACGCCGCTGACCAGCCAGCGCGCCAGCTGGATGTCGTAATCCTCGAGAAACACCACGCGGCCGGCGAACTCCGGCTGCAGCATGGTGCGCTTGATCTCGCGCAGCACTTCCTGGCCAGGCTGGTCGGCCGGATGCGCCTTGCCGGCGAACAGGAACACCACCGGCCGCTCCTCGTTGGATACCAGGCGCAGCAGGCGTTCGCGGTCCCGCATGATCAACGCCGCGCGCTTGTAAGTGGCGAAGCGCCGCGCGAAACCGATGGTCAGCACGTTCGGATTCGCAGGGTCAAGCCAGCGCGTGATATGCGCCAGCTGCACCGAACCCAGACGCTTGCGGCGGTACTCGCGCTCCAGCCGGGCGCGCACGCCCGCCAGCATGCGCGATTTCACATCCTGCGATACCGCCCAGAAGGGAATGTCCGGGATCTGCTCCACCGCCTTCCAGTAGGCGACGTCGCTGAGCTTCTCGCGCCAGTCGGCGAGGTGGCTGTCGAAGAAACGCCCCCAGGCCGAAGCCAGGAAGGTGGGCACGTGGATGCCGTTGGTGACATAGCCGACCGGGTTTTCCGCCGCGGGAATCTCCGGCCAGTGATCGGCACAAAGCTCCGAGGACACGGCGCCGTGGATGCGGCTGACGCCGTTGACGCGGCGCGCGCAGTGCAGCGCCAGCCGCGTCATGTTGAAGCGTCCCGGCACGCCGGGGGCGCGGCCCAGTTCCAGCAGCGCGTCCATGCTCAGCCCCATGGCGGCTGAGATGGCACCGAAATGCTCGGTGAACAGATGGTCCGGGAAGGCATCGTGGCCGGCCGCCACCGGGGTGTGCGTGGTGAACACGCTGCCGGCAGCGACCGCCTCGAGGGCGGCTTCGAAGGACAGGCCTTGCGCCAGACGCTCGCGGATCAGTTCGATGCCGAGGAAGGCGGCATGCCCTTCGTTCATGTGCCACACCGCCGGTGCCAGACCCAGCAGACGCAGGGCGCGCACGCCGCCGATGCCCAGCACCATCTCCTGGCGGATACGGTGCGATTCATCACCGCCATACAGGCGGAAGGTGATGTCGCGATCCGCCTCGCTGTTGGTGGCCACGTTGGTGTCCAGCAGATAGACGGTCACATGGCCGATCTTCGCCTTCCACAGCCGCGCGGATACCTCGCGGCCGGCAATGGGGACGGCGACCTGCAGCCAGGTGCCGGCGGCATCCACCACCTTCTCCACCGGCAGGTCGCGGGGGTCGGCATCGCGGTAGCCAGCATGCTGCGTGCCGTCACCGTCCACGGATTGCGAGAAATAGCCCTGCCGGTACAGCAGGCCAATGGCGACGAAATTCAGGCGCTCGTCGCTGGCGGCCTTGCAATGGTCCCCGGCGAGGATGCCGAGGCCGCCGGAATAAATGGGAAAGCTCTCGTGAAAGCCGTATTCGGCGCAGAAATAAGCCACCAGCGGCATGTCCTGCTGCTGCGTCTCGCGGGCCTGGTAGTTGTCGAACTCGGCCAGCACCTCTGCGTAACGGCGCAGGTATTCCGGATTGACCGCGGCCGCATCCAGCGTGGCCTGGTTCACGCAGCGAAGCATCAGGCGCGGATTGGCCTGGGTTTCGCGCCACAGTGTCTGGTCAAGGTCTTCGAACAGGGCCCGCGTAGACCGGTGCCAGCTGTAAGAGAGGTTGCCGGCAAGTTCGGTCAGGCGGGACAGTTTGGCCGGAATGACCGGCGAGATTTCGATCAGCTGCATGGCGGGCAGCATAATGCACACCCATGAAACACATACTTGCGCTGGTTCTCGTCAGCCTCACATGCGCCGCCTGCGCGGACGATCCGGCTCCCGCAGCGGCCGCCGCTGCGCCGGCGGCCCCGGACGGCTGCCTGGCCGACGGCAGCGGGACGCTGGTGGCCCAGTTGCGCGGTGCGCTGACCCAGGATATCGCCTGGAACAATGGCGACATGCAGTGTGAGGGCGGACCGCGACCGGAGGGCAACGGCCTGCGGCTGACTTTTGCCGGGCCGACCACAGGCCCGGAAGGAACCAGGCAACTGCGCTTCATCTTCGGTATCGATCTGCAGGACGCCGCCGCCGGCGCGGCACGCGCCCTGCCCACCAACATCACTCTCATCATGGAGGGCGAGCAGCAGCTGTTCGCCACGCGCGGCGACCAGCGCTGCGCCGTCGAGGCGCTGGAACGCATGGCCCTGCCCGGGGATGGCGGACACGAGCGCATCCACGCGCGCGGCTACTGCACCTCCCCGGCCCTGGACCTCGCAGGCGGTACCAGCCTGCTGGTGCCCACCTTTGAATTCACCGGCATCGTCGCCGCAGGAGCCCAGCCATGAACCGTTTCGCAACCACCTGGTTGTCCGTAGCACTGCTGCTGGCCTCGGCCTGCGTGCAGCCGGCGGCCCAGCAGGAATTCCAGCCGGCGCAGCTGCGCGACTTTCCCCGCGGGGAACTGACGATCGAGCGGGCCGGAGGGCGCGACAGCTTCCGCATCTGGTACGCGGATACCGAGGAACGCTCGCAGCAGGGGCTGATGTGGATCCGGCAGCTGCCGCGCGATTACGGGATGCTGTTCCCGCTGGATCCGCCACGGGAGCTGTTCATGTGGATGAAGAACACCTATGTGCCGCTGGACATGCTGTTTTACGACAGCACCGGCCGGATCACCCACATCCATGCCGGCGCCACGCCACTGTCCGAGGCCATCATCGAGTCTTCCGGCAAGGTTTCAGGGGTGCTGGAGATCCTCGCCGGCGAAGCCCAGCGGCGCGGTATCCGCATCGGCGACCGCCTGGTCACCAAGGGGCCGCGCCGGGCTGCCATTTCTGCGACGCCGTAGCGCCCACGCGACACTTTTGTCTGTAGGGTGTGAATCCCCTAACAAAACCGTTAGCATTTGTCACATCTCCCGTCGGGCGGGAGCAACAATTTTAAGGAAGGCAGAATGAAGAAATCCCTGTTGACGCTTGCCGTCTCGGCGGCATTGCTGGGCGGTGCGGCTGCGCACGCCGGCACCGACGTGGGCCAGTGGACCATTGGCGCTGGTGGAATGTGGACCGAAACCGACTCGGATCGCGGCCTCGACGATGGTCCTGGTTACTACTACTCGATTGGCAAGGCCATCAGCGAGAAGTGGGACATGAGCATCAATGGCTTTTCCGGCAACTTCGACGATGTCACCCCAGGGGCCACCTGGGACCACGAGATCAAGGGCCTGACGCTGGATTTCGCGCGCGTATTCTCGCGTGACGAGATCATCAGCCCCTTCATCGTGTTCGGTGGCGGCCTGGTGGACCAGTTCAAGCCGAACGATCGGGACAAGGAAGTGGCCGCCAAGCTGGGTTTCGGCCTGGTGGGCGACCTGGTGACCTTCGACGGCGGCAGCAAGCTGCAGGCGAAACTGGAATTGGCCGCACGTGGTGCGGTGGGCCGTGGCGTGATCGACAAGGTGGGCACGCTGGGTCTGCAGTTTGCCTTCGGTGGCAGTGCGCCTACTCCGCCTCCCCCGCCGCCGCCGCCGCCGCCGGTTGCAGTTGCGCCGCCGCCGCCCCCGCCGCCGCCGCCGCCGCCGCCGCCGGCTGATACGGACCGCGACGGCGTCATCGACGCCAACGACCGCTGCCCGAACACGCCGGCCGGCGACCGCGTCGATGCCGTGGGTTGCAGCCTGACCATCCGCCTTGAAGTGTTCTTCGATTACGACAAGGCCGTGATCAAGCCGGAGGCCTACCCGGAACTGGACCGCGTGGTCGAGTTCATGACCAACACGGTGCCGACCTCTACCGGCGTTGTGGAAGGTCATACGGATACCGTGGGTTCCGACGCCTACAACCTGAAGCTGTCGCAGCGCCGCGCTGATGCCGTGCTGAAGTACCTGGTCGGCAAGGGCATCCCGGCCTCGCGCCTGAGCGCCACGGGCTTCGGCGAGACTTCCCCGGTGGCTGACAACAGCACCGCCGAGGGTCGCGCGCTGAACCGCCGCGTGGTGATGCGCCGGACGAACTGAGTCCAGCGCACAGGCCACGGGCTTGCGCCGTGGCCTCTTTGAACAAGGCCCGGGAGCTCACGCTCCCGGGCCTTTTTCATGCCCCAGGCATTGCTGCTCGCGGTCAATGAATGCCACAAAAAACAAACCCCGCCGAAGCGGGGTTTGTCAGGTCAGGAAGGCCCTGCGGGCCCGGTCTTATTCCCCCGAACCCCAGTCGTAACGCACCGTGAAGCGCACGCTGCGCGGGGCGTTGTAGCTCAGGATCTTCTGGTAGGAGTGGTACGGAACCCCCAGGGCGGATTCCGCATCTTCCATCCGGCTCTGCACTTCCTTGGTGTCGAAGACGTTGAACACGTCCACGCCGAACTGCAGCTGGTTCTTCATGAAGTTCGGCGCGTAACGCACGCCCAGATCCAGAGTCGTCGTCCACGGCAGGCGGCCCAGGGAACCGCGCTCCGCCAGCACGCCATCCACGTAGTGGTAGTACGGACCGTTGTAGGCCACGAAGTTGTCGTGGATGTAGGTCGGCGTCAGCTCCGCAGCGGGCACGCCGCCGGGGATTGTCGACACCGGCAGCACGCCCTCTCCGCCGTAGAAGCCAATCGGCGACCGCGGACGGCCCGACATGGAAACCACGGTGGCCGACACGCGCCACTCTGCCGAGAGCTCGTAGAAGCCCATCGCCTTGATCTGGTGGCGGCGATCATTCGGCAGCACGCCGTCCGAGCCGACCATCAGCTCGGGCGAATCCCAGTTGGCCGTCACGGCGACGTCCGCCTGGCCGCTGTCGGAGTACAGCATGCCTTCGGCATTACCCGTGCTCTTGGACAGCGTGTAGTCGAGCTTGCCGTACCAGCCGTTCTGCAGCGGATGCTCCACGAACAGGTCCACGCCCTTGTAGATGCGCTTGAGTTTCGGCAGGCCCCACTGCGCCGCAGTGATGTTGGCCAGCACCGCCTCGCCCGTCACCGGATCCGAGAAGCGGATGACGTTGTCCTCGCCCGGGTTGATGATCCGGCACTGCGCGAGCTGGGTCCAGTATTCCTCGGCGCGGTCGTCCAGGCCGTTCGGAACCGCATCACCCGAACCATCCACCACGCTGAAGGCGTCCACTCCGCTGCCGCGACCGTTCGCCACGGCCCAGTTGTAAGCCGGGCGACCATCGCAGTTGTCGTCCAGCTGGCTCTTCAGCGTGCGGTACGTGAACCGCGCGCCGGCCCTCAGGCCCTCGTACACCGAGCCCTCAAGACCGAAGGTCAGCTCGTCCTGGAAGTAGGGCTTCAGGTTCTGCGCCGCGGCGGCCAGCGGGTCACGCGCCTGGCCGTACTCCTGGTTCGGGGAATACGGGCCACTGCCCAGCGGCACCAGGCCAGTCGGCGCCGAGGTGGTGGGGTCGATACCCGTGAAGCGGAAGAACTCGTCCGTGTTGAGCGAGCCACCCACCTGGCGGAACGCGAGGTTCAGCGGAATGGCGAGGTGGTAGCGGCCCGCATTGGCAAACGCGCGCAGCCGCGAGTTGCCCAGCACATCCCAGCTCACGCCGATGCGCGGTGCCCACTGGTTCGTCTGGTCGAGGAACACGACCTTGTCCGAGTTGTAGTTCTTGAAGTTCTCGTTGCGCAGGCCGAGCGACAGCAGCACGGTGTCGCTGAGCTGCCAGCGGTCTTCGATGAAGTACGCGAACTGGTCGGTGGTGAATACGCCGCCGTTGGAAGAGACCGAACGGGTCACGTAATCGCCATTGCCACCCGGGCCCACGGCGCCGCCGGCACCGTCAATGGGCAGGTTGGCGTTGGCAACGCCGACCGTCTCGTAAGACCAGAAGTAGCCGGGGCCGGTCGTGATAGTGCCGTCCTGCACTTCCAGATCCTGAACGTCGTAGCCGATGCGGAAGTCGTGTGCGCCGGCGATCCACTCGAGGTCGAAGCGGTAGCCGTTGGACTTGTCGTAGGCTTCCGGATCGGAGAGCGTGGCATACGAACCGTAGAACAGCGGCGCACCGCTGCTGCGGTTGTCGCGCACCGCCGTGATGGTGTCGTCGTAGCCGTACGGAACGATCGAGTGCTTGTTCTTCTGCTGACCGTAGAGGGCGGTGAAGATCAGGTTCTCGGTGATCGTGCCGGTGTACTTCGCGATGTACAGCTCGCCACCATCCTCGAAGTCGAAACCACCGTTCTGGTTGGTGCCCTTGGTGAGCTGCGCCAGACCGCGGTCGGGGTTCGTGGCGGCGGTCGGCACTGCCGTTCCGCCCGGATAGTAGTAGCCGTACTGCTTGCGGGTTTCCTTGCGGACGTCCGAGATGGCAGTCAGCTCCAGCAGCTGGCCTTCGGCGAAGTTGTAGTCAATCTTGGCCAGCCAGCGAGGCACTTCGATATCACGGTCGTGCCAGCCGTTGGGGCCGTCGGTAGCGGCGGTGCCGCGACCTGAGAAGTTCGCCGGCCCTTCCACCTTGCGCTTCTCGAATTCGCCGTTCACGAAGAAGAACAGCTTGTCTTCGATGATGGGGCCGCCCGCATACAGGCTGTAGAGGGTGCTGGTGGTGTTGCGCCTGGAGCCCTGGTTCCACAGCGTGTTGTCACGCGAAGTACCGTTGGCCGGGTAGTAGATATCCGGGTTGTCTTCCGTGAGGCCGGAGGGCGTGTAGGTGACCTGGCCACCGGCAACCCAGTTGTTTGAGCCGCTCTTGGTGACGATGTTCACCACACCGCCGGTCGAGCGGCCGAATTCCGCGCCGTAACCGCCGGTGAGCAGCTGGTACTGCGAGATGCCATCGAAGGGCAGCGACGAGGAGCCCAGGCCCTTGATCGGGTCCGTGACGGCATAGCCGTTGATGTAGAACGCATTCTCGTTGGCGCCCGAGCCGCCGAACGAGGCCGAGGGAGTGCCACGGTTGCTGTTGTAGCGGGAATCGCCGCGCACTGTGCCGGGAGCCAGCAGCGCGACCTCCTCGATGCTCTGCCTCACCGAGATCTTCGACAGATCTTCCGACGTGAAGACGGTGCGCGTGTCGGTGGCGGAAACGTCGATCGACGTGCTGGTGCCGGCGATCAGCGCTTCATCCAGCACCTCATCACCGAAGGTGACCTGGCTGCCGGCGCCGATGGCCACCATCACATTGTCTTTGGACTCAACCGTGTTGTCGGCCTTCTGCAGCTCGACCTTGTAGTTGCCCACCGGCAGGGCGGGCACCTGGAATCGACCGGCGCCATCCACCGTCGCGGTGCGCGAAACGCCGGTGGCGGTATTGGTGATGACTACTTTGCCCGGTTCGCTGGACGTACCGAAAATCGTGCCTACCGCATTCGATTGCGCCAGGGCCGCAGCGGAAATGACCAGTGCAACCGAGGCGGCGACGGAGCGCTGCCACGGCAGGCGCCGGCGGGTGTTACCAGACTTGTTCATTCAGTTCATCCCTAAGGTTGGTTGGGGAGCAATGCACGGCACACCTTTGTGAAGGCATTGCAGTGGCTGAAGAATAGTTAACAGAGGCGTAAGAAAACAAGAAAAAATGCGTTGCATCGACGCAACAGCCATTCAGTGGCGAGGGAGGCGGCCCGGTAACGCGGGCGGCTAAAGCCTGAAAATCCAGCGCCGGAGCGATGTCGGCGCGGACCGACGCGGGCACTTGGTTTGTGGTGCAAACTACCCAGCCCGGGCAGTTTACCGGCCCGCTAGTCGCGCCGGTGTTCGGCAGCCGAACTGCAGGTAGAGCAGCCGTCCGCCGGGGCCTGGGGCTTGCTGCGCCGGAATATCGAACGCCCGCGGAGATTGCGCCAGGCCGCCCACGCGGCTACAGCCGCGGCGATGAACACCAGAATATGCTGCACCGTGTCATTCATGCCAGCACCGCCTTGGCCACGTGATACGTCAGGAACGATGCTGCGTACGCCATGGCAAACAGGTATCCCAGGGTAATCAGAGGATAGCGCCAGGAATTGGTTTCCCGCTTGATGGTGGCGATGGTGGAAAGGCACTGCGGCGCGTAGATGTACCAGGCCAGCAGCGACAGGGCCGTCGGCAGGCTCCAGCTGGCGGCGATCAGCGGTGCCAGCGCCACATCCACATTATCGGCGGCGGCGGAAAGCGCATACACGGTGCCCAGCGCACCCACCGCCACCTCGCGTGCGGCCAGCCCCGGCACCAGCGCGATCGAGATCTGCCAGTTGAACCCGATGGGCGCGAACACGTACTCCAGCAAGCGGCCGAGCATGCCGGCGAAGCTGTACTCGATGGGCAGGCCGGTAGCGCCGGCCGGTGGCCCGGGGTAGGTGCTGAGGAACCACAACACCACCATCAGGGCCAGGATGATGCCGCCCACCCGCGTCAGGAAGATCTTGGCCCGCTCCCACAGGCCGATGACGAGGTTGCGCAGGTTGGGCCAGCGGTATTCGGGCAGCTCCATCATCAGCGGGTGGTAGCTGGACCGCAGCGTGAAGCGCTTCATCACGAACGCCACCGCCAGCGCCGACAGCACCCCGATGGCATACAGCGCGAACATCACCAGCCCCTGCAGGTTGAACACACCGACAGCGCGCGCCGGAATGAAGGCGCCGATGATCAGGGCGTACACCGGCAGCCGCGCCGAGCAGGTCATCAGCGGCGCCAGCAGGATGGTGGCCAGCCGGTCGCGCAGGTTGGGAATGGTGCGCGCGGCCATGATGCCGGGGATGGCGCAGGCGAACGACGACAGCAGCGGAATGAAGGCCCGCCCCGACAGGCCCACCCCACCCATCAGGCGATCCAGCAGGAAGGCGGCGCGCGGCAGATAGCCGGAATCCTCCAGCAGCAGGATGAAGAAGAACAGGATCAGGATCTGCGGCAGGAAGATCACCACGCTGCCCAGGCCCGCGATCACGCCATCCACCAGCAGGCTGCGAACCGGGCCATCCGGCAGTGCCGCGCGCAGCCATTCACCTAGCGCGCCGGCACCGGCATCGATGAGATCCATGGGCAGAGCGGCCCAGCTGAATACGGCCTGGAACATCAGGAACAGCACCGCCGCCAGCAGCGCCGGACCCGCCACCGGGTGCATGACCACGGCATCGATGCGCGCCAGCGCCTGCGTGCGCAGCGGTTCGCGATATCCGATGTGGGTCAGGATGCGGCGCACCTCGCGCTGCGTGGCCTCCACCTGCTCGCGCCCCAGCGCCGTCCAACCGGGGGTCGCCACCGGCTCGCCATGGGTGAAACCGGCCAGCTGCGCCAGCAGCTGCCGCTCGCCGCCGGACTGAACGGCCACGGTCTCCACCACCGGGCAGCCGAGTTCAGCAGACAGGCGTGCGGCATCCACGTTCATGCCGCGCTTGCGCGCGATGTCGCTGAGGTTCAACGCCACGATCATGGGGCGGCCGAGGCGCAGCAGCTCCAGCGACAGCCGCAGGCCGAGCCGCAGGTTGGTCGCATCCACCACGTTGACGATCAGATCCGGCGGCGGCTCGCCACGCAGGCGGCCCAGCACCACGTCGCGCGCGATGGCTTCGTCCAGCGTGGTGGCGGCCAGGCTGTAGGTACCGGGCAGGTCCAGCACCCGGTACTCGCGCCCGGCAGCGCTGTCCTCGCAAACGCCTTCCTTGCGTTCCACGGTCACGCCGGCATAGTTCGCCACCTTCTGGCGGCTGCCGGTCAGGCGGTTGAACAGCGCCGTCTTGCCGCAATTCGGCACCCCCACCAGTGCCACGCGCAGCTGCGGCTCCGGCGCCGCCGCCGCGGCCGGTACGGCGCTCATCGGGGCGCCGTCCGCACCATCACCGCCTGGGCCTCCCGGCGCCGCAACGCGAAGCAGCTGCCGCCGATGCGCACCGCGATGGGGTCACCGCCGGGCCTGGATTCGGCAATGATCTCGAACGCCTCCCCCGCCACGAAGCCCAGCTCGATCAGGCGCATCACGATGGTCCCACCCGCCTCGTCGCCCAGCACCGCATCATCGTCGCGCACGCCCGCGACCCAGCCACGCGCGCCCTTGTGCAGGCCTGCCAGGGAAACGCTGGACTCGAAATCAGGGGCCGGAACGGCGGTTGGGGACATGGGTGTCTGAATGAGAATTGATTGCAATAAGATACCCGATTAGCCGGATCGGGACGACCCGGCCAAGGGGTGCTCAGCCCTGCAGGATGGCTGCGGCCTGGTCGACCTCGTCGGCGCTGCCCAGGATCACGGTGGTGCGCTGGTGGATCTGGGTGGGCTGCACCTCGAGGATGCGCTGCCCCGGCGCCGCGATGGCCTTGCCGCCCGCCTGCTCGACCAGGAAGGCCATGGGATTGGCCTCGTACATCAGGCGCAGCTTGCCCTTGGGCGCCTTCTTCGTGGGCGGGTACATGAACACGCCGCCCTGGATCATGATGCGATGGACGTCGGCCACCATCGCGCCCACGTAGCGGCTGGAGTAGCCGTTCTCCTGCGCCCAGTGCAGGTAGCGCTGGTAGCCCTCGGGCATGCTCAGGCGGTTGCCCTCGTTCATCGAATAGCACTTGTTCTTCGGGGGGATCTTCATGCCTTCGGCCACGCGCATGAAGGCGCCGATGGAAGGATCAAGCACGAACATGTCGACACCGTTGCCGATGGTGAGCAGCATCACGGTCGATGAGCCGTAGATCACGTAGCCGGCCGCCACCTGGCGCAGCCCGGGCTGCAGCAGTGAATCCTCTATCTTCGTGGAACGGCGGTCCTTGCGCAGGATGCTGAAGATGGTGCCGACGCCGCCGGCGACATCCAGGTTCGACGAGCCGTCGAGCGGATCGAACATCACGCAGTAACGCGTTGCGCCGTCGTTGTCGTCGCGCAGGATGACCGCCTCGTCATTCTCTTCCGAGGCCACCACTGCCACGCCCTGCCGGCCGCCGAGGTTGCGCAGCAGGATCTCGTTCGCGATCACGTCCAGCTTCTGCTGTGTTTCGCCCTGCACGTTCTGGCTGCCGACACTGCCGAGCACGTCTTCGAGGCGCGCGCGGCGCACCTGTGCGGCGATCATCTTGGCGGAGATGGAGATGGCCGACAGCACCCATGAAAGCGTGCCGGTGGATTCAGGAAAACGCGCCTGCTGCTCCAGGATGTGCGACTGGATGGTGACGATGGGGCGCATGCCGGCGCTACCGGTGGAGTCTGGTTTGGCATTCATACGGCGATTATGACCCGCAGCGTCTATCCTTGCCGCCCATGTGGCCCTCCCTGTGGCAATTTGGTGAGACCGAACTCGCGGCGCTGCAACTGAGCCTTTCGGTGGCGCTGCGCGCGGTGGCACTTAACCTAATCCCCGCCATGCTGGTGGCGTGGCTGCTCACACGGCGCCGCTTTCCCGGCCGCACGCTGTTCGATGCCGTGGTGCACCTGCCACTGGTGATGCCGCCGGTGGTGATCGGTTACCTGCTGCTGTTGCTGCTCGGCACGCGCGGCCCGCTGGGCGGCTGGTTCGACCGCCATTTCGGCCTGCAATTCACCTTCTCCACGCTGGGGGCGGCGGTGGCTACCGCAGTGATGTCGTTTCCATTGATGGTGCGTTCCATCCGCCTGTCGCTGGAGAACGTTGACCGCGGGCTGGAGGAAGCCGCGCGCACGCTGGGTGCCGGAGCGTGGCGGCGTTTCGGCACCATCACGCTTCCCTTGATGCTGCCCGGGGTACTGGCGGGCGCAGTCACCGCCTTTGCCGCGGGGCTGGGTGAGTTCGGCGCGGTGATCACGTTCGTTTCGAACATTCCCGGCGAAACGCGCACGCTGCCGCTGGCGCTCTACACCGCGCTGCAATCCCCGGATGGCGATGCCACCGCTGCACGGCTGGCGCTGCTGTCCTTTTCGCTGGGCCTGGCCGGCCTGCTGGCTGCGGAGCTGCTGGCGCGCGCGTTGCGGCGCCGGCTGGGCCGGTAGATGCTCGACGTCGATCTGCGTTTCAGCCGCGGCGGCTTCGCGCTCGAGGCGCAATTTGCCGCGGCGACGCCCGGCGTCACTGCCTTGTTCGGGCGCTCCGGCTGCGGCAAGAGCACGCTGGTGAACCTGCTGGCCGGGCTCATCCCGGGCGCGCGCGGCCGCATCGAACTGGATGGCCAGGTGTGGTTCGACAGCACGCGTGGCACCCACGTGCCGGCGGAGCGCCGGCGAATCGGCTATGTCTTCCAGGACGCGCGGCTGTTCCCGCATTACAGCGTGCGGGGCAACCTGCTGTATGGCGCGGCCCGCGCCGGCGCGCCCGGTGCCTTTGACGACGTGGTGCAGCTGCTGGGGTTGGAGACGCTGCTGGCGCGGCGCCCGGGCAGTCTCTCCGGCGGCGAGCGGCAACGCGTGGCGCTGGGACGGGCGCTGCTGACCGCGCCGCAGCTGCTGCTGCTGGACGAACCACTGGCTTCACTCGATGCCGCGCGCCGCGACGAGGTGCTGCCCTACTTCGAGCGGCTGCGCGATCACTATTCCATTCCGATGGTGTTCGTCAGCCACCAGTTCGACGAGGTGCTGCGGCTCGCCACGCAGCTGGTGGTGCTCGACCAGGGCCGGGTCGCTGCCAGCGGTGACCTGGGCTCGGTGAGCCTGTCGCCGCAGCTGCGCGGCATCGTGGGCGCGGACGCGGCCGGCGCGGTGATCGAAGGAGTGGTGTCTGCAGTGGCGCCGGAGGGCCTGGCCACCATCCGCATCGGCGCGCACAGCCAGCTGATGGTGCCCGCGCAGCAGCTCGCGGCCGGCCAGCCGCTGCGACTGCAGCTGCTGGCGCGCGACCTGATCCTGGCGCTGGAGGAACCACGCGGTATCTCGGTGCGCAACCATCTGCGCGGTGCGGTGCGCGGCATTGTCGCCGATGGCGGCGCGGACCTGGTGGAAGTGGAAGTCGATGGCACCACGCTGCTCGCCCGCATCACCAGTGCCGCAACCCGCGAGCTGCGTCTGGCGCCCGGTGTGGCAGTGTGGGTATTGGTGAAGGCCGTGTCGGTGAGTCCGCACGCCGTGGGCAATGCGGCCGGCAGGGCCTCCCCCGCCTAGGGCCGAAGCGGCGCGCCGGCCAGCTCGTCAGCAATCGCCACGGCGAACCGCCGGTAGAGTTTTTCCAGCGATTGCGCGCTGGCGTCGTCCTTGCGCAGGTTGAGCGATGCTTCCACGCGAACCCGCGCCTCACGCGGGCTGCCGCCATCCGTGCCCGGTATGCGCAGCACCGCGGCCAGTTTGCCCGCGGAGGCGATGTTGCCGAACACCACGACGTTGGTGGTGTTGCGCAGCGAGAACTCATCGATCTGGATGTCCACCACGCGGCCCTCGGCCTGCTCGCCCAGCATGCCGCGCGTGGTCAGTTCAGCCAGGATGGTGTCGCGCAGCAGGCGCGCGCTGAAGCGCGGTTCATCGTCGATCTGCCGCTGCGTGGCGGTGGCGAACCTGAGCGTGGCGGCGGCGGCAGTGAAGGCCGGCCGCGCTGCGGCCGCCGCGGGCGCTTCGGCCGCCCCGGCCGGTGCGATGCCAGCCCCGAGGACAGCCAGCGCGCCCCACATCGCCAGGCGCATATGGCTACTCCTCGCCGGCGCGCAGGGCCTGGTCGCTGCGCGCCTGCACCAGCAGCTTGTCGATCACCAGGCCATCCATGTCGATTACCTCGATGGAGAGATCGCGCCACGCCAGCTTCTCGCCCGGTACCGGCATGCGTCCCAGGTGCCACAGCACGAAACCCGCCATGGTGTTGTAGTTGTCACCGCGCGCGAGATCGTTGCGCTTCAGCGCGCGCTCGGCCTCGTGGATGGGCAGGTGCCCGTCGATCAGCCAGCTGCCATCGTCGCGCTGCAGCGCTCCCGCCGCGTCGCGGCTGCCCATGTCGGGCCAGTCGCCAGCGATGGCCTTCAGGATATCCGCCGGCGTGACCAGGCCCTCGATGCCGCCGTATTCGTTGGTCACCACTCCCAGGTGCACGCTGGAACGACGGAAGGTTTCCAGCAGCTTGAAGATGGAAATGCTCTCCGGCACATGCAGTGGCGGCTGCAGGTCCACCGCGCTGTCGATGGCGCCGCGCCGCAATGCCTCGCCGATGTTGGCGAGCGAAATCACGCCGATGAGCTGTTCCAGTTCGCCGCGGCACAGCAGGAAACGCGCATGGCCGCTGCGGCGTGCTTCATCCCACAGCGTGGTGATGGGCTCGTTGATGTCCAGCCACAGGATGTCGCCGCGCGGCACCATGATGGCGCTGATGCTGCGATCTGCCAGGCGCAGCACCGAGTCGATCATCTCGGCCTCGTGCTTGTGCAGGGCGCCGGTCTGCATGCCCTCGGCGGCCAGTGCACGCACGTCATCGTCCGTCACCTGCGATTGGCCGGTGGGGCCTGAGGGCAGCAGCTTCAGCAGCACTTCTGTGGAACGCTGCAGCAGCCACACCACCGGGGCGCCGAAACGCGCCACGAACTGCATGGGTATGGCGACCAGCGTGGCCCAGCGGTCTGCATGCGCCAGCGCCAGGCGCTTTGGCACCAGTTCGCCGAGCACGATGGCGAAGTAGGTCATCACCATGACGATGGCCGCATACGCGATCTCTTCGGAGTAAGGCTCAAGCCGCGGGAACTGCCCCGTGAACCAGGCGGACAACTGCTTCGAATAGGCGGCACCGGAATAGACGCCGGTGAGGATGCCCACCAGCGTGATGCCCACCTGGACGGACGACAGCAGCCGGGTGGGATCGTCCAGAAGGGCAAGCGCCGCGCGGGCCCCGGTGTGACCGGTATCCGCCAGGGCTTTCAGCCGGGACCGGCGGGCCGAGACCAGCGCCAGCTCGGCTGAGGCAAATAACCCATTCAGGATGATCAGGCCGAGGATGACCGCGGCTTCATGCATGTCGCAGTTCTATTGGCGAGGCGAACTGGCATCATACCGCGCCCCGGCCCGAGATACTGCATGTCCACCGCAGCAGCCCCCGCGCTCAAGCCCACCTGGAAGATCTTCCTGGTGTTCCTCGTGCCCATGATGCTGGCGAACATCCTGCAGTCCCTGTCCGGCACGCTGAACAACATTTTCCTGGGCCAGATGATCGGGGTGAAGGCGCTGGCGGCGGCCTCCTCGTTCTTCCCCGTGTTCCTGTTCCTGATCTCCTTCGTCATGGGCCTGGGCTCGGGCGCCTCGGTGCTGATCGGCCAGGCCTGGGGCGCCAGGCAGCCCGAGCGCGTGCGCGCAGTGGCCGGCACCACGCTCACCGTGGGCCTGCTGGGCGGCCTGGTGGTGGCCCTGTTCGGGGGCACCTTCGCGCACCTGCTGCTGGAGCGCCTCGCGACGCCCCCGGACATCATGGCCGAGGCCACGCACTACGCGCGCGTGTGCCTGTATGCCATGCCCGGGTTTTTCACTTTCCTGCTGCTCACTGCCATCATGCGTGGCGTCGGCGACACCGTGACGCCGCTGTTCGCGCTGATCGTCTCCACCATCACCGGCCTCATCGTGACGCCGGCGCTGATCTCCGGATGGTTCGGCCTGCCACGCCTGGGCGTCACCAGCGCGGCAGTCGGGTTTGTCTCCTCCTTCGCCGTCTCCCTCACCTTCCTGGCCTTCTACCTGCGCGCCAAGGGACATGCGCTGGCGCCCAATGCGCAGTTGCTGAAGCACCTGCGCATCGATGGCGCCATCCTGAAGTCCGTGCTGCGCATCGGCATACCCACCGCCTTGCAGATGGTGGTGATGTCACTGGCGGAGGTGGTGCTGCTGTCGCTGGTCAATGGCTTCGGCTCCGATGCCACGGCGGCGTATGGCGTGGGCAACCAGGTGCTGGGCTATGTGCAGTTCCCGGCCATGTCGATCGCGATAGCCGCCTCCATCCTGGGTGCGCAGGCCATCGGTGCCGGCCACAGCGAGCGGCTGGGCGCCATCACCCGCGCCGGCCTGATGCTGAACTTCGTGATCACCGGCGGCCTGCTGGTGGTGTGCTACCTGTTTGCGCGGCCGCTCATCGGATTGTTCACGCAAAGCCCCGAGGCCACCGCCATTGCGCTGCGCCTGCTGCATATCGTGTTGTGGGGCTCCCTGCTGTTCGGCGCCGCGGCGGTGGTATCGGGCGTGATGCGTTCCAGTGGCACCGTGCTGGTGCCGACGCTGCTGTCCATCAGCGCCATCCTGCTGGTCGAGGTGCCGGTGGCCTGGTTCCTCTCTGCCCGCATCGGCATCGATGGCGTGTGGTGGGCATGGCCGATCACCTTCATTACCATGCTGCTGCTGCAGGCCGGCTACTACCGGCTGGTGTGGCGCAGGCAACGCATCCAGAGGCTGGTTTAACGATGGCGATGAAACCGCCGCATACCTTCCGCGGCGTGGTGATGAGCAAGCCGGTGAAGCCGGTGGCTCCCAGGGCGGCCCAGGCCGGGCCCCCGAAGATACGCGTGGGCCGCGAGACCTCCGGTCGTGGCGGCAAGGGCGTGACGGTGGTCACCGGGCTGCCACTTGCGGCGACCGCGCTCGAGGAGCTGGCCGGCCAGCTCAAGCGCAGCTGCGGCGCAGGTGGCGCGGTGCGCGGCGACAAGATCGAGATACAGGGCGAACACCGCGACCGGCTGGTCGCAGAGCTCATCAGGCTTGGCTACGACGCCAAGCGCGCCGGAGGCTGAGGGCTCAGTGCGGCTGCGGATGCTCGTGGTGCTGTGAGTGATCCGGCTCTTCGGCACCCAGCGGGCGCACTTCCAGCTGCACGGTGAACTCCTGCTGGCCACCATCGAAGCGCAGCTGCAACGGCACCTTCTGGCCTGCCACGAAGGCCGACTTGAGGTTGTTGAACATCACGTGCCTGCCACCCGGCTCGAAACGCACGCTCTGGCCGGGCGCCAGTTCCAGTCCGGACAGCGGCCACATGCGCGCCATGCCCTGCGCATCGACGCTGCTCTGGTGCAGGCTCACTTCATCACTCACCGGCGACACGATCTTCAGCAGCTTGCGGGTCTCCGGACCAGTGTTGGTCAGCACCAGATAGGCCGCCGCCGTCCGGGCGCCTGGCGCGCTGGCGCGTGCCCAGCCCTCGCTCGCCACCACATCTGCCGCCGCGGGCAACGCACCGGCGCAGGCAACGCTGGCAGCCAGCAAAACCCACCCCGCGCGCCCCGTTTTTCTGCTGTTCATGCCTGAATTCTAGGGCAAACTCCGCGCCCCATGCTCAAGTTCGACGCCATTGCGCTGCGCCGGGGCCCGCGCGTCCTGTTTGCCGAGGCCAGCTTCAGCCTGTTCCGTGGCGACAAGACCGGCATCACCGGCGAGAACGGCAGCGGCAAATCCAGCCTGATGGCGCTGGTCCGCGGCGACCTGCAGCCGGATGCCGGCCATTTCGAGATGCCCGGAAACCTGACCGTCGCCCATGTGGCGCAGGAGCTGGATGCGATCGAGCGGCCGGCCATCGATTTCGTGCTGGACGGCGACACGGAACTGCGCGCGCTGGAAGCACGCATTGCCACTGCCGAGGCCGGCGACCACGACGGCACGCAGCTGGCGAATCTCTACACGCAGTACGCCGCCATCGGCGGCTACGACGCGCTGGCGCGCGCCGCACAGCTCATGCACGGCCTGGGTTTCAGCACCGCAGACGAAGCGCGCATGGTGCGGGAATTCTCCGGCGGCTGGCGCGTGCGGCTGAATGTGGCGCGCGCGCTGATGTGCCGCTCCGACCTGCTGCTGCTGGACGAGCCCACCAACCACCTGGACCTGGATGCCATCGTGTGGCTGGAAGGCTGGCTGCGTGGCTACCAGGGCACGCTGCTGCTGATTGCGCACGACCGCGAATTCCTCGACCGCGTGGTCAATCGCATCGTGAACATCGAGCATGAGAAGGCCACGCTGTACACCGGCAACTATTCGGATTTCGAGGCGGCCCGTGCCGCCCAGCTGGCGCAGCAGTCGGCACTGCATGCCAAGCAGCAGCGCGAGATCGCGCACATGGAGGATTTCGTGCGCCGCTTCCGCGCCGCAGCCAGCAAGGCGCGGCAGGCGCAGAGCCGCATCAAGGCGCTGGAGCGCATGCAGCGCATTGCGCCCGCCCATGTGGACTCACCCTTCCAGTTCAGTTTTGCCGAGCCGCTGAAACTGCCGCGGCCCCTGCTCGCCATCCAGGAGCAGTCCGCCGGCTACGGCGAGCGCGTGCTGCTGCACAAGGTGAGCCTCACTGTCTATCCCGGCGATCGCATCTCGCTGCTGGGTCGCAATGGCGCCGGCAAATCCACGCTGGTGAAACTACTGGCCGGCGAGCTCAGGGCACTGGGTGGCAGCCGCGATGATGCGCGCGACCTGAACCTTGGCTACTTTGCGCAGCACCAGCTGGAGCAGCTCGACGCGGCCGCCTCGCCGCTGCTGCATGTGCAGCGCCTGGCGCAGAAGCTCGGGGTACGGCCCACCGACCAGGAGCAGCGCAACTACCTGGCAAGCTTCGGCTTCAACGGCGATCGCGTATTCGAGCCGGTCGGACCGTTCTCGGGCGGCGAGAAGGCGCGGCTGGCGCTGGCGCTGGTGGCCTACGGCAAACCCAACCTGCTGCTGCTCGACGAGCCCACCAACCATCTGGACCTGGAGATGCGGCAGGCACTGGCCATGGCGCTGCAGGATTACAGCGGCGCGGTAATCATGGTGTCGCACGACCGGCACCTGCTGGCGACGGTTACCGACCGGTTCCTGCTGGTGGATGGCGGGCGGGTCACCGAATTCGATGGCGACCTCGAGGATTACTCGCGCTGGCTCGCCAAGGGCGGCTCGCCCGCCGCCGCGGCGCCGGCCCGCGAAGCAAAGCCACAGCGCGACGCCGCGACCGCGGAGGCCGCCCGCGCCGCCGGTCAGCAGCGCAAGCGCGATGAAGCGCAGGCGCGCAAGGCGCTGGCGCCACTGCGTGCGCGGCTGCAGCGCGTGGAGAAGCGCATGACGGAACTGGCGGCGCAGGCCAAGGCACTGGATGCGCAGCTCGCGGACCCGGCGCTGTACGAGGCCAGCCAGCGGCAGCGGCAGCTCGAGCTTTCCGCGCAGCGCGCGCGGCTGGCGCAGGAGAACGAACAGGTGGAAAGCGAATGGCTCGAGCTCAGCGATGAGCTGGAGCGCGCCGCGCTCTAGGGTTTGTCGGCGGGGATCAGGTGGCCCGCGCGATCGCGCTTGGTGCGGATGTAGCGTTCGTTGTGCACGTTCGGCGGCGCCAGCAGCGATTCCATCTCCTGTACGTCGATGCCACGCGCACGCAGTTCACGCACCTTGTGCGGACTGTTGGTGAGCAGCTTGATGCGCATGTAGCCCAGCTGCTTCAGCATCGCAGCGGCGATGGCATAGCTGCGTTCATCCGCGCTGAAGCCCAGGTGCCGGTCCGCATCGACGGTGTCGAGCCCCGCATCCTGCAACTGGTAGGCGCGCAGCTTGTTCGCGAGGCCAATGCCCCGCCCTTCCTGCGCCAGATACAGCAGCACGCCACCGCCTTCTTCATGCAGGCGCTTCACGGCTGTCTGCAGCTGTTCGCCGCAGTCGCAGCGCAGGCTGCCCAGCAGGTCGCCGGTGAAACAGGAAGAGTGGGCGCGTACGGGCACGAGGGACTTCGGATCCGGCTGCCCCACCACGATGGCCACATGCTCGGTGGCGTCGCGGCGATCGCGGAACAGTACCAGGCGGCTGGACTGTGCCTCGCGCAGCGGCACGCGTGCCTCGCTGACGCGCACCAGATCATCGTCGGTGGGATGCGCATGGCGCTCGATCTGGTCGACACGCACGGCCAGTGCCTGGGCGGGAACAGGACCAAGCGTCACGTCGGTCACCAGCAGCGCCGGCAGCAGTTGCGCGCTCTTGGCCAGCTGCACGGCGGCCAGGCTCAGCGCGTCGGCGCAGGTGGCCTGTGGCACCGCCGCGCCCAGCGCCTCACGCCAGCCATCGGCTTCCCAGTGCCGGCCCAGTTCCAGTACCGCTCCGGCATCCAGCCCATCGGGCAGGGCCAGCAGCAGCACCTCGTCGGATTCGCAGGGCACGCGCAGCCGCGCGGCGCGCTCACCGGTGATCAGCAGCGCAGCTCGCGGCTGCGCCAGCACATGTGCCACCAGGGGCTGCTCGGCGGTTTCCAGCGGCACCACCAGACGCCACGCGCGGGCAGCAGCATCCTGCACCACGATGCCGCGGCCACGGCGCAACTCGGCCAGCGCCCGGTCCACCGCTACCAGGGCGGGATCGCCCAGTGGCGGTTCGGGTGCACGTACAACGGATTGCAGGCGGGGGCCGGACATGGCCGAAAGCCTACGCCGGCAGGCCCCAAAAAGCGAAAACCCCACGACACAATGCGTGGGGTTCTCTTCGACCGGAAACCGCTTACCTGCCGTGCAAACGGGCAGACCCTGAAAAAGGGGTGGGTGAGCACCGCACCGGTCGTGTGCTCAGGCACGGTTGAACCGCGCGCCCCCAGTCTAGTTTCATATGCGTGCGGGATCCGTGACAGAGTCTGCAACGTCGAGCGCTGCGACCTAAGGAGGAACATGGGGTATGTACTGCGCGCCGCCACGCTTGCCGACCGGCCGGCGCTGCGCGATCTGATCGAACTTTCCGCCCGCGTACTGGGCGGACGCGACTATCGCGCGGATCAGGTGGAAGCCGCGCTGCGGGGCGCCTTCGGCGTCGACACCACGCTGATCGAGGACGGCACCTACTTCGTGGCCGAACTGCCCGGGCCGGAGGCCGGGCTTGCAGCCGGCACGCTGGTGGGCTGCGGCGGCTGGAGCCGGCGACGCACGCTGTTTGGTGGCGACAGTCATGCGCGCCGTGACGCCGCGCTGCTGGACCCGGCGGCTGTTGCCGCCAGGATCCGGGCCTTCTTTGTGCACCCTGGCTACGAGCGACGCGGCGTCGGCCGTGCCTTGCTGGCTCACTGCGAGCAGGCCGCGCGCGCCGCCGGTTTCCGCAGGTTCGAGCTGATGGGCACCTTGCCGGGTGTACGCCTCTATGAAGCGCTTGGTTACTCAAAGGCACCGCTGGTGCACTACCCGGTAGGCGATGGTGTCACCATCGAGTTCGTGCCAATGACCAAGCAGGCTGACCATGGATGAAAGGTGCCTACCCCCCGCGACCGGAAGCTGCGACTGGCTGCACCAGGCGGTCGCGCGCATCGAGGCGGATTTCCAGCGCAGCGCCGACACGCACCTGATCGCATTGCCGCTGCCCGGGTTCGCCGCCCAGGGCATTGATCTGTACCTGAAGGATGAATCCACCCATCCCAGCGGCAACCTGAAGCACCGGCTGGCCCGCTCGCTGTTCTTGTATGCACTGTGCAACGGCTGGCTGCGCGCGGGCTCCACGGTGGTGGAGGCATCCAGCGGCTCCACCGCCGTAAGCGAGGCCTATTTCGCGCGGCTGGTGGGCCTGCCCTTCGTCGCCGTGATGACGCGTGGCACCTCCCCGGAAAAGATCGCGCAGATCGAGTTCTATGGCGGGCGCTGCCATTTCGTGGAGCGGCCCGGCGAGATCTACGAAGCCGCGCGGCAGCTGGCACAGGACTGCGGCGGCCACTACATGGACCAGTTCACCTATGCCGAACGGGCGACCGACTGGCGTGGCAACAACAATATTGCCGTCAGCATCTTCAGCCAGATGGAACACGAACGGCATCCGGTACCACGCTGGATTGTCAGCGCGGCGGGCACCGGCGGCACCAGTGCCACCATCGGCCGCTACCTGCGCTACCAGCGCCATGCCACGCGGCTGTGCGTGCCGGATCCGGAAGGCTCGGTGTTCGCAGCCTATTTCGCGAGCGGCGATGCCGGGCTGCTGGCCGCCGGCTCGCGCATCGAGGGCATCGGCCGGCCGCGCGTGGAGGCAAGCTTCATCCGCACGGTAGTGGATCGCATGGAATCGATTCCTGACCTGGAATCCATCGCAGCCATGCGTCTGCTGTCGCAGCTGCTGGGCCGGCGCGTAGGCCCTTCCACCGGCACGCACTTCGCCATGATGCTGCGGCTGGCGCAGGAGATGCGCTCCCTCGGGGAAGCCGGCTCCATTCTTTCCCTGCTGTGCGATTCGGGGGAGCGTTATCTGCCGACCTTCCACGATTCGCAGTGGGTGGCGCGGCATTTCGGTGACTGCGACAGCGTCTACCGCCGCCTGCAGCCGCTGCTCGAATCCAGACCGTAGCTTTGCAACTTGAACAAGGAGAGATCATGAAACAGACGATCGGCTTGATGGCGGTGGCGGCAGTGGCGCTGCTCGGCGCCTGTGCGCCCAAGGAGAAGTCGCCGGCCGCGCCGGCTCCGGTGGTGCGCCATTCCACCGGTGATTTCCCGATCGCCGCCGCCGTGGAGGTTCCGCCCGGCTACACCATCGTGTTCCACAGCGGCGTGACCCCCTCGCCCGCCAAGCCAGATGCACCACAGGGCACGCCCGAATACTGGGGCGACACGCAGACGCAAGCGATGAGCGTGCTGACCAAGCTCAAGGAGTCGGTCGAGAGCAAGGGCATGACTCTGGGTGATGTGGTGTCGATGACGGTCTACCTCGCTGCAGACAAGACCAAGGGCGCGGATGCACGCATGGATTTCACCGGGCTCATGGCCGCCTACACCAAGTTCTTCGGCGAAGCCGCTGGTCAGCCGAACCTTCCAGCCCGCTCCACGGTTGAAGTAGCCAACCTGGTCGCGCCCGGCATGTTGGTAGAGATCGAAGTGACGCTGGTGCGCCCGACCAAGTAGCGTCGCCACAACAAGCGGTGCGCGCTGCGCCAACTTGAAGCAGCGCGCACCGCACCGCTGCGCGCCAATTGCAGTGGCAGCTGCGCGCGCCTTCGTTGCGCCATCGTGTGCAGCCTGCTCGCCACAACTGCCATGGCGAGCTTCTTGCATCGCCGTCTCCCATCAACTGCTGAGCCTTCACGGAGCAGCAGCCTAATAAACATTGGCTTGTCTATTGTTGGGAGATCCACATGTCCTGGAATTCGTATACGCGTACGGCATCCCTGGTTGCGGCAGCGGTCGCTGCAGCATTGGGCACGTCGGCGCTGCAGGCCGCCGAGTCCACGCAGGAAGCAACGCTTGAAGAAGTGATCGTCACGGGCACGCGCGCCACGGGTGTGGCGCTGTCCGAAAGCGCAACGCCGGTGCAGCTGATCAGTGCCGAAGTGCTGGAGGCCGCCGGCAAGCCAGATCTGATGGGCACGCTGTCCGCAGTGGTGCCGTCGTTCACCGCGCAGGCGTTCGGCGGTGACATGGCGAACCAGACCTTGCAGGCCAAGCTGCGCGGCCTGTCCCCGAACCATGTACTGGTGCTGGTGGATGGCAAGCGCCGCCACGGCACCAGCAACCTCGCGGTGCTGTCCGGCTCCTACCAGGGTGGCGCGGGCGTCGACTTGAACTTCCTGCCGGTCGGTGCCATCGAGCGCGTCGAAGTGCTGACTGATGGCGCAGCCGCCCAGTACGGCACTGATGCCATCGCCGGCGTGCTGAACATCATCACCAAGAAGGACAGCAGCGGCGGCTTCGTCGACCTGAGCTACGGTTC
Source organism: Steroidobacteraceae bacterium (assembly GCA_040508085.1). GTDB lineage: Bacteria > Pseudomonadota > Gammaproteobacteria > Steroidobacterales > Steroidobacteraceae > ZC4RG30. The sequence goes on from JBEVNO010000072.1 coordinate 56,057, forward strand.
CTACTTCGACCAGGGCGGCCAGACGCCTGGCATCTCGGGTGGCTTCAGCCTGGCGCCGGCCGAGGGCGCCTACCTCACGGTGACCGGCGAGGCGCGCCAGCACGACCACAGCAGCCGCGGCGGGATCGACCCGCGCGTGGACGCTGAAAGCCTGGCCGGCTACAGCTACCCGGACACCAACCTGCCCTTCGCGAAGGGCTATCCCTACGTGAACAAGATTTCCGGCGACGGCGAATACGACCTCTACATGGGCTCGCTGTCGGCGGGCTACGAATTCAGCGAGGACAGCGAACTCTATTATTTCGGCACCTATGGCAAGAAGCGCGCCGCATCCTTCGAGAATTTCCGCATGCCGTCCCGCGTCTCCTATGACCCGGATGGTGCCGGCCCGGCCGCGCCGATCTATCCGTTCCCCTACGGCTTCGATCCGAAGGAAGAAAGCCAGGAGATCGACTTCTCCAACACCCTCGGCCTCACCGGCAACGTGGCAGGCTGGAGATGGGATCTGTCCACGGTGTTCGGGCGCGACAAGATCGACATCTACACCCTCGACAGCGCCAACGCCTCGCTGTATGCGGATACCGGCGCCACGCCGCGCGATTTCTTCGACGGCACCTTCACCGCCGAGCAGTGGACCAGCGGCCTGGACGTGGTGAAAGACCTGGATATGAGCGTACCGGTGACCTTCGCCGCGGGCATCGAGTTCCGCCGCGACGTGTATGAAATCGAGCCGGGCGATGCGCCGTCGCGCTATGTCGAGGGCGGGCAGTCCTTCCCGGGGTATGCGCTGACGGACGCCGGCCGCCACAAGCGCAACCAGAAAGCGGCCTACGTCAACGTGGTGGTGAACCCCGTGACGCAGTGGACCATCGACGTTGCGGGCCGCTATGAGGATTACAGCGACTTCGGCGACACCACCATCGGCAAGCTCACCACGCGCTATGACTTCACCGATGCCTTCGCGCTGCGCGGCACCTTCAGCACCGGCTTCCGTGCGCCGACGCTGGCAGAGGAATTCTACTCGGCCACGAACGTGGGCCCGACCACGGCCTATGTGCAGCTGCCGCCGAACGCGCCGGCCGCGGCGCTGGTGGGCCTGGGTGACGGCCTGCAGCCGGAGAAGTCCCGCAACATCAGCGCGGGCCTGGTGTTCAAGCCGATGCCGTCGCTGCTCGCCACGCTCGACATCTACCAGATCAAGCTGAAGAACCGCATCGTGGGAACGGGCTCGTTGAACGGCACGGTCGATGGCGAGCCGGTGGCACCTGCCATTACGGACGCCATCGAGGCCAATGGCAACACGCTCGATCCGGAAGTGCGTGCCACGGGCAACACCGGCATCAACATCTTCGCCAATGGCATCAACACGCGCACCCGCGGCGCCGACCTGGTGGTCAGTTACGAGAGCCCGTTCGACTGGGGCACGGTGAACTGGTCACTGGGCGGCACCTTCACCAGGACCAAGGTGACCAAGGTGCGCGAGACGCCGGCGGAACTGGCCGGCCAGCGGTTGTTCGACGCGGAGGCGCTTTCCAACCTGGAAGACACCGCACCGGACTATGTGCTGAACCTGGGCGCCCTGATCAAGTTTGGCTCGCTGTCCATCAACGTGCGCGAAGTGCTGTACGGCAAATCGGAGCTGAACCAGACCTACTACGGGTCGGGCAGTTATCCGACCGTCATCAAGGCGACCCCGATCACCAACCTGGACGTGAGCTGGGCGGCCACCGAGAAGCTGAGTTTCAGCATCGGTGCGCAGAACCTGTTCAACAGCTATCCGGAGAAGGTGAACGAGGATCTGCTCGAGACCTACCGCGCGGATGATGACAACTCGGCCGTGGCCATCTACCCCTCGTTCTCGCCCTTCGGCTTCAACGGCGGGTATTACTACGGCAAGGTGTCGTTCAAGTTCTGAGGCCGGCCGTGCTGACAGTCGCCGCCAGCTGATCGAACCGGCTGGCGGCGGTGCCAGCGCCGAAGCGAAAGCTGGATACCGCCAGGCTGCCCATGAACAGCTGGCCGAACACTGCCACTGCCGGGTCGCCGTCGGCTGCACCTGCCGCCACCATCAGTGGCAGCAGGTGGTCTTCACGGGGATGGGCCAGCCGCGCGGCCGGCGCCTGCTCCCAGTTCATCAACGCGTCCTGTATCTGCGCCGGCGTGCGGTTCAGCAGTGCCTGGCGCAGCCACGCATCGAACATCGCCGCGGGGCGCGCACCCGCGGCATTCCACAGCCGCAGGTTGTGATAGCTCTGGCCGCTGCCGATGATCAGCACCCCTTCGTCACGCAACGGAATGAGCGCGCGGCCCGCGGCCAGGTGCAGGGCCGGATCCAGGTTCGCCTGCAACGATAGCTGCACCACCGGCACATCGGCGTCCGGATAGATGGGCTTCAACATGCTGAAGGTGCCGTGGTCGAAGCCGCGTTGCGCGTCGACGGCAACCGGCCAGCCCGCAGCCTGCAGCAGCTGCTGCACGCGCCCGGCAACCTGCGGTGAGCCTGGAGCCGGATAGCGGATGCGGTAGGTCTCTGCCGGGAAGCCGTAGTAGTCGTATTCCATGCCAGGGTTGGGCGCTGTGCTCACCGTGAATTGCCCGGCCTCCCAGTGGCCCGACACCACCAGCACTGCGGCAGGCCTCGCGGGCAGCTGCCGCGGGATGTCCTGCAGCGACTCTTCCAGCAACTGGAAGTGCGTCCGCATCGGGCCTTCCATGTACGGCCAGGGGCCGCCGCCATGGGAAAGGAAATACACCGGAAGGCGAGTGCTGTGATTTGGCGCGTTCATCGACCCACATTGGACCGGAATCATGGGGCCGCGGTCCAGTCGGCCTGCCTGTGCCCCCCGCCGCGATGGCATGAGCCTTGCTTATTGCGATGCAGGCGTTTCTTGCCGGGACGGGGAGCAACAAGTGCATAAGACCACCAATACGCGCCGCCAATTCCTGGCAGCGGGGACAACCTTTGCCAGCACGGGCTGGCTGGCGCTGAACTGGCCGCAGATCGTCGCGGCGGCCGAGCATGCCGATCATGCCTCGCACGCGGTTGGAACCGCGCCAACCTCGTTCACCACGCTCAGCGCCGTCGAAGCCACCGAGATCGACGCCATCGCCAACCAGATCGTACCGGGCGGCGCCACTCCGGGCGCCCGCGCGGCGCGGGTCATCCATTTCATCGATCTGGCGCTGGGCAGTTTCTTCGCCGGCGAACTGCCGGCGTTCCGCAAGGGTTTCGAGGAATTCCAGAGCGCCTACGCCGCCCACAGCAGCACCGACGCACCGTTCTCCGCCGCAGGTGACGCGCGCCAGATTGCCTGGCTGCATGAGGTGGAGCGCACGCCCTTCTTCACCAGCGTGCGGCGCCTGTCGCTGCTGGGGCTGATCGCGTCACCGAAATACGGCGGCAACTTCGAGAAGGCGGGCTGGAAGCTGGTGGGCTTCGAGGACCGGCATGTATGGGCTCCGCCCTTCGGCCACTACGACATCGACTACCCGGGCTTTGACCCCTACCCCGGCACCAAGCCATACACCGCCTGAGGGATCGACGCACATGGCAATGAAAAAGTACAAGACCAGCGAAACCGTTGATTTCGTGGTGGTGGGCTCGGGTGCTTCCGGCGGCATCGTGGCGCGAGAACTGGCGCGCGCCGGGCACAGCGTGGTCGTGATGGAACAGGGCCCGCGCATGGCCCCCAATGAGTTCGAACACGACGAGCTGAAATACCGACAGCTGTCCGGCATCACCAACAATCCGGCGACCAGCCCGCAGACCTTCCGCAACGACCCCGCCAGGAAGGCCGTGAAGCAGGAGGGCCGCAACCCGTTGACCTATGCGCGCATCGTCGGCGGCAGCAGTGCGCACTTCAACGCCAACTTCTGGCGCTTCCACGAGATCGACTTCAACGAGCGCAGCGTGGTGGGTTCCATCGCCGGCACCGGCTTCGCGGACTGGCCGATCAGTTACGCGGAGCTGGAGCCCTACTACACCATGGTGGAATGGGAGGTGGGCGTGTCCGGCCTTGCGGGGGCGAGCCCCTTCGATCCGCCGCGCAGCAAGCCCTATCCGATGCCGCCGCTGCCGGTGAAATCCTCCGGCGTGCTGTTCGAACGCGGCGCGCGCAAGCTGGGGCTGCATCCGTTCCCGGCGCCGATGGCGATCAACTCCACCTACTACCGTGGCCGCCCGCCCTGCGTGCAATGCGGCCTGTGCGGCAACTACGGCTGCGAAGTGATGGCGAAATCATCCTCGGTGTGGACAGTGATCCCCGAGGCCGAAGCTACCGGCAAGTGCGAAGTGCGCTCAGAGAGCTATGTGTATCGCATCGGCATGAATGCGCAGGGCCGCAGCACCGGCGTGCATTACTTCGACAGGAATCGCAGGGAGCAGTTCCAGAAGGCGCGCGCCGTGGTGGTATGCGCCAATGGCAGCGAGACGCCCCGGCTGCTGCTCAACTCCGCCACCCCCGCAGCGCCGCAGGGTCTGGCCAATTCCAGCGGCGTGGTCGGCAAATACCTCATGTTCAACAAGGGCGGTGGTGCGCAAGCGCGCTTCGAGCATCCGCTGAACGAATACAAGGGCGCCAATGTCACGCGCATCCTGCACGACTTCTATGATTCGGACCCGAAGCGCGGTTTCTACGGCGGCGGCGGCTTCGACGCCCGCTCCAACGGTCCACTCACCTGGGGGCAGAATGTGCCGGACGGCACGCCGGAGTGGGGCCCGGGTCTGAAGGAATACCTGCAGTCGTACACGAACTGGATGAGCTGCTCGGGGCATGGCACCTCACTGGCCGTGGACACCAACCGCGTGGACATCGATCCGGAGCTGAAGGACGCCTGGGGCGTGCCTGCCATCCGCGTCACGTACAAGGATCATCCGGATGACATGAAGCATGCCGCCTGGCAGCGTGACCGCGCCGTGGAGATCATGGATGCAGCGGGGGCGAAGGAGATCGTGCCGGGCGAGATCGGCGAGGCGCGCGGGGGCGTACACCTGCTCGGCACCTGCCGCATGGGCAACGACGCCGGCAGTTCTGTGATCGACAAATACCATCGCACGCACGATGTGAAGAACCTGTTCCTTTGCGATGGCTCGAGCTTCGTCACCTCCGGCCGTGGCCAGCCTACGCAGACCATCGAGGCGCTGGCCTTCCGCGCCGCGGAACACATCAACCGCTTCGCGAAGGCCAACGAGATCTAGGGCGGCAGCCCGGCGTCAGGCGGCGCCGGGCCTGTAGGCGGCAGCCAGCGTCTTCACGGCAAACTCGGTGACGGCCGGATCCGCATCCGTGCTGGCATCGTTGTAGCCCTCGTAGGTATTGCCATCCACGCCCTGCGCCTGGATCACCGTAATGTCGTGCCGTGTGGTCAGCGACACCCTGCGGTAACTGAGCCCGTAAAAGGCCTGTGGCGCGGGCATCAGCCGCGCCAGCTGGCCCTTGACCGGGACGATGGATTCATCTCCCAGCAGCGCCCGCGCGCCGTAACCGGTGGCATTGACGAGTGTCTGCTGCGGCAGGCGCGCGAATTCCGCCGGGGTGCGGAAGTCATCAATGACCAGCCGGCCGCCCGCCATGCGGAAATCCTCCAGCAGCAGGCGCGAATAGCTGCCGATGCTGAAGGTCATGCGTGGCCGGCGCCGCACGTACGGCGCGACGAAGGGTGTGTCCGAGGGGTTCAGGGTGGCTGCGGCGAAGCTGATCTCGGGCGTGAGCTCACGTGTCAGGCGCGCGAACTTCGGACGGCCGTCGTCGCGTGCTGGTGGCTCCTCTTCTCCACCCGGCGAAGGTGGCTTGTCCGACAGCGAGTACCCTTCGACAAAGCCGACCGGATCGCCCGCAAGCCCGAGCAGGCCGCTGAACATGCGCCAGGAGCTGCGCGCCATGCGTTGCCAGGTCTGCTTGAATTCAGGCGTGGCGCCGCTTTCCAGGCAGATGCGTGAATCCGGCGTCCAGCCTCCCGTGGCCCAGGAGGACCGGACCTCCGGTGGAGTCTCGCGCGCGTAGATAGTGACCTGGCTTGCGCCCATGCGCTGCAGTTGCAGCGCCGTGGTGAGACCGATGGCCCCACACCCGATCACGCCGATTTCGCGCGCGCCGGTGCGCAGTGCCAGTTCCGCCGCGATCTCCGCTGAACCCCACGACAGCGACCAGCCGCTTCCGCCGTGGCCATAGTGATGCACCACATCCTGGCGGCCAATCTTCTCGATCTCCAGCCGCGGGCCGGCGGCACGGAACGGGCGGGTGCATACAGTGATGCCAAGAATGCGGTCCATCGCAATCGGGATGGCGGTTATGGCATGCGCGGCGCGGTGCCGGGCAGCGCTGGCCATTGCCGGAAACACCCCCGCCGCAACCGCGGCGCCAGCGCCCTGCAGCAGATGCCTGCGGGATGCACGCATCACCTGAACGCACTCGCTATCACGCTGACGGCGTGCTGGGCCTCGGCCATGTCCGGCTCACGCGTGGGGATGTCGTAACCGAAGTAATCCCCGTCGCCATGCGCCTGCAGCACGAAACCATCCCGCCGCGGCGTCATCGCCACGTCCTTGTACTGGAGGCCGTAGCGGATGTCGGCCTGCGGAATCATGTGCGCCAGCTGGCCGCGCACCGGGATGACCGACTGGTCGCCCAGCAGCGCACGCGCGCCCATGCCGGTTGCGTTGACCAGGGTCTTGTGCGGCAACCGCGCGAAATCTGCGGGTGACCGGAACTCATCGATCACCACCCTGCCGCCTGCGGCACGGAAATCCGCCATCAGCATGCGCGAATAGGCCGGCAGGTTGAACATCAGCGAGTAGCCCTTGCGGATGTAGCGCGGCGCAAACGAGGTCGCCGCCGGATCAACCGCCACCGAACGGGTGCCGATCTCGGGCACCAGTTCCCGGTCGAGCTCTGCAAAGGCAGGTCGGGGGTCGGTGCGCGGCCGGGGCGGCCCAGCCACTGGCGGGGTGTCACGCAGGCCATAGCCTTCATAGAACTCCACCGGCGTGCCGGGCAGGCCCAGCAGGCTGCCATACATCCGCCAGGAAGCGCGGGTCATGCTCTGCCATTGCGTCTTGAAGGCCGGAGCCAGCGCGTCGGCCAGGCCGATGCGTGAGCTCGGCGACCATACGCCCGTGGCGAAGTTGGACAGCACATTGGGCGGCAGGTCGCGGGCGTAGATGGTGACCTGTGCCCCGGCGCGCTGCAGCTGTACTGCCGAGGTGAGGCCGATGGCGCCGCAACCCACGACTCCGATGTCCTTTTCACCCGTGCCGAGCGCCAGCCGGGCCACCACTTCCCCGTTGCCCCAGGACAACGACCAGCCGCTGCCACCGTGGCCATAGCTGTGCACCACGTTCTGCAGGCCGATCTTTTCCAGTTCGGTGCGCGGGCCGGCAGCGCGGAAGGGCCGCGAACAGACGGTGATGCCGATGATGCGATCCACGCTCGCAAGATATGGCGGCAGCCTGGCTGAGGCGCCCCTCCCGCCCGCCATGCTCGCGCATCCGGGCAGCACGCCGGCAGCCAGCGTTGCACCGGCACCCAGCAACAAGCGCCGTCGCGCTATCAGATGGTTCATTCGAATCTCCGTCATTGCCTGGCCTGCAAAAAAGGCGGCGACCTTGCGGCCGCCGCCTGATATGGCGCTCAAATGCCCGCAGTTACCAGGTGTAGGCCGCCTTGGCGAACAGCTTGCGGCCGAAGAAGCCGATCGGGCTGCCGAGCAGGTAGTCACGCGAGCCGGCATTCGCATAGCGCTCGGTGTCGTAAGCGGCAATCGCGGGGGGCCGCTTGTCCGGGTACTTGTCGAACACGTTGTCGGCGCCGATGGTGAACTTCAGGCCGTCGAAAGCGGTGTAGCCCAGCTCCACGTTGGTGGTGGCCAGCACGCCGATTTCCGTCTTGTAGTAAGGCGTATCCGACGCGTTGGACGGCAAGCCGATGAACGTAGCGATATCAGCGATCTTGCTCTTGGCAACAATATCCAGCGTATTGAAGATCGCCGGGAATGGCACATACGTCGCGGCCGAAGCAATCGTGGACTGCGGACCGTAGATATTCTCACGTACCGTGAAAGTGAACCTCTCACCCAACCGCAGCGTAGCGCCCAGGTTCACGCGATATTCCGGGCTGTTCTTCTCGATGGCCCAGATATCGGTGATGCCGAACAGTGGGATCGATTCGAAGCCCTGGGCGCGACCTGCGCGCTCCACCTCGGTCTTGTTGTAGTTGGCGGAAACTGACCAGTCGATGCGGCCGAAGTCGAAGGCCGTGGTGTACATCGCTACCCAGTCCACACCCGTGGTCTTGGTATCCAGCACATTGGTGAAGAAGCTGACGCCGATGTTGGCGCGGGCGCTGGCGTCGAATGAACCGCCTGGTGCGATCGGGTTGGTCGGCGAGGAAAGGAAGCCACCTGCCACCAGTGCGTTGCCCAGGATCAGGTTGTAGGAATTATCAGGCAGACCCACTCCATCGGTGTTGCCCGGGTCCGGCAGATTGGGATTGGCCACGCAACCGGGTGTGCGGCTGCAGAGTGTGGTCGGACCTTGCGGGTCCGAGTAATCGAAGGTGCCAGCGCGTGTACGGTTGTCGATCTTGATCTGGTACACATCCAGCGAAGTCGTGAGGCCCGGCAGCGGCTTGATCACCACACCCAGGCTGATGCTTTCGCTGGTCTCGGGCTTCAGGCCGTCACCCACGGTGGCGGCGGCGAGCGTGGCATTCGCGCTGGTGGGGCCCACCTGGATGGCGGTGTAGTAATTCTCGCCCATGGTCGGCGCACGGAAGCCGGTGCTGAACGTGCCACGCACGGCCACCCAGTCGGTGAAGTCGTAGCGCGTGGTCAGCTTGCCGACGGTCTTGCTGCCGAAATCGCTGTATTCCTCGTAGCGTCCGGCCACGTCCACCAGCCACTTGTCCGTGGGGTTCAGGATCACGTTGGCATAGCCAGCCTTGTTGTTGCGCTTGTGCTCGCCGGCAGCCAGCGGGCTGTAGCCCGGGAAGGACGCTGCGCCGGGACCGAAGTAGGACGCAGCCTCGCCCGCCACGATGGTGTAGGTGTCCTTGCGGTACTCCACACCCACCGCGACGGTGGTCGGAGCTGCCAGGCCCCAGTCGAAATCCTTGCTCAGGTCGAAGCTGGTGTCCCACTGGTCGGCTTCGAAACGGCCGTCGTAGAACTCCTCCGGCGAGTAGCCGTAGGCATTCCACAAGCCGAAGTTCATGGTGTTGGTGGTGTAGATGTCCATCCAGTTCTTGCCATAGCCGGTGGAGAGGTCGTAGTTCCAGCCCACGATCTCACCCGCGAGGCCCACGTCGAACTCCCAGTCCCGCTCGTCGGTTTCGATGTTGGGGTTGAAACCGTTCGGGTACTTGTTGATGTCGGCCTCGGTGAGCGCCACGCGGCTGCGCGGGCCGATGCCACCGATGGCATCGGTGCGGTCGCCGTCGCCGTTGGCGTCGTAGCCGCCATCCTGAGAGGGGCGGCGATAGCTCTGGGTGCTCGAGGTCTTCTTCATGCCGAAGCTGCCCATCGCATACAGCTCGGTGCCATTGTCGAAGTTGAGCCCCGTGCTGAAGAAGCCGACGTTGCGCTTGATCTCTGGCGGGTCACCCTGGTGCTGGTTGTACGGATACCACGGGTGGTAGACCATGTTGTATTCGTTTTCGCGCGCCAGAGCGGCAGTGGTGGAGATCACATAGCCATTGGCCGTGCGGGCGCCGTTAGCGGCGCAACCTCGACCGGCCAGCTTGTCGGCCACGCACACAGCCGCGCCGTACGGCTGGCCGAATCGGTTCATCGAGTCGCGGCGCTCCACTTCCAGCGCCAGGTTGAAGTAGCCGCGCTCGCTGCCGATGCCGATGTTGCCCTGGTAGTTCTGGGTGAAGCCATCGCCAGTGTCGTACCCGGACACATTGGCGATGATGCTGCCGCCGCTGTAATCCTTCTTGGTGATGAAGTTGATGACGCCCGCGATGGCGTCGGAGCCGTACACCGCGGCGGCGCCATCGGTCAGCACCTGCGTACTGGATATGGCGGCAGTGGGGATGAAGCTGAGGTCGGCAGTCTGGGCGCCGTTGACCGAGCCGGCGCCTGCGACGTTGACGTTGGAGGTTACATGGCGGCGGCGGCCGTTTACCAGGATCAGGGTATGGTTGGGCGACAATGCGCGCATGTTGGCGACCAGCGTGGGCGAGGACATGTCCGTGCCCTGCTGACTCGCGTTGAAGCTGGGGACCGAGAACGAGAGGGCATTCATCAGGTCAGGTTGCGCAGACTGGTTCAGCGCTTCCGCGGAAACGATCTGGATGGGAGCGGGGCTGTCCTCGGCCAGCATGCCCGCGCGGCGCGTGCCCGTGACGATCACTTCTTCAAGCGTCACGTCGTCCGGCTCAGCAGCCTGCGGCGCGGTGGAACCAATCGCTGCGGCGACCGCTACGGCCACCAATGAAATCCTGCGGCGCTTGCTCGAACTCGAGAACATGTGGGTCTCCCAATGATTGACTGGTTCTTTTAGTTGCAGGCGCACTGCTGCATGAGCCGTGCACTGCATCAGGAAGGCCCTTGCAAACGGAGTACCAAGTCACAATTCGGTGCGTGCGCCACGCCTATGCGCAATGAAGCGCAGATGACGCGAAGGTTACGAAGAAGTTAAGCGGGTAGCTCCGCTGCGATGTGGTGCAGATCAGCTATGCGATGCGCGTTTCGGTGCGGGGTTTGCAGCCGCAAACGTTGGACGCAGCAAGCAAGCGAGGTCTGGATTGAATCAGGCCTATCAGAACAGGGGCGGGGGAGGTGCCTGGCTGCGGGAGTTGCGATACTGTACGGGTATACAGGAACCCAGCAGCGGTCCGCTCTGCTGTCCTGACCCCTGCGAGTTCCTGTGCAGCTTCACTTGTCGATCGATTTGCCACCTTCGCCCGCCGCCAGCGGGCACGACAGCGCTGCCCGCCCGCGCAAGCTGCTGACCCGCCGGCTGCCCCCGCTGTACTACCTGCATAACTTCCGCGGCGCGATGCAAAGCCTGGAGCAGCGGTACGCCACGCTGATGAGCGATGCCGAGCGGGCGTTCATCCGTACCTTCGCCGGGCTGGCCGAACCCAGCCAATGCCTGCTGACCCGGATGCTGATGCGCAAGGGGCCAACTTTCAAGCGTGCGACGCTGCGCTACCCCGAGATCCCCCAGCCGCATGTAGCGCTGGAACAGCTGGCAGAGCATGGCTGGGTTGAAACCGACCCGGTGCTGTCTGCTCTCGAGTTGCAGCGCATGCTCGGGCCCACGCAACGGCGAGAGGTCTCCGGCAGCGGCGGCCGGCGCCCTGCCGCAGCGCGCGACGCGATGCAGTTCCTGCTGCCAATTGCCACCGAGCCTGCAACACCCAGGCCGCTGTCGCAGTGGCATCAACGTCTGGCCGCCACCCATGTGCACCTGGCCATCGAGCCACTGGCAAGGCGCCTGCAGTTTCTGTATTTCGGCAATGACTGGCAGACCTGGGCTGAATTCGTGCTCACCGACCTTGGCCTACAGCGATACGAGGAGGTTCCGTATGACGCGGCCTCCTGTGCCTTCACATGCCGCGCGGAGATCGAGCACTTCTATCGACTCAATGAATGCATCGCCCGTTCGCGCCATGGCGAGCCGGCGGCATCCATCGTGCCGGACGCCTGGCGGCCGGAGGGCGTGAGTGAATGGCTGGCCGCCCGCTTCGCCAGATTGCACCTGGAGCTGGGCGAGCTGCTGCAGCGCCAGGGACAGAACGAGCTCGCGTTGCAGACCTGGCGGAATTGCCCGATGGCAGCCGCGCGCATCAGGCTGGTGAGGCTGCAGGAGCGGCTGGGGATGGTGGCGTCAGCAAGAAATGAAGCCGAAGCCGCGTTGCGCCTGGCTGCAGGCGAGACCGAGCGCCGTGCGATGGCCACGGCATTGAAGCGCCTGCGTCGGCGGCTGGGCGAGCAGCCGGCACAAGACGCCCCGCGGTCACGGCCCGCGGTGATTCGTCTGTCGCTGCCAGAAGCCCCGGACCAGCGTATCGAGCGCAGGGTGTGTGCGGCGCTGTCCAGCGGCGATTGCCAGGCCTTCTATGTGGAGAACAGCCTGTTTCCGGCGCTGTTCGCGCTGCTGTGCTGGGACGCGATTTTCGCGCCGCTGCCCGGCGCCTTCTTTCATCCGTTCCAGAGCGGCCCGGCTGATCTCTTCACGCCGGAGTTCCGCGTCCGCCGCGCCGCGCTGCTCGATGCCCAGCTCGCCCTGCTCGATGCGGATGCGCACCGCGATGTGATCTGGCGCAACTATCATGCCAAGACTGGCATCAGCTCGCGCCTGGTGCGATGGGGCAGGTTGCGACCGCAGGTGCTCTCGCTCGCCCTCGCCTGCATTCCGCCCGCACACCTGAAACTGATTTTCGCGGAGATGCTGGAGGATCTTGAGCACCACCGTACTGGTCTGCCGGATCTGGTCTTGTTCCGGCGCGACCAGCCCAGCTACCAGCTGCTGGAAGTGAAGGCCCCAGGCGACCGGTTGCAGGACAACCAGCGCCGCTGGATGGAATTCTTTGCGCGGCAGGGGATTCCCGCCGCGGTCTGCACGGTCACATGGACCGTGCAGAACCCCGCGCCACTAGCGGATCAACGCGATCAGGATGACCAGTGGCAGCGGTACACCCAGCAGGAGCAATAGTATGGAGCGCATGGGAATTTCCTAAGTTTGCAGTTCAGGGCAGGTCGCGCTGGCGCCCACCGAAAGTCGCCAGCAGGCTGGCGGTGAAGGCGCCGAGCAGCAGCGAGAAGAACACCCACAGCGAGGCGTAGGCAGCGTTCTTGCGCATCTCTTCGGTCATTGCTACCGGCTCCGCGTTGGACACACCGAGGATCGAGCCAATCACACTGCTCAACACTGCGGCAGTAACCAGCGTCGCAATGCCCCAGGCGAGGAAACCGTGGGCGGTGTCCCGGAAGTACACCTCATCCGGCTGCGTCTGCGGCCAGCGTACCCGCAGCCGGCCCGCGATGTAGCCGCCGAGACCGGAAGACACCAGTGATGCGAAAGAGATCCACAGAATGGTGGAGAAGGTGATGGCCTTTTCCGATGCCATGGGACCCGCCCAGGGCGACATCGTGGTGAGCCCCAGACCCAGCCCGAGCACGATCAGGATCAACGAGATCGATGCGGCGGCGGTGGCACCGGCAAAGATGGCAGGCCATGAAACGGCATGTTCCACCGGCGTGCTGACTGCACTGCTGGCCACCGGACTCGTCAACTTGGCAGTCGCCATACACCCTCCCGTTTGTCGCCTGTGATCTGGGGCTGATGCTCCCAACGGTCGGAATGCATGAATGTAGGCGCCCATCGGGAGGGGCTGTAGGCGGAATGGTTCAGGCCTTCCGCCCGCCGTGCGCTGTAGGCTTCGTCCGATGTGCAGCGCCAACGCACTTGGGTAGCTTCGATGCATGGAAAATTCAGACCAGGCAAAAGCCGCAGCGGCAGCCGCGCATCCCGCCAGAGATGAAGGGAAGCAGCAGCAAAGCCAGGACGTGACCCGCAAGCTGGTGGAGCTGTTCGGGGACGCGGATCAGACCAACATCAAGATGCAGGGCAGCAAGTTCCACAGCGATTCCGGAAAGTTTTCCGGCGTCACCGATCCGGAAGCGCGGGAGAAATTGCGCGCCGCCGGCCTTCTGGTCGAATGAACGGAGAGCATCGCAATGCCATCAGACACCACCAACCGTCCGGCCAACCCCTGGCATCGCCGCGGCGACAAGCTGCATCCGAGCAAGGACCAGGACGCGCGGCCCTGGTTCGCCAGCGATGACGATCAGCAGTCCGGCGACCCGGCGGCGCCGCTTGAGCCTGCATACCGGCCTGCCCGGACGGAGTCGAAGGAAAGCCCCGAAGAGCGGGCAGCGCGGGAGAAGGATCAGCCCTGACGCGGGTGCGACAGCCTTGAGACGCGCTCCGCTGCGTTCCCACGTTGGCTAAAGGCGCCCCTCGGCTTTCAGTTCACGCGTACGCCGGAGCGTCGCGAGCAGCGCGCTCCTGTATCCCTTGTCGCTGTCCATGAAGGCCTGTTCGGCCTTTTCCTCGGGCCCGCCCGGCTCCTTTCCCCGCAGACCTAGATAGCCATAGAAGCGAAGGCGGAGGGCCCCAGACTCGTCGTGGAACAGTTCGTTGATGATCGCGCCTTCACGCGGACCGGACAGCTGGAAGAAGGTCACTTTGCTTTCTGGTTCAAGCACAATCATTTCACGCAAGTCTGCGCCGGCAATGGTGGCTTCGCGTACGAAGTGCGCCCTACCTTCCTCGACGACATCGCAACGTGTGCAGAGGTTGGGCGGCAGGAAGAGCCGAGCATCCCGGGCCTTGAGAACGAGGCCATTCCACGCCTCCTCGCGGCTGAGTGGCGTTTGCCCGTTCGGGTTAACTGATACCGTAGCTGTGGAGTAGATCATTGGTGGATCCTTTGTAGTGGAAGTTGATTTGCAGTCACTTGGCGGTCGTGACAGTGGCAGCCGCAGCCGTTTCCGTGGCGAAATCGCGATAGGAGCGCAGCGGACGCCCCAGCAGCGACGTCAGTCGGCTTACATCACCAGGCTCTGGGATCATTCCATCGCTGATAAAGCGCTCGCTCATGACGCGCATATCGAGGGCCATCCAGCCAGGCATGAATGCCCTTAGGTTCTGCTCGAAGCCTTTCGTATCGTCACCGCCATAGGCGACGTCGCGCTTCAGCACTTCGGACCAGATAGAAGCGACTGCCGATCCGGTGAGCGAGTCGGGACCAACGAGGTTGATGTGTTCTACCGGGAGCGTCGGGGCTCCCTTCGCCCGCCGGATGAGTTCGATGGCAGCGACCTCGCCGACATCGCGCACATCGGTCATCGCGAGTCCTTTGCTGCCGATCGGCATCGGATAGACGCCGTGGCCGAGGATGACGTCCTTGACCGTGACATCGTTGCTGATGAAATAAGCCGGCCGAAGGATGGTTGAGCTGAACCCCAGCTTCTCGATCATCCGTTCGACGCCGAACTTGCCTGCAAAGTGCGGCACGTCCACGTATACGTCGCTGTGGATAACTGAGAGGTAAACAACGCGCTCGATCCCAACCTCCCGGGCGACGTTCAGTGCAGTCACTGCCTGGGTGAATTCGTCCGGACCGACGGCATTGAGCAGGAACAAGGTGGACACACCGGAAAACGCGGATCGCAATGAATCGACATCAAGCAAGTCGCCTTGGGCGAGGCTCACGCTGGCGGGCATGTTCGCTGTGGCGGCGTCGCGTACCAGCGCCCGGACATTGGCACCGCGTTTGACGAGCTGGGCAACGACCTGACGGCCGACATTTCCGGTAGCACCGGTTACGAGAATGGTCATTTGAATCACTCCTTGGATCAGGGCAGTGGGAACAACGCCATGATTGGTGATTCACATGCGGAACGAAAGACGCTATACATAGACACTGCGTCTCATGGATGGAACAGATGGATTTGCTTGCACTCTCGGACTTCAATCTCGTGGCGCAGCATGGCGGATTCGGTCGCGCTGCCCGGGCAACAGACAGATCGAAAGCCACACTCTCCAGACGCGTCACGGATCTCGAACGCGCCCTTGGCGTGCGTCTGTTCGAGCGGGGTGCCCGGGTTCTTACGCTCACTCAGGAAGGTCGGGCGCTATACGGGAGAACCGCAACCCTGCTAACCGAACTCGACGAGACGGCAGCAGGAATCGCATCAGGCGCAGACCAGCCCCGAGGCACTCTGCGGATCAGCGCGCCACTCCTCTTCTGTCAGCTCGCAATGGGGAAACTCGCGGCGGAGTTCGCCATGAAGCATCCGCAAGTCCGTCTGGAAGTCACAACTGAAGACCGTCCCGTGGAGATGGTGGAAGAGGGGTACGACCTCGTCATCAGGGTCAATCCCAAGCCGGACGAAAGCCTCGTGGGACGCGCATTCCTGCGTGACCGGCTGGTCCTGGTCGCGGGCCCGAACATTGCACGCCCGAAGGGCGGAAAGGCTGTCCCCGCGGTTGTGAGAGGTTTCAGCGACGAGGCTACTTCCTGGAGCATAAAAACAGCGAAGGGGTCTTCAAGCATCCCGATAGAGCCCATCCTGCTGATGTCGTCGATGATCATGCTGCGCGACGCCGTGCGCGTCGGAGCGGGCGTGGGGCGACTTCCCATCTCTCTGGTAAGCCACGACATCGCCGCGGGAAGGTTGGCGCTTTGGGGCGCCATAGACGGCCCGGAGATTGCGCTCTGGGCACTTTACCCTTCACGTCGACTGCTAAGCGCCCGCGTTTCCGCATTTCTTGAGCATCTGAAGCAGGCGTTTCCGAAAGGCACGCCCGACGAGCTTGCGTCATACATCGCCGAATGACACGCCGCGGTCAGCCAGAGGCAGGACGACGCAACCCGGTGGCGCCAATCTACATCTGGGACCGGGCGCTGCTGCCGACTTCTCGCCGGTTCCCTGCGCTTGACTAACTTAAGTCTCTATCAGCTGGCCGCTCGGCGCTCACACTGACGGCCACCCCTGCCCCGCGCCTTGCGTGCCATCGCTGGGTGACACAGCTGTCTTGCGGATCATCAGCAGCGAGAAGTCAGACCACCTTGCGCTCTTCAGCATCCAGCGGATCGCGAGTGCCTGTGCAGTGATCGCTGCAGCCATCGCCAGCGGAAACGCAATCAGCGTGTACTTCATCATGGCCACGGCGACCCGGGCCATATCCGGCGGCGCGTCGGCCTGGAACTGGCTCATTGCCGGCGTCACGAACATCAGGGATAGGATCTGCACGGGGATCATGACGACGATCGAAAGCACGAACGACCGCCAGCCAAAGCTCCAGAGCACCTTCAGCGAGCGAAGAAAGGTAATGTCCGTCGGTTCCATGGACGCCTCGTTCTTGTTCTGGTAGCCCAATCCTAGCCGAGCCCGGGCGACAAGGCAGTGGGGGCGAGGCTAGAATTCCAGTACAGACATGGAGGTCACTGATGCGCATGAAGCCGCGATCCCCGGCACCGCCCGCCCGGATCTGCGCCGTCGCCGCTGCCATGCTGGGCACGTTTCTGCCGATGGCAGGCACCGCAGCGGCGGCTTGCCCAAGGATTGAGTTCGGCGAGTTCCTTCAGCGCCCTTCGAAGGACACGCGACCTGTCACTTCGGATGGACAGAACATTCACTTCGGCAAGTCTCCTATATTTAGTCTTCGAGACATTGCGCGGGCGCGCCTCGGGGAGGACGGGGGAACAGTGTTTGTTGACGTCAAGCCGGATGCCGCAATGCGGCTGAAGAGCGCCACGACAGGACACTCGGGCAGCAGGCTCGCTCTCGTCGTGGACGACGTCGCGGTCATGGCCATCATCTGGGAGGGCGATTACGGCCTGGACGATGGCAGCATGCAGTTCAGTTTCCGGAGCGGGGACGCGGCGCGGCAGCTGGTTTCGACAATCAGCCTATGCGCGGCTACCAGTCCGGGCTGACGTATGTTCCGCCCCTGCAACTGCAGATATCAGGACGCTCCTGTGAAAGGACTGCACGACTTCGGAGCCTGGGCTGCGCAGTTGAGTCTGTTGGCGCTATTTGCCGCGGGTGGCTGTGCTGCAGCACAGCCAGCAGCGGCTCAAGGCGCTGCCTCAGCGGAGGAGGCAGTACGACTGGAAACGCCCGCAGGAAACGTGCACGGCACTTTGCTGATACCCGCAGAACGCAGAGCTGTGCCCGCCGTTCTGTTGATTGCAGGTTCCGGGCCCACCAATCGCGATGGAAATTCCCAAGGCCTGAGCGGCGCCAACAACAGCCTGAAGCTGCTTGCGGAAGGCCTTGCCGAACGGGGCATTGCTTCACTGCGATACGACAAGCGTGGCGTCGGGGAGAGTGCGTCCGCCACGATCCAGGAGGCGGACCTGCGCTTCGACACCTATGTGGAGGATGCCGTCGCGTGGTCGGAGCGTTTGCACAAGGACGAGCGATTCTCGGCAATAGTGATCGCCGGCCACAGCGAGGGTTCACTTATCGGCATGCTCGCTGCCCAGCGTTCCGCGCCGGCAGCGTTCATATCCATCTCTGGTCCAGCGAGTGCCGCGGGGCAAGTGCTCCGTACACAGCTGCGCCCACAGCTCCCACCGGCCTTGTGGCAGGAAAGCGAGCGCATTCTCAGTGCGCTCGAGGCTGGTCAGGGCGCCGGAAACATTCCACAGCCATTGCTCTCGCTGTACCGTCCCAGCGTGCAGCCCTACATGATCTCCTGGCTTCGCTATTCGCCGGCTCGTGAGATCGCCCGCCTTGCAACGCCGGTGCTGGTCGCTCAAGGCACAACGGATACCCAGATCTCGGTCACCGATGCCGAGGCGCTCAGCATGGCGAACCCCCGCGCAAAGCTGGTGGTGGTCGAGGGGATGAACCATGTCCTCAAACTTGTTGCACTGGATGCTGCGAAACAGAGAGCCTCCTACACCGATCCGTCGTTGCCTGTTGCCCCAGAACTGTTGCGGCACATCGGTGAGTTCGTGCTGACGCTGCCGGGAGCGAGGCGTGTCGAATGAGAGAGACGGCACGCTGGTTCCGCGTCGCAGCACGAGCTGCGCCCGGGATCATGGAGCGTGACTGCCCAATGGATCACTCGCTACAACGAGCTGCGAACGCACGCGTCACTCGGCAACCTTTTACCCACGCGACTACTTGATGGCAAACTCAACCTAATCCCACTACTTCCAGTGGTCCTGAGTGGTCTGAAAACCGAGAGGCTTACAATCTGCCCTTCCGTAGACCTCCTCGCCTTCATCTCTGCTCCCAGTTGAAGCAGACTCCACCTTCAGGCGGGACTAAACGCGGGTGTCAGGTCGGCGCGACTAACGCGACGGATGATCCATTGAATGACCACCAAACTGGTTTCGCGCCACGCGCTCAGCCGATAGCCAACCGGCATGCCTTATCGGAAAGGCTCAACGCGCTTTCGGGACGCGTCCCCAAGGCAACAGGCGTCTATGAAGACGACCTCCAAGTCCCCGACTCAGCAACTTCTTGGCGGCTTCGTTACGTACATTTGTCTGCGACTTACGACCCCATTCACCGACGAGCATAAACACAAGAGGTCGGGCGCTTTCCGATGACCACAGACGATATACCGAGACAATGGGAAGGTACTCAGCCTTAACGAACTCTGGCCACATAACGGAGTACGTTCGCCCCTCAGACTCGATCGAGACCCCAACCTCGGTAAGGAGACAATGAATGCCACTCATATACCGATATCGGGTGCGCAACCACACTCTGGTGAGTGACACTAGTGCGACGCCGATCAAAACGACAATCCCAACGGCGATGGCGATTTTGTCCGACATAGGCTTTGAAGAGCCAGCCATTTCAAGAGCAGCTGCACCCGCAAGTACCAAAAACAAACACGCCGCGATACTTTCGAACGCAGATTCGACCCAAGCTCTAGTGGGAGACTTGCTAAGACCGCGAAATTCCGCCACTCCCGATCTCGTCAATAACGACATAAACGATCCATACCCGCCTCTGCTGCTGTCGCAGCGAACTGAGACGCGGCGCCAGCCGCGAATCCACGTGGGCCCCTTCCGTTGAGGGCATGTTCGGCCAAAGCTCCAAGCGTCCTACCCGCGAACAATCTCGAAGCGGTATTCATCGAGGATGCTCCTGCGAGCGCCGGCTCACCCACAGCGCCAGCCAAAACAGATGCGCCTTTGACGCGCTTCCCTCTCGACACCAGCAGCCCTAAAGCAAACGCTCCGCCGGCATCGCTGATAACAAGGATCGTCGACACCTGAGCTTGGTCGCCGACTGCTAGCGCGTCAAATGCACCGACGGACGCGCCCACAACCCCCGCTGCCACGTTTACCCAAAAGACACGTTGTACTCATAGACCACAAGTAAGCGTACCCACTGGCGAAACCACTTACCGCACCCCGGGGCTAATCGTACTGCACGCCCCGGCCGACCTCTGACCTCCGCCAGCAGACCCCTCCGCGCAGCCGATTGCCCGGACCTGCTGGCCGTCATAGCCAAATCATCCCCTAGAGAAAATGGCAGCACGAAACAGCCCGCTGAGTCCCGCAGAAATGCCAATTCGTGTTGCAGTCCTCAAGTCCTCTGCGAGCACGCCCGCAAAATCCTCGCCGGCTAAGCCCAGCGGGTCGGCCCAATTGACCGGGGCCCTGCGACATACATGTAGAGATTTCAGCCATCCACATAGTCCACCGGGGTCCGGCTAAACAAACTGGTCGGCTTTCGGCGAATATGTCCGAGACTTGTAGCTATAGCCCAAGCTCGGGAATATAGACTTGGCCCGCAAAGCTGAACTGCGATACCAAACCGCTCGATTCGCCGTTCCGAATACTACTCGTGCTGCTGACGGCCCCTGTGGATCTACTCATCGCGACAATGGAGCCGCGCTCGTCCGCATGCAGCCAAGCCTCGTTGCCAAAGGCGCCCAACTCAACCAACGGCTCATCAACTCCGGGACCGTGAGCGATTCGGCGTGTAAGACTCCCGCCTGAGTTGTACTGAGCGATGAGGTTAGGCCGACGTACAAGAAGTCGGTAGTGTTGCCACTGCTGGGCACGCTATGCCACGAACCCAGGGGATCGTAATCAACGGAAACTGTCGACGGACCTCCAGTGCCCTGACGCAGATGTCCCGGCGAATCGAATGAGTACACAAGTGCGTTTAGGCCCGTTTGGAGGTTACCGCGCTTGATTCGTGCGGTACGGGGGTGCCGCCTAGATTCGTCAGCTGATTGCGTCCGTCAAATTGACCCAGCGTTGACGCGCATGGAGCGGCTTGGAAACAAATCGGAAACCTGCCGCTCAGCCGCCGTGACCACGCAGCGCTAACTGGCTGGTTTGAATGGTGCCCGGGGTCGGAATCGAACCAACGACACGCGGATTTTCAATCCGCTGCTCTACCAACTGAGCTACCCGGGCATCGGGGGAATCAAGCGCTCCGGACAAGGCCTTCCGGGGGCGCGTATTAGACCGGGCGTGGCTCCGGGGCGTCAAGGCCGCCGGTGCCGGTTCAGGCTGGCGGGGCCTGGAAATCCGCGGGTTTTTCCGAGCCGCCGCCGAACAGGAACTTCTCCATCTCGGCCTCCAGGAACTTGCGTGCCTTGGGATCCATCGGGGTCAGCCGGTATTCGTTGATGAGCATGGTCTGGTGCCGCACCCAGCCCGCCCAGGCCTCCTTGGAGACCTCATTGAACACGCGCTGGCCCAGCGGGCCCGGATAGGGCATGCGGTCCAGCCCGGGCGCTTCGCGCTTCAGGACGACGCATTGGACGGTACGGCTCATCGGGGCGGGTTTTCCAGCAGCTGCAGGACGGGACGCGGCAGCCCGACAAGTGCCGGGCGCGCCGCGTTATACCACAGGCTGCTGCCCTCCTCGCCGATCGCCTGTGGCGGGGCGGCGGACACCCACAGGGGGTGGATCAGCAGGTCGAAGTGCGTGAACACATGCAGCAGGGGCTCGCCCTCACGCACGGGAGCGGCAGCCGGCAGCGCGCTTTCGGCGGCGAGACGGCTGTCGAATTCCGGCGGCGACCACAGCCCGCCCCAGATGCCTGCCGGCGGCCGGCGCACCAGCCGCACGCTGCCGTCCGCAACGCGCTCGAACAGCATCCACACCTCGCGCTGGCGCCGCCGCAGCGGCTTCTTCGGGGCGGGGAATTCCTGTTCTCGGCCCAGCGCATGCGCCACGCAGCGCTGCTGCAGCGGGCACTCGCCGCAGCGGGGTTTGCGCCGTGTGCAGACAGTGGCGCCCAGATCCATGATGGCCTGCGTGTACTGCGCCACGCGTTGCCGCGGCGTCTGCTCGGCGGCCAGCCGCCACAGTTCATTCTCGAAGGCACGCTCGCCGGTGCGGCCCTCCACTGCGAACAGCCGCGACAGCACCCGCCGCACATTGCCGTCCATGATGGGATGGTGCTGGTCACCGGAGATCGCGAGGATGGCTCCCGCGGTGGACTGGCCGATGCCTGGCAGGGCCGCCACACTGGCGAAATCCGTCGGGAACTCACCGCCGTGCTGGTCGCGCACGTGCTGTGCGGCGCGCTGCAGGTTGCGCGCGCGGGCGTAGTAACCCAGCCCCTGCCAGTGGTGCAGCACCTCATCGATGGGCGCGGCGGCGAGCGACTGCAGATCCGGGAAGCGCGCCATGAAGCGCTGGAAGTAGGGAATGACGGCGGCGACCTGCGTCTGCTGCAGCATCACCTCGGAGACCCACACGCGATAGGCAGTGCGCTCTGCCTGCCAGGGCAGGTCGTGGCGGCCGGCGCGATCGTGCCAGTCCAGCAGCTGTGGCGCGATCAACCCGCCGACGGACCGTGCCATTTGATCGCGTACTGCACCAGCTGCGCGTTGGTATCCAGCGAGAGCTTGCGCTTGATCGCCAGGCGATGCGTCTCGACGGTCTTGACCGACAGCGACAGGCGGTCGGCGATCTCGCGCGTGCCGAAGCCCTGGCCGATGAGGCTGATCACCTGCAGCTCGCGCCCCGACAGCCGTGAACCCGGGTCGCCTTCATCGCCGCGGCGTTCACCCAGCGTACGTCGCACGCCTTCGCTGACAAAGCGCTCGCCGCGCAGCACGGTGCGCAGCGCGGTGATCAGCTGCTCGGCCGCAGCCTGCTTCATGATGTAGCCGGAAGCGCCCTGCGCCAGCAGACGCTCGGCATAGATGGTCTCGTCGTGCATGGAGAGCACGAGGATGCGGATATCGGGAAAGTGGGCGTGCACGTCACGCACGATGTTGAAGCCATCGCCCTGCCCCAGCGACAGATCGAGCAGCACCACATCGGGTTGCAGCTCGCGCACCAGGCGCTTGGCTTCCTGTTCGCTCTGCGCCTCGCCCACGATGGTGAGATCGGGCTCGGCGTTGATCATCAGCTTGATGCCGTGCCGCACAACGGGATGGTCGTCCACGATCAGGACACGCCGCAGATCCTTTTGCGAGGCGAAGTTGGTCATCAGGTCTTCATGGTACAGCGTCCGGCACGGTTGCGCCGAGTGCCTTGTACAAGGCGACCAGCGACGTGGCGGCCGCGGTCTGGCTGGCCGCCAGCTCGTCTTCCGCATCCAGTGCAGTGCGGTAGGCATCCAGCGCCGTGAGGAAATCCGAGATGCCGCCTTCAAAGCGCTGCGTGGCAAGATCCGCAGCCTCGACACTGGCGCGGGCCGCGGCGGCCAGATGTCCAAGGCGCCGCTTCTCGCGCCCGTAGCCAGACAACGCGTTCTCCACATCCTCCAGCGCCAGCAGCACCGATTGTTCGTAATCGGCAAAGGCGGCCTCGTGGCGCGCGCCGGCGGCGCGTATCCGTGCCCGCACATGGCCGAAGTCGAACAGCGCCCAGCTCAGCGACGGACCGAAGCGGTGGTAGTCATTGCCTGAATCATCGAGCGCATCGAAGTCGAAGGCGGACAGACCCAGCGAGCCATTCAGTGTGAGTCGCGGGAACAGATCCGCGGTGGCGATGCCGATGCGGGCACTGGTGGCAGCAAGCTGCCGCTCCGCCTGACGTACGTCCGGACGACGCCGCAGCATCGCGGCTGGATCATCAATGGCCAGGTTCGCCGGCAATGCCGGCATGGGCGCTGCAGGCCCGAGCCGATCGGTGAGCTGGCCGGGGCGGCGGCCAGTGAGCACTTCGATGCGATGACGCGCCTGCGACACATCCGCTTCCAGCGGTGGCACCGATGCCAGCGTGGTCTCGATCTGCGCCTGCGCACGCGCGGTGTCCAGCGCGGTGCCGCGCCCGGCTTCGAAGCGTGCGCGCACCAGCTCCAGTGAGCGGCTCTGGTTGCTGGCATTGCGCTCGGCCACCGCCAGCTGCTGCTGTGCGCCGCGCAGCTCGAAATAATTGCGGGCGACTTCGGCGACCACCGACAGTCGCATGTCTTCCAGCGAGGCCTTCGCCGCACCCTGCGCGGCATACGCGGCTTCATTGCCACGGCGCACGCGACCGAAGATATCAATCTCCCAGGCGGCATCGAAGCCGACGTCATAGAGATCGTACTCGCGGTCCGCGGGCACACCCGCGGTGCCACTGGCACTCTGCCGTGTGCGGGTGGCACTGCCACGCCCGGTGACACTGGGCAGGTAATCGAAGCGCGTCTCGCGCCGATTGGCCCGCGCTTCCTGCAGGCGCGCGCTGGCCGCGGCGATGCTGCGGTTGGCAGTGAGCGCGTCGGCCACCAGTTCGTCGAGCAGAGGGTCGCCGAAACCCTTCCACCATGTGGCGACAGCCGGCTGTGCCACCGCTTCGACCAGCGTCTGTCCGGAGTAGGCTGCGTCCACTTCGGGCGTGGGCTCACGGTAGTTGGGCCCCACCGCGCAGGCGGCCAGGGACAGCGCCACCGCTACGGTGAGCGCAGTGCGCAGTGGCAGGGAATTGCGGTCATGCATCAGGTACTGGCTCCTCGGTGCGCTGCCGCCGCAGTGCCCGGATAACGACATAGAACACGGGGGTCAGGAACAACCCGAAGAAGGTGACACCCAGCATGCCCGAGAACACCGCCACGCCCATGGCGCGCCGCATCTCGGAGCCGGCGCCGCTGGAGAACACCAGCGGGACGACGCCCATGATGAAGGCCAGCGAGGTCATGATGATCGGGCGCAGCCGCAGGCGGCACGCCTCGATCGCCGCCTCCATGGGCCGGCGGCCCTGCTGTTCCAGGTGCACGGCGAATTCCACGATGAGGATGGCGTTCTTGCAGGCCAGGCCCACCAGCACGATGAAACCCACCTTGGTGAAGATGTTGTTGTCGCCGCCGATGAGCCACACCCCCAGCAGCGCCGAGACGATGCACATGGGCACGATCAGGATCACCGCCAGCGGCAGCGACCAGCTCTCGTACTGGGCGGCAAGGACGAGAAAGGCCAGCAGCACGCACAGCGGGAAGATGTAGGTCGAGGTGCCGCGCGCCAGGATCTCCTGGTACGACAGATCGGTCCACTCGAAGGCGACGCCTGCGGGAAGCTTCTCGCTCGCCAGTTTCTCCATGGCATCGATGGCAGTACTGGAGCTGGCGCCCGGCATGGCCTGGCCGTTGATGTCCGCGGCGAGGTAACCGTTGTAGCGCGTCACCAGATCCGGTCCGGTGCTGTCCCCCACTGTCATCACCGAGCCCAGCGGCACCATGCCGCCGCTGTCATTGCGCGTCTTGAGGTCCAGGATCTGTTCCTTGCGCGCGCGGTAGCCGGAATCCGCCTGCACGATCACCTGGTAGCTGCGACCGAACAGGTTCACGTCGTTGACATACAGCGAGCCCAGGTAGACCTGCATGGCCTCGAAGACATTCGCCAGCGGCACGTGTTCGCGCTTGGCCTTCTCGCGATCGATGTCCGCATGCACCTGCGGCACATTGACCAGGTAGTTCGAGAACACGCCGGTGGCGCCCTGCACCTGGTTGGCCTCGACCAGGAATTCCTGCAGTACGCGATTCAGGCCCTGGTAACCCAGCGAGCTCCGATCCTCGACCTGCATCTTGAAGCCGCCAAGCGCACCCATGCCTTCCACCGGCGGCGGCAGCACCACACCCACGTAGGCATCCTCGATGGCGGCCATCTTGCCCTGCAGGCTCTGCAGCACCGCGGCGGCGGACTTGCCCCGATGGGCCTGCGGGTGGAGCGTCGCGAACAACACGCCGCTGTTCGACGCCGCCCCGAAGCCTGCCGTGATGGACATGCCGGAGAAGGCGATGACCGACTCCACGCCCTCCTCCTTGCTCATGATCTCGCCCATGCGCGCGATCACCTCCCCGGTGCGGGTCAGCGAGGAGGCATCCGGCAACTGCGCGAAGGCAATGACATAGTCCTTGTCCTGCACCGGCACGAAACCGCCGGGCACCTTCAGGAAGCCCGCCACACCCAGGCCCAGCAGCGCCACGTATACCACCAGTGCCAGGCTGGTACGCCGCAGCACCAGGCCCACGCCGCGCCCGTAGGAATCCGAGGCGCGCGCGAAAAAGCGGTTGAAGGGGCGGAACACCGGCCCGGCGATGCGGTCGATGACGCGGGTGGCCCAGTCGGTGCGGCCGCTGTGCGGCTTCAGCAGGGCCGCCGCCAGCGCCGGCGACAGGGTCAGCGAGTTGAACGCCGAGATCAGCGTCGAGATCGCAATGGTCACCGCGAACTGCCTGTAGAACTCGCCCGACAGGCCACCGATGAACGCAATGGGCAGGAATACCGCAGTGAGCACCAGCGCGATGGCGATGATGGGCCCGCTGACCTCGTCCATGGCGCGGTACGTGGCATCGCGTGGCGACAGTCCGTTGGCGATGTTGCGCTCCACGTTCTCCACCACCACGATGGCGTCGTCCACGACGATGCCGATGGCCAGCACCAGGCCAAACAGCGACAGCGTGTTGATGGAGAAGCCCATGGCCAGCAACACGGCAAAAGTGCCGACGATCGACACCGGCACCGCGGCCAGCGGGATGATCGAAGCGCGCCAGCTCTGCAGGAACAGCACCACCACCAGCACCACCAGGAGCAGCGCCTCGAACAGTGTCTTGATCACGGCATCGATGGAATCGCGCACGAAATTGGTGGGGTCGTAGACGACGCGGTATTCCAGCCCTTCCGGAAAGGTGCGCTGCATCTCGGCCATCGCGGCCTTCACATCATCCGACAGGGCCAGCGCATTGGAGCCCGGTGCCTGGAAGATGGCCAGCGCCACGGCGGGCATGCCGTCGAGATAACCCTGGATGCCGTAATCGGCCGTGCCGAGCTCGATGCGGGCCACATCCTTCAGGCGCGTGATGTCACCATCCGCACCGGTCTTGATGATGATCTCGCCGAATTCCTCTTCGGTGGCGAGGCGACCCTTGGCGGTGACGAGCAGCTGCTGCGCCACGTTGCTGGCCATGGGCTGCGAGCCCACCACGCCTGCGGCCACCTGCACGTTCTGCTCGCGGATCGCCGCCACCACGTCGCCGGCGGTGAGGTTGCGGCCGGCGACGCGGCCGGGATCCAGCCATACGCGCATGGCATAGGAGCCGCCGCCGAACACTTCCACCTGGCCCATGCCCGGGATGCGCGCCAGCGTGTCGCGCACCTGCAGCTCGGCGAAATTGCGCAGGTATTTGAGGTCGTAGCGGCCGCCGGGCGATACCAGCTGCACGAACAGCGTGATGTTGGTGTTGGTCTTGACCGTGGTGACGCCGATGCGGCGCACATCCTCGGGCACCTTGGTGAGTGCCTGCGCGACGCGGTTCTGCACCTGCACCTGCGCCTGGTCGATGTCCGTGCCGGTCTTGAACGTGACGGTGAGCGCCATGGCGCCGGAGGCCGATGATTGCGAGGACATGTACAGCATGTTCTCGACACCATTGATCGCCTGTTCCAGCGGAGTGGCCACGGTCTCGGCGATCACCGCGGGGCTGGCGCCCGGATAGGACGCGCTCACCAGCACCGATGGTGGCGCAACTTCCGGGTATTCACTGATGGGCAGGCGCTGCAGCGCGATCAACCCGGCCAGGAAGACGATGATCGAGATGACGGCCGCGAAGATCGGCCGGTCGATGAAGAAGTGCGCGAGCTTCATGCTTCAGCCCGCAGCGGCGGCCGGTGCGGCTGCTGGCGCTGGCGCCTCGCCCTCCATGGGCACGATGCGGGGCACGATCTGCATGCCCGGACGCACGCGCTGCAGACCATTCACCACGATGCGATCGCCCGACTTCAGGCCCTCGCGCACCACGCGCAGGCCATCCACAATGGGGCCGGTGGCGACGCCGCGATATTCGAGCTTGTCGCCCTCGCCCACCACCAGCACATAGCGCCGGTCCTGGTCGGTGGCGATGGCGCGATCATTGATCAGCAGGCCGCGGTACGCGCCGCTGCCCACCAGGCGCACACGCACGAACATGCCGGGCGTCAGGTGCCGGTCCGGATTGGGGAACACGGCACGGCCCAGCAGCGTGCCGGTGCCGGGCTTCACCTGGTTGTCGACGAAGTCCATGTAGCCTTCGTGGCTGAAGTCGGTCTCATTGCCCACGGCCATGTGCACCGGGTTCTTCACATCGCGCGACAGCGGACGCGCACCGCTGCGCGCGAGATCCATGTATTTCAGGTATTCCTGTTCCGCGGCTTCGAAGTAGGCATACATGGGCTGCAGCGACACCACCGTGGTCAGCAGCGTGGCGCTCCCGCCCTGGCCGCCGGCGACGAGGTTGCCCGGCGTCACCTCGGCGCGGCCGATACGGCCATCAATGGGCGAGGTGATGCGGGTATAGGCGAGGTTCAGGCGCGCCACCTCGATGTCGGCAGCCGCCGCGCGCACAGCCGAGGCCGCATTGCGGCTCGCAGCCATGCGCTGGTCGTATTCCTCCTGCGACACGGCGCGCGAGGCCAGCAGCTTTTCACTGCGCGTCAGGTCCGACGCGGCCAGCTCGGCGGCGGTGCGGCTCTGCTCCGCCTGTGCCAGAGCACGGTCGAGTTCTGCCTGGAAAGGACGCGGATCGATCTCGAACAGCAGCTCGCCCCGCTTCACTTCCTTGCCTTCCGTGAAGGCGATGCGCTGCAGGAGGCCCGAGACCTGCGGGCGGACCTCGACCGTGTCGCGCGCCTCCAGGCGGCCGGTGTATTCATCCCACTCGGTGATTTCGCGCTCGGTGACCAGCGCGACGCTGACCTGTGGCGGCGGCGGCGCCGCGGGAGGAGCCTTGCCGCAGGCGGCAAGCGCCAGCAGCAACAAGGGCAGACAGACACGCACGGCGGGATACGTCTGCGTTACAGAGTGGAGCATATTGATCGATCCCTGATGTGAACCCGCCCCAATGCAAACGGCCGCCGCCTCCGCTCCAGCGGAAAGCGTCGGCCGTCTTTCAGGGCGCGCTGGACGTTACAGCTTGACGGAAAAGTCGCCATCCTTGTTGTCGATCTCGAAGCGACCGTTCTGCACTGCGGAAACCCACTTGGTGGTCTTGAGGAAGCCACCGAATGCAAACAGATGCACGCTGTCGAAATCCGACTCGCCGCGGCCCTTGGCCGCTGCCAGCTGGGTCACGACTTCTTCCGGGCCGCTGTCCTTCAGCAGGCCGGCGATGAGGCTGGCCTTGCCACTGGTCAGCGCTCGGATCGAGGCACCGGCGCCGCAGATCTTCGCGTAGCGCAACAGCGTCTTGATGCTGGCCGGGCCACCCAGGCCCGGACGGATCGTGTTCTGGATGCCGTTGGCGCGCATGATCTTTTCCCAGGCGATGATGGGCTCGGATTCGAAGCACACCTGGGTGGTGAACTTCAGCTCGAAGCCCTGCTCCTTGGAGATGGCGACCTTGCGGGCCTCGAACTGGCGCTGCTGGTCGGCCGTCATGTGCGCATGGCCTTCCGGGTGGCCGGCCATGTAGAAAGTCTTGATGCCGGCCCTGGCGAAGGAGCCCGTCTCGAGCACGCCAATGGTGGAATCGAAGGCGCCTTCGGGAGACGGCATGTCGCCGGCGATCAGCAGCATCTTCTTCGCGCCGGCCACCTGGGTGAGCTTGCGCGCGATCTCGGCCACTTCGGCGGCATCCTTGATGCGGCGGGCCGGGACGTGCGGCACGGCATTGAAGCCCGCTTCGCCCACCGCCTTGGCAGCGGCAGTCAGGTCGTCCCAGGTCTGGTTCGGAAACAGCGCGATGAAGATGTCCGTGCCCTTGGGCACGAGCGTCGCGGCTTCGGCAAGGAACTCGGTGTCCTTGCAGGTCATCTCGATCGAAGCGTTCTGCAGCAGCGCGCGGATCTCGGCGCTGGTGGCGGTGATTACGGGCATGTGGAACCGGTCTCCTTGAAATACTTGCGGGTCAGCAGCGCTGCCAGCAGCGCGAGTAGCCACAGCGACACTGCGCCACCGCCGCTGGCTCCCCCGTCCACGGCTTCCGTGGCGGGCGCCCGCACCGTCACCGCGATGTAGGCGTTGTGCACCAGACTGGCCGTGTCGGTGCAGCCGATGCCGTAAGTATAGATTCCGGCCGAAGCAGGTGTCACCGACTCGGTCCCCGTGACCGTGGTCGCGCCGCTCCATGTCCCGAGCTTGCTGCAGGTGGAACCTGCCGGACCGCTCCAGGTGAACGCCACACTGCTGCCGGCGGCGATGTCTGTCGCCGACACGGACAGTTCCACCGGCAGCACGCCGCCGGTGCCCGTATCCAGCTTCACCAGCGCGCCGGCGCCGGCGAAGGAATCGGAGAAGCTGGCCGCGTAGATGCTGTTGCGCGCCAGCAGCAGGCCGGCATAGGGCTGCGCGCCTTCCACCAGCGAACCGGTGAAGCCATGCAGCAGCGTGTACTGGCCGGCGGCGTCAACGCGGTAGGCAGAGCCGCGGTTGAGGTAGCCGCCACGTTCCGTGGTGCCGTAGAAATTGCCCGCAGTATCCTGCACCACGCCGGACAGCGGGAACCCGCCACCGTAGGACGGGCCCGCAAAGGCATGCACCACGGTCAGCACGCCGGCCGGCGTGACGCGGAACAGAGTGCCGTAGCCGGCCGCACCGCCCTGGTAGGCCGTGCCATAGAAATTGCCGTCCGTGGACAGCATCAGGCCTGCGCGCGGGTTGGCGCCCACCGTATTGGTTGCGAGCCCGGCGGTATTGAATTCCGAGAGCGCCGGGAACGAGAACACCCGCGTGAACGTGCCGGTGGTGGTGATCTTGTAGATCACGCCGCGATTGTCTTCGCCGCCCTGCAGCGTAGTGCCATACAACGCGCCATCGGGACCCAGCACCAGCGTGCCTTCCGGATTCTCGCCATTGGCGCCATCGAACTCGTACAGCTTGGTGAACGCGGAGCCATCGGTGGCGAGGCGGAACACGGTGCCCTTGTCCTGCGCGCCGCCGCGCAGCGTGGTGCCGTACAGGAAGCCGTCCGGCCCCTGCAGCAGTCCGGTGTACGGCAGCTTCGGCTCGACCTTCTCGTCATCGAAGGAATACAGCAATGTGAAGGCACCGGCGAGCGTCACGCGGAACACCGTGCCGGCCCCGTTCGCACCGCCCAGGTAAGTGGTGCCGTAGAGATTGCCGTCGCTGCCCTGGGTCAGGCGCGCATAAGAGGAGTAACCCTGGTCGGCATCCGTGAACGCGTACACCACCGCGAGCTTGTCGTCGGTGCCAAGGCGGGCGATGGAGCCCAGGCCGCCCGTGCCGCCGACGCTGGACACCATGTAGATGTTGCCGTCGTTGCCCAGCAGCAGGTCGCCGCGCTGGCCCGAAGGGCTGGATTCAACCCCCGACGCGCCCAGCGAATAAAGCGGCACCACATTGGCCGCCTGCGTGCGTTGGGCGGCGCCCGCCTGCGGCAATGCGCAGGCAAGGGCGAGCAGCGGGAGCGAAGCGGCCAGGCGCCGCAGGCGATGGAAGATCTGCATAGGATTGACCCCTTGGGGCGCGGCATTACAGCACAGGCCGGCGGCCGGCGTGAAGCCGCTGAATTATTCGTAACACAGGCCCTGCGGCGCCCCGGAAGGCCCCTGCCACGGCCCTGCGAGGTTACTCGTAGCGCAGGGCGTCGATGGGCGTGAGATTGGCAGCCTTGCTAGCGGGAAGTATGCCGAACACCATGCCGATCAACATGGAGAACAGGCAGGACCCGAGTACCGCCCACAGGGGCACCGATGGGGGCGGGAAGTTGGGGATCAGCCCCGCTATGCCATAGGCCAGCGCGAAACCCAGCAGCATGCCGATGATGCCGCCGATGACCG
The DNA here is from genome assembly GCA_040508085.1 of Steroidobacteraceae bacterium. GTDB lineage: Bacteria > Pseudomonadota > Gammaproteobacteria > Steroidobacterales > Steroidobacteraceae > ZC4RG30. The sequence goes on from JBEVNO010000072.1 coordinate 87,715, forward strand.
CCAGCACCATGGCCTCGATCAGGAACTGCAGCAGGATGAAGCGGCGCGGCGCACCCAGCGCCTTGGCGATGCCGATCTCGCGCGTCCGTTCGGTGACCGACACCAGCATGATGTTCATGATGCCGATGCCGCCGACCAGCAGCGAGATGCCCACTACACCGCCCACCACCAGCGTCACCATGCTGGTGATCTGCGAGAACGTCTTGGCGATCGAATCCGAGGCCTGCACCTGGAAGTCGTTGGGGTCGTCCTTCTTGATGCCATGCGCGCGCCTGATCAGCGAGATGACGCGCTGCTTGACGTTCTCGACGGCGTCGGGATCATCCACCACGAAGGTCACGGAGAAATCCGGCCGCGCCTGGTCGACTGTGAAAGACAGCGCCGTCTGGTAAGGCATCAGCATGAAGAGGTCGAGGTTCTGGCCGAACACCTCGCCACGCGGCTCCATGACCCCCACCACCTTGAACCACTCGCGCCCCAGCTGCACGAATTCGCCCTCGGGCCGCTCCGGCAGTTTCAGATCCTTGCGGATCTTGTCGCCGAGCACCACCACGCGGCGGCGGCTGTCGTTGTCGCTGGCGGTGATGAAGCGGCCGCTGCGCGGGAACAGGTGCTGCACATCCTGCAGGCTCTCGGTGGTGCCGAAGAACTGGCCGGCCGCGCTTTGCGAACCCCAGGTCACCTGCCCCACAGAGATCGGCACGATGGGCGTTATGTGCGAGATGCCGTCCATGCGGAAGCGCAGCTCGTCCAGGTCCGTCAGGCGCAGGCGGTTGACCTGGCCGCGCAGCCGATCCTCGAGCGGTGTATCGGCCTGCAATGTGAGCGTGCTCGAACCCAGCCCTTCGAACAGCTGCGAGATGCGGCTCGACAGGCCCTGCACCATGGCGATGACGCAGATCACCGAGGCGACACCGATGATGATGCCCAGCATGGTTAGGAAGCTGCGCAGGCGATGCGAGCGGATCGCCGACAGCGCCGAGCGCACGCACTCCTGGATGGCATAGAACAAACGCCGCGATGCGCCGGCATCCTCGACCAGCGGCAATTCGGCGGAATCAGACAATGCGGTCCTCCGCCACTCGCCCGTCGTGCAGGCGTACCAGCCGGCGGCAGCTCGCCGCGATGCCGGGATCGTGCGTGACGATCACGACTGTCTGCCCCTCGGCATGCAGCTGCTTGAACAGATCCATGATCTCGCGCGCCGTGCGGCTGTCGAGATTGCCGGTGGGCTCATCGGCCAGCAGCAGTTCCGGATGTCCGACCAGCGCCCGCGCCACCGCCACGCGCTGGCGCTGCCCGCCGGACATCTCATTGGGGCGATGACCGGTGCGGTCGCCCAGGCCCACGCGGACCAGCGCGCGGCGCGCATGTTCACGGCGCGCGGCCGGGCCGATGCCGCGGTAGATAAGGGGCTGCGCCACATTGTCGAGCGCAGTCTGGCGCGGCATCAGGTAGAAATTCTGGAACACGAAGCCGATCTTGCGGTTGCGCACCGAGGCCAGCTGCTCATCATCGAGGCCCGCCACTTCCTCGTCATCGAGCGTGTAGCGGCCACTGCTGGGTGTATCCAGGCAGCCAAGGATGTTCATCATCGTGGACTTGCCCGAGCCTGAGGCGCCGGTGAGTGCAAGGAAATCATTGCGCGCGATCGACAGGTCGACGTCGCTCAACGCCGGATAGGCGATGCCACCCAGCTCGTACACCTTCGATATTCCGGTGAGCTCTATCACGGGTTCCAGATCGGGTCGCTTTTCTTCTTCTCTTCTGCACCGGCAACGGGCCTGGCATTCTCCTGTGCCGCCGGCAGGGGCTCGACGCGATCACCATCGCGCAGGAAGCGCAGCACGCGCGCCGGGCCGGTGACAATCTGCGCGCCGGCCGCCACGCCCTTGGAGATGGAGATCCACGCATCGTCGGCGAGATCGGTTTCAACCACGCGCTGCCTGGCGCGCCCCGCCTCCACCACGAACACGCTGGCCTTGGCAGGCTCATCGCGGTTCTCGGACTCCTCGTAGCGCACGGCCTGCACGGGCACCGCGGCGGCAGGCGTGGCATCGCTGGCGCGGGTCTCGATTTCCGCGCGGCAGCTCATGCCGGTGTGGAATTGCAGATCGGCCGAAACATCGAGCCGGATCTTCACCGGGTAGCTCTTGCCCTGGCCCTGGATGGTGCGCGGCGAGACCGCCACGGTCTCCACGCTGCCGGTCCAGGAGCGATCCGGAAACGCCGCCGGCACGATGCGCGCATGCTGGCCGGGGATCACGCGCGCCACGTCGGTCTCGTTGACGTTCACCTCGGCATAGATGTTCGAGGTATCGGCAATGATCATGAGGTCGGAGCCCGCGATGCTGGTGACGCTGGGCACCGCCGTCTCGCCGGTCTTGATGGTCAGCTGGGTGACGCGCCCGCTGATCGGCGCTCGCAGGTCGGTCTTGGCCAGCTGCTCGCGCGCCTGCTTCAGCTGGGCGGAGGTCTGCAGCTCCATCTGCCGGGAACTGTTGAGCTCCACCTGCGCCTGGTCGTGCTGGGTGCGGATCTCGTCGTAGGTGTTGGCGTCGATGACCCCGGATTCCCGCAGCTGCTGGTAGCGCTTCCACTTGGTGGCCAGCGTGTCCGCAGAGAGCTGCTGCCGGTCGATGGCCAGCCGCGACTGCTGCAGGCTGGCGGAGAGCTGCTCCACCTGCGCCTGCAAGGTCGCCGGATCCAGTCGCAGCAGCGAGTCGCCCTGCTTCACCAGGTCGCCTTCCTTCACGTACAGGTGCTGCACGCGGCCAAGGATCTCCGACATGATGCGGATCTCGGTCTGGTAGGTCAGCGCGCCCGAGGCGAGGATGGTGGGAGTGATGACGCGCTGCTCCACCTGCTGGATCTCGACCTGTTTGGCATCGCCGCTGCGGAATTTGCGCAGTGCCACCGGCACCAGCAGCAGCAGCGCGATTCCGATGACGATGAGGGTCTTGTTGCGTTTGTTCATGAGCATCCCGGCGAGATGACCCGCGCCCCGCTATTCATTTTTATAAGGCACCTGATGCTATATCAGGCGCCTGATATTCCACAAGCCCTATCGCAGGGCGATGAAGGCCCAGATGCCGAAGACGAGAAGGTAGGGGAGCGCGACGAACAGCGCGCTGAACAGCCACGAGCGGCCCGACCACAACTTCACCCCCACCGCCCCCAGGTATAGCGCGGCAATCTGCAGCAGATTCAGGCTGTTCAGCAGCGTGTAGCCCGGCTCGCCGGCCGTACGCTGGAAGAACAGCGCGTTGAAGGACAGCGGCTGCAGCTCTTCCTGGGGAATCTGCGCGGAGGCAGCTGTCAGCAGCACGAAGGCCGCGGGGATGATGCCCAGCACCGCCGGCAGGCTGGTCCAGGCAGAAAACGCGAACCACTGCCTGAAGGTGCGATCGACATTGGTGACCTTGCCAGCCAAAACGTAATAAAGCGTGCCGATCAGCAGCATGAGAACGGCCACGAATGCCGACGCGCCGGTGGCGATGGCGGCCTGCAGCCCCTGGCGCTGGCCCGCCTGGTGGGCACGCTCCGTGATCTGCTGTTCGGTCATCATGCCCGCGAATCCGGAGGCGCGGATCTGGTGGTCCACCAGCCATTCCATGTCGACGACGCTCGTGTACCACAGCGAGACGCCGGCGGTGGTGAGCAGCAGCAGCAGCAACGGGAACCAGAAGCGGGGGCGCTCCGCGATTTCCGCGAAGGCCTTGCGCGGCTCGAATATCAACGCCTGCAGCAATGACCAGTTGCCCATGCCCTTCCCCTCATGAGATCGCACCGAACCGCCCCTGGCCGCGATTCTGACCGATACGCGCTGACAGCGCACCCGCAAGCGCGCTACGCTGCCCCGTGCTGATGGCAGTCCCATGGAAACAATTGCTGGTGTTTGCGCCGCAGATCATCGAGGTCTCGCGCGAATTGCTGAAGCGCGCCCGCGGCACGCCGAAGGGCGTCGCTCTGGTGCAGGTGCCAGATGCTGCCGATGTGCCGCAGCGCATCGCAGCACTGGAGGAAAACGAGCGCCGCCAGGCCGAGCTGGTGGAGCGCATGGCGCAGCAGCAGGACGCGCTGTCGCGGGCCGTTGTGGTGCTGCACCGCCGCCAGCGCATTCTGGCGGGGGCGATCGTGGTGCTGGCCGCCGCGCTGGCCTGGCAGCTGTTCTTCCTGAGCTAGAGCCCTTTCTTCCGCAGTTCCGCAGCGTAGAGCAACGGCGCGAATGCCGCCGTCGCCTCGCGCCTGCCCTCCGGCACGCCTTCGGCAGAAAAAGACGCCATCAGCAGCTGGTTGCGCTGCTGCAGCATGGGCGCGAACTCCGGGTGCGAGAGGATGTACAGGTCGTTGCGGCGGATGCCCTCCAGCACCAGCCGGCCGGCTTCCAGCGGATCCATGGCGACGGCCATGAGATCGACGGGCGGGGCATCGGCACGCAGTGGCGGCGGCGCGATCGGCTGGCGCGGCGCATCGCCGTGCGAGGCGGGGCGATTGCGTTCGGCATCGAAGATGTGCGTACGTACCAGGCCGGGGCAGAAGATGGACACGCCGATGTCGCTGCCCGCCAGCTCCTCGCGCAGCGCCTCGAACATTCCCACCACCGCGAACTTGGTGGTGGTGTAGACGCCCAGTACGCCGGCAACGAGACCCGCCGAGGACGAGGTGACCATGATGTGGCCGCCCTGGCCATGCTGGCGCATGCGCGGCAGGAAGGTGCGCACGCCGTTGAACACGCCATTGATGTTCACGTCCAGCGCCCAGTCCCAGTCCTCCCATGACACCTGCGACAGCAGGCCGGGGTGCCCCACCCCGGCGTTGTTGACCAGCAGGTGCACCGGGCCGAACACGCGCTCGGCTTCATCGGCCGCGCGCACCATGCCGTCCCGATCGGCGGTATCCAGACGGATGGCGTGCAGCCCGGCGTTGTCGCGGGGAAAGGATGCCAGCGCGCTGTCGCGATGCGACTCGCTTTTGTAAGTGAGCACCACCTTCATGCCGGCGGCGGACAGTACCCGTGCGATCCCCAGGCCGATGCCACTGGAACCGCCGGTGACGAAGGCCGTCTTGCCGGCGACCTGCGCCAGCGGCGTGCGCACCACAGGAATGGCAGTGGACATGGCTCCCCCCTCATCGTTGCTGGATCGTCTGCTCGATGCTAGCGCGTGAGCACTTCGAAGTCGCGGCTGAGCCGCCTGCCGCTGGCGTCCACGACGGTTACACGATGCCTGCCGGGTGCCAGATCCACGGCCAGCTGGTGATGCAGCTCGGTGCGACCGGCGTAGTCATCATCCAGGTGCCAGTACAGTTGCGCGCGCGGATCGCGATGCATCACTTCCAGCACCGCACGGCCACGGCTGCCATCCAGCGTCACCGGCACGTAGATCCGGCCACCGGCATCCGGGTACAGGAATTCCATCGCGCCACGCGCACCATCTTCGGCGCGTTCGCGGCAGCCGGCGCGCCAGGCAGGCAATGGCCGGTAATCGCCGTGCTGCGTGCGGTAGTAATACTCGAGCGTCGGCGGCAGCACGAACCAGGGCTGGTGGATCATGGTGGCGACGGCCGCGCAGTCGGAATTCACGCGCAGCTGGTCGCGCCGGTCCAGATGCACCAGCTGGTGATACGGCGTCTGGCGGTCGAAATGGCTGCGCAAGGGCACCAGCTCCTCGCCCCCATCGCACAGTTCACTGGCGAGATAGCCGTCGTCGCTGCAGGTATGCACGCTCTTCAGCGCCGCCATCGGTGTGGCATACCAGGGGCTGCGCGGCAGGTTGTCGTGCAGCGCGAACAGCAATGGCGCCGCCGCGCTGCTGCCAGTCAGGCCCGGCACGCCACTGCCATCGGCATTGCCCACCCACACGCCCACTGTGTGGGCCGTGGTGCTGCCCACCGCCCAGGCATCGCGCAGTCCCCAGCTGGTGCCGGTCTTCCAGGCAATCAGCCGGCTATCGGCGAAGCGCTTCCAGTTCGCCTCCTCGGCGGGGCGCGCGACTTCCAGCAGCGCCTGCTGTGCAAGCCATGCCGCGCCTGCGGAGAGCGGGCGCGGTTGCGGCCTGGATGGAGCCGCTGCAGCGGGCCCGCGCAGCCATTCGAGCCTGCGCGCCATGCCACCGGCGCCGCGCGCCGTATCGGCCAGCTCCGCATAGGCCTGCGTCACATCCCACAGCGTGGCTTCGGCGCCGCCCAGGATGAGCGCCAGGCCGTAGTGATCCGGGGGTCGCGCCAGCGTGGAGAACCCCAGCTGCTGCAGCAGTTCATGGAAGCGCGGATAGCCGAAATCACGCAGCAGGCGCACGGCCGGCACGTTCAATGAATGGGCCAGTGCCTCATCCGCCGGCACGGCGCCACGGAAGCCGCGGTCGAAGTTCTCCGGCGTGAAGCCGCGGATCTGCGTGGGCACATCGGGCACCAGCATGCGCGGCAGCAGCTGGCCGCTGTCGAGCATGGCTGCGTACAGGAATGGTTTCAGGATGCTGCCGGTGCTGCGTGGCCGTTGCACGATGTCCACCGCCAGCGCGCGCTGCGGGTCAAAGCCCCAGCCGGCATTGCCCACGTAGGCCAGCACTTCGAAGCTGCGGTTGTCGACGATCAGTGCGGCCGCATTGCCGATGCCCGAGCGCTGCAGCTGCGCGCCCAGTTCGGCCACCTGCCGGCTGGCTGCGCGCTGCAGCTGCGCATCCAGCGTGCTGGCGAAGCGGTGCTGCCGGGGATAGCGTGCACGCAGGGTTTCCAGCAGATGCGGCGCGGCATCGGGCAGCGGCTGCGGCGCAGCGACCAGCGGCTCGGCCAGTGCCAGCTGCAGGTCGAGCTCGGGCAGCAGCCCGTGCCTGGCCAAGGTGCGCAGCAATGCATCACGGCGCGACTGCAGCCGCTGCCGCCCGCGGCCCGGCGTGACCAGCCCCGGCGCATTGGGCAGCACAGCCAGCGTCGCTGCCTCAGCCCAGGATAATTGCGATGGATCACGCCCGAAGTAGCGCCATGCCGCGGCTTCCAGCCCGACCACATTGCCGCCGAAGGGCGCATGGCTGGCATACAGCGCCAGCAGCTCGTCCTTCGAGTAGCGGCATTCCAGGCGCAATGCCAGCAGCGCCTGCCAGGCCTTGGCGAGATAGCCCCGCCGCCGCGTGCCGTCCTGCTGGATGATCTGCCGCGCCAGTTGCATGGTGAGCGTGGATGCGCCGCTGACCACACGTTGCGCGCGCCAGTTGCTGCGCATGGCGCGTGCCACCGCCAGCGGGTCGATGCCCGGGTGGTGGCGGAAGCGCGGGTCTTCGTAGTGCATCAGCGCCAGCGCGAACCGCTGCGGTACGGCGGCGAGTTCCGGGAAGCGCCATTGCCCGTCGGCGGCGATGCGCGCGCCGAGCAGGCTGCCATCGCGCGCCAACAGCACGGCAGAGAATGGCTCGCGGAACAGCGGGCGCGGCAGCATCCACCAGAACGCCGCGCTGCCCAGCAGCAGCGCGACGGCCGTGATGCGGACGCGCCTACTGCGCCACCACCTCGGTCCAGCGGCCGGTGCTGCGTGCATGCCTGGTTGCGTCGTACATGGCCTCGGCGACGATGCCGGGCAGGTAATAGCGGCCGCGATAAGCGGCGTTGATGTGCGTCTGGAAGCGGATGGTGGCGCCCGCTTCCAGGTTGAAGTATTGCATCACGCGGTCGTCGCGGATATCCACGTGGTCGGCGCCGCTGGCACCGGCATTGCGCTGGCTCTCGCCTTTGGGGGCTTCGCGCTCGCCCTTGCCGTCATCAGCATCATTGAGGCGTTCATTGCGGATCTCCCAGCCCGAGGGCACGATCTGCGTGAGTGCGATGTTGTCCACCTTCACGCGCGTGGTATTGCGCAGCGTGATGTCGACCGTGAGGTCGGCACCCTGCCGCACCTTGGCCAGATCCACCGGATTGCCGTCGGCATCGTTGTAGGCCAGCTGCAGCTCGAGCCCTGATGAGGCCGCTGCCTCGGCCTGCGGCGCCGGCGTGCCGCGCAGCGTGACCGTGGCGAACAGGATGCCAGGCGAGGTGTTGGCGAGACCCAGTTCGGTGCCGCCATCCGGCACGCCATCAAGCACAACGCGATCCAGCGCCGCGCGGCTGCCACCAGTCTGGGTCCTGCCGGCCAACGTTCGCGTGTAGGTGAAGCCCGCCTCATCCTTGCGCGCGCCGGCCAGCTGCGACATGGCCAGCAGCGAATAGGCCGTTTCCTGCGTCGAATACCACTCATCGCCCGCGAGCGCCTTCGAGATCTCGCGTACCAGCGGCTCGGCCTTTTCCAGCTGGCCGAGAATCACCTGCGACTGCAGCACCAGTGCGTGATCGCGCAGTGGCGAGCCGAAGGTGTAGTCACCGGGGCGGTAGTCACGGGCGGCCAGCGGATCCCCGCTGGAGAGCTGCCGCGCCGCATCGCCCAGGCCGGCGAGCTGGTAGGCCGCCGCCAGCACCCAGCGCTCCACGCCATCCATCCTGGCCTCGCGCAACCGGTTCATCGCGCCCACTTCCGGCTGGCCGGCGCGGGCCAGCACATACAACCGGTAGGCCTGGTTCAGCGGCGCACTGTCGCCCGGGTTCCAGGCCTGAGCCTGGGCACGCAGGCTGCGGACCATCCCGGCGCGCAGCGCGGCGGGCACGGTGTAACCCTGCTTCTCCGCCTCCACCAGGAAGTGGCTGGCGTAGACGCCCGCCCATTGTGAATAGCCGCTGGCCGCATAGCTCTCGCCAGGCCAGTAGCTGAATGCGCCATTGGGCAGCTGGAATTCCCGGAGCTTCTGGATGCCAGCGCGCACGTTGGCCTCGGTGCGGCGCAGGCTGTCCGCATCGAGATTCATCAGCGAGCCGAGGAACAGCTGCGGGAACACGGCCGAGGTGACCTGCTCCAGGCAGCCATGTGGATAGCTGATCAGGTAATCGAGCCGGCTCGCGAGGTTCACCGGCGGTATGCGCGACACCTCGAGCGTCACCAGGTTGGTGCCTGGAATGCCATGCGGGCGCAGCGGCGTGGTCCAGCTGGCGCCTGGCTGCAGCAGGTGCGTGACCAGCCGCGTCGAGGGCGGATTGGGGCTGCGCAATTCGATGTTGATTTCGTCCTGCGCACGCTCGTTGCCACTCACGGCGGTGAAGCGCACGCGCGCATGGCCGAGCCGCTGGCTGGCACGCAGCCTCAGCAGGCCGATCTTCTCGCCGCTGCGCTCGAAGTTCAGCGTGGTGGTCGCGCCGCCGACGATCTCGAACAGGCTGTCCGGCGCAATGGTGAGGCGCACCTCGCGGATGCTGTCGTTCATGGCGAACACCGACACCGGCACCGTAATCTCCTCGCCCGGCCCCACCACGCGCGGCAACGTCGGCACGATCATCAGCGGCTGGCGCACGCGCACGGATTTCTCCGCCGAGCCATACATGGCTGGTTGCGCGGCCTGGCTGCCCGCCACCACCATCACGCGCACGGCACCGACATAGCGCGGCAGCTTGATCTTCTGCTGCTGCGTCCTGCCAGCCGGCAGCTCGAACGGACCCAGCAGTTGTGCCAGCGGCGGAAAACGTGACTGCTGCTGGTTGGCGGCATTGGCGGCAGCACCATCGGAACCACCCAGCGCCAGCAGCCTCTCCAGCTTCATGCCATAGGCGCCGCTGACTTCATCGAACAGATCCCAGGTGCGCACGCCGAGCGCCTCGCGGCGGAAGAATTCTCCATGCAGATCGGGAGTGCGGAAATTCGTCAGCGACAGCAGGCCTTCATCGACTACGGCCAGCGTATAGGTCATCGCCTTGCCACTGGCCTCGCTGACCTTCACTGCCACCTCGCTCTCGGGGCGCCATTCGTCAGCGGCCTGAAGCACCGGCCGCAGCTGGGTGGCAGGGTCCGTCACCACCAGCGGCAACACGCCGTAGAGCCGGATGGGCAGATCGTTCTGCTTGCCGGCATGCGGCTGCACCAGCGTGACGGCCACATAGGCATTGGGCGTCATTGCCGCGGTGACGGGGATGCTGATGCGCGATTCCTGCTGCGCCGGCACCACCCACCGTGCATCGAGAATGGAGCTGCCATTCTCCACTGTCACCAGCGCCCGGCCCTGCGCGCTCTGCGGCAGCTGCACCACGGCGGTGTCGCCGACCTGGTAACTCTCCTTGTCGGCGGTGAGTTCGAGCATGGTCGCTGCGGGGCCGGTCTGATCGCGGCCTTCACCCACCCAGTAGGGCCAGTCGAGGTAGAACACCGAGCCCGCGCAGTGGCCACCGTCCCCGTCGCAGACCCGCAGCAGGTAGCGGCCCCACTGCGATTCACCAACGCGGAACTGCCATTGCGCCTTGCCCTGCGCATTGGTGGTTACCGTGGCTTCGCTGACGCGCGTATTGTTCTCGCGAGTGACGTAGGCCGCCAGTGAGTCGTTGCCGCGGTCCCACCACCAGCGCCAGTCGATCTTGTACAGCTTCACAGTGAGCTTGCGGCCGGGCGCCGCCGCACCGCGCGCCGTGACACTGGCGATGTCGACGGTGTGATCCTGGTCCACCTGCAGCGTGGCGCGTTTGCCAGGGGGCAGCCTCAGGCCTGCGAAGTGCTCATAGGGCGCGTAGTCGCGTGCATCGAACTGGATGCTGAAAGCGCCGCCGCGCTCGAATACGCGCGTGGTGAAGGCTGCCGACAGCATGCCCGGTGGCGCATCGCCCAGATCCAGCTGCTTGCTGAAGGGCGCGGCACCGCTGGCATCCAGCTCGCCAGCGAAGATCGCCTGCGGATCGGCGCGGTACTCGCGCGCCGGATCATCGAACACGTAATTGTCGAAGCCTGCGAAATGCGTACGCGTGGCGCTGAGGCGCAGGTTCACATCCGCCTTCAGGCCCGCCGCAGAGGCGCCGGACAGCCATTCGGATTCGATCCTGCCCGCCAGTGGCTTGCCCGCACCCAGCACCTCGGTACCCAGGTCGACACCGATCTTCAGCCGGTTCGGCATCACCGTTTCGATCTTCAAGGAGCGGGTGAAACTTGCGCCGCCGAGCGAGACCTTGGCGCTCCAGTTGCCGGTGGGCGCATCCGCAGCGGTGCGCGCGTCGAAGCGGTAGAAGCCGTCGACGGGTTCGGCATTCACTATGGTCTGCACCACCCGGCCGCGCGGATCACGCAGCTCCAGCGTGGCCGGATGGTTCGGCGGCAGCGTGCGCTCGCGATCGTAGACCACGAAGGTGAGCGGGATCGCATCGCCAGGGCGCCATACCCCGCGCTCCCCATAGATGGCGCCCTTCAGGCCTTTCTGGAGCGTGTCGCCACCCACTTCGAAGTGGCTCACCGGCAGCGCGCCGGAATTGCCCAGCCGCAGGTAGCCGTGATCCTTGCCGCTCTCGGCAACCAGCAGGTAGGGCGTTGCGGGCGGCGTGAGCGTTGCCATGCCATTGCCATCGGTGCTGGCGCTGCCCAGCGGCTGGTTCTGGTAGTTGCGCAGCTGCAGGCTGACACCGCCCATCGGCTGCGCAGTGGCGAGGTTGGTCACGCTGACCAGCAGCTTGCCCTGCGCATCGGCCTTGGCCAGCAGGCCCAGGTTGGAGGCGATGAGATTGCGCTGGGCGCGCACGCCCTCGTTGTTGCCAGAGAGGTAGTAGGCGTTGCGGCAAGGGTCCTTGCGGTCGCGCCAGCGCGCTTCCCATTCGACCGCGCCGTCCTCGTCCTCGGCCACGCCGAAATACTCGCCCGAGTAATCCCAGGAGGTATCCATGCCGCTGTCGCTGTCTTCCTGGTCTGCAAGGCCGCCCTGCTCTGCCGCAGCAGCCGGCAGCTCACCGCCACCCGTGCAGGCATAGGCAGAGTCGGCCGGCGTGAGTTGCAGCGACAGCTGGATCAGCGCGCCGGGATAACGCTGC
>JBEVNO010000100.1:0-15984 GCA_040508085.1 Steroidobacteraceae bacterium
TACACCGGCAGCAGCTGCTTGCTCACCGCAAGCGTTGCCGGATGCAGCCGTGAGCCGGTGCCTCCGGCAAGAATCAGACCTTTACGATTCATGGGCTCGAACACAGCTCCCTGACAGCGCGCTCTACGCCAACCTGCCAAGGGGGCAGGGTGAGCTGGAAAGTCTCGCGAAGTCGTTCGGTGGAAAGGCGCGAATTCTGAGGCCGACGCGCTGGCGTCGGAAAGTCTGCAGTGCGGCAAGCCGTGATGGCGTCCGCACCCACCCGTACCGGATGCCCCAGCCGCCTGGCGGTTTCGATGGCGTGGACTGCGAAGCCGTGCCAGGTGGTGACCCCACCGGCCACCAGGTGGTACAGCCCGCTGAGCGCTGGATTGTGTGCTTCGGCGCGCAGGGCATGGGCGGTGACGTCCGCGATGAGCTCGGCGCCGGTGGGCGCGCCGCTCTGGTCGCAGACCACGCTGAGCTTGTCCTTGTCGCCAGCCAGCCGCAGCATGGTGCGCAGGAAATTCTTGCCGCGGCTGGCGTATACCCAGCTGGTGCGGAAGATCAGGTGCCGGCAGCCGCTGGCGCGGATCAGCGTTTCGCCTTCCAGCTTGGTCTCGCCATAGGCATTGACCGGGCCGGTGCTGTCGGTTTCCAGCCAGGCGCGTTCCCCACTGCCATCAAAGACATAGTCGGTGCTGTAGTGGATCAGCAGCGAGCGGGCCGCAGCGGCCTCCTCAGCCATTACGCCGGGCGCCAAGGCGTTCACGGTGCGGGCGCGCTCCCGATCGCTCTCCGCGGCGTCCACGGCCGTATACGCAGCCGCATTGACGATGACCTGAGGCTGGATCTGCCGCAGCGCACCACGCAGCTGCTCGGGTTGCTCAAGGTCGCCCAGTTCGCGGCCGGCGATGACCAGCTCCCCGAGGGGCGCCAGCGCGCGCTGCAGTTCCCAGCCCACCTGGCCATTAGGCCCCAGCAGCAGGATCTTCAACTGCCGGTCCTGGCTGCGTAGTTGAGCTTCATCCAGTCGCGGTAGCTGCCGGACTGTACGTCGGCAAGCCAGGGCTGGTGCTCGAGGTACCACTGCACGGTCTTGCGCAGGCCGGTCTCGAAGGTTTCCGCGGGGCGCCAGCCGAGCTCGCGCTCGATCTTGCGGGCGTCGATGGCGTAGCGCCGGTCGTGGCCGGGGCGGTCCGTGACGAAGGTCATCTGCTGCTGGTAGGACAGCCCATGCTTGGTGGGCTGCAGTTCGTCGAGCAGCTTGCAGATGGTGCGCACTACATCGATGTTGGCCTGCTCGTTCCAGCCGCCGACGTTGTAGGTCTCGTTCAGCTGGCCCTCCTCGAGGACACGGCGGATGGCGCTGCAGTGGTCGCCCACATACAGCCAGTCGCGCACCTGCTGGCCGTCGCCATAGATGGGCAGCAGCTTGCCAGCCAGGGCGTTGACGATCACGACCGGGATCAGCTTTTCCGGGAACTGATAGGGCCCGTAGTTGTTGCTGCAATTGGTGGTGAGGACGGGCAGTCCGTAGGTGTGGGCCCAGGCGCGCACCAGATGGTCACTGGCGGCCTTGCTGGCGGAATAGGGGCTGTTGGGCTCGTAAGCGCGGGTTTCGGCGAAGGGGGGGTCGCCCGCTGCCAGTGAGCCGTAGACCTCATCCGTGCTCACATGCAGGAAGCGGAATGCCTCGCGTGCGCCCGCCGCCAACTGGCTCCAGTACTGCCGGGCGGCCTCCAGCAGCGTAAAGGTGCCAACCACATTGGTCTGGATGAACGCGCCGGGCCCATGGATGCTGCGATCGACATGGCTCTCGGCCGCGAAGTGCAGCAGGGCGCGCGGCTTGTGCTGCTGGAGCAGGCTGTCGATCAAGGCCCTATCGCCGATGTCGCCATGCACAAAGACGTGCTTGTCGTTGCCCCGGACCGAATCCAGGTTGCCGAGGTTGCCGGCGTAAGTGAGCAAATCGAGATTGACAATGGGCTCGTCGCTGCCGGCCAGCCAGTCGAGCACGAAGTTGCTGCCAATGAAGCCGGCGCCGCCGGTTACGAGGATAGTCATAGCAGCGAATCCTACCGTACTGGGGCCGTTACCGGCCGGCTGCTAGACTCGAGGCATGACCCTTCTCACAGCATTCAAAGCCTACGACGTCCGCGGACGCATCCCCACCGAACTGAACGAGGACCTGGCCTACAAGATCGGCCAGTCTTATGTCGCCTTCCTGAAGCCCAAGCGGGTCTGCGTCGGCCGCGACATCCGCCTGTCCAGCGACCTGCTGTGCCAGGCGCTTGTCAGGGGCCTGACGGATTCGGGAGCTGATGTGTACGACATCGGCCTCTGCGGCACCGAAGGCGTGTATTTCGCGACGTTTGCCGGTGGCTTCGACGGCGGCATCATGGTCACGGCCAGCCACAACCCGCCGGACTACAACGGCATGAAGTTCGTGCGCGAGGAGTCCAAGCCCATCAGCGCCGACACCGGCCTGCTGGACATGGCGCGCCTGATCGAGACCAACCAGCTGCCGGGGAAAGTGGCTGCCCCAGGCAGGGTCACGCAGATCGACATGAACGCGCGCTATGACGCCCACCTGCTGGGTTACGTCGACCGCACCAGGCTCAAGCCCCTGAAGGTGGTGGTGAACGCCGGCAACGGCGGGGCCGGCATGGTGATCGATCGCCTCGAGCCGCATCTGCCATTCCAGTTCATCAAGATCCACCACGAGCCGGACGGCACCTTCCCTCATGGCGTACCGAACCCGATGCTGGAAGAGAACCGCCAGCCGACCATCGACGCAATCCGTGCGCACAAGGCCGATCTGGGCCTCGCCTGGGATGGCGACTTCGACCGCTGCTTCTTCTTCGACGAGCACGGCACCTTCATCGAGGGCTACTACCTGGTGGGCCTGCTCGCGGAGGTGTTCCTGAAGCGTGAGCCGGGCGGACGCATCGTGCATGACCCGCGACTCACCTGGAACACGCTCGACATCGTGGCGGCCAATGGTGGCAAGGCAGTGCTGTCAAAGTCCGGCCACGCGTTCATCAAGCAGGTGATGCGCGAATCCGACGGCGTCTACGGCGGCGAGATGAGCGCGCATCACTACTTCCGCGACTTCGCCTATGCGGACAGCGGCATGATTCCCTGGCTGATCGTGCTGCAGGTGATCAGCGAGCGCGGCCAGAGCCTGTCGCAGCTGGTGGGCGAGCGCATGAAGCTGTTCCCGGCCAGCGGCGAGATCAACCGCAAGCTGGCGCCGGAGAAGGGCGGTGCCAAGGCTGTGCTGGAAAGGGCCGAGGCCGTGTACAAGGCACAGGCAAAATCGGTGGATTACACCGATGGACTGTCGATGGAATTCGAGCAGTGGCGCTTCAACCTGCGAGCCTCGAACACCGAGCCGCTGGTGCGCCTGAACGTGGAATCGCGCGGTGATGAGGCGCTGATGCACGCCAAGACCGCGGAGCTGCTGGCATTGATGGACGCCTGAAGGTGAAGGTGCGGCACTCGCGCGACCGGCTGCAGAGCTTCGGGCTGCTGCTGGTCGTGGCGATGGTGGTCCACATCGCCTACACCTTCCATGTCCGGCCGCAGGCTGGCGCATGGATGGGCCAGCAGCAGGCCATGCAGGCCGCCAACCCGGATTACCGCCCGCAGCGCTCGCTGTGGGTGATCCTGCATGACCCGGAGCAGGAGACCGCGGTCATCCTCGGCATCTGGGCGCTGGTGCTGTCGGCGATCAAGTTCCGTGCCTTGTCGCTGCAGCGCCGGCAGCTGGATGCAGGCCTGCTGCACGTACCGGCGGGTTATCGCATCCTGCCAGCGGATGTACGCGAGTACGCCCACAAGCTGGATGAACTGCCACCCGCGGAGCGCGAACTCATCCCGGCCCGCACCGTGCGCCGGGCGCTGAAGCGCTTCGGCGAGACCTCGAATGTGCAGGATGCGGCAACCACCGTGCACGATTACTGCGAATCCGAGGCCGCACGGCTGGATTCGGAGCTGGCGCTGATCCGTTTCTCGGTCTGGGCCATTCCGGCCATCGGCTTCGTGGGCACCGTGCGCGGCATCGGCGAGGCCCTGGCGGGCGCACAGTTGGCGTTGCGCGGGGATACCAGTGCCGTAACCAGTGGCCTGGGCACCTCGTTCAATTCCACCTTCGTGGCGCTGATCATCAGCATCGTACTGATGTTCGTCATCCATGAGCTGCAGCTGCGCCAGGAGCGCTTGGTGCTGGATACCGAACTGGAGGTGGACGACACGGTGATCAGCAATCTCCAGGCCCGCTAGGAGCCGGCCCGCCGGTCGGGCGGCTGTGGCAAAATCGGCGCCATGAAAACCGCCGACCTGGTCGCCATCGACGTCCACACCCACGCTGAAATCTCCTGTCGCGAGCCGGAGGACGATTACGCGCAGGAGATCGAGGCGCAGAAGAAGAAATACTTCAAGTCGGGCAGCACGCCGACCATCCTGGAGACCGTCGAGTTCTATCGCGCCCAGAAGATCGGCCTGGTGATGTTCACGGTCGATACCGAATTCGAGATCGGCCGCCGGCGCATTCCCAACGAGGAAGTGCTGGATGCGGCCAAGGCCAACAGCGACATCATGATCGCCTTCGGCAGTGTCGACCCTCACAAGGGCAAGATGGGTCTGCGTGAGGTGAAGCGGCTGATCGCCGAAGGCGTGGGCGGCTTCAAGTTCCACCCGACCTGCCAGGGCTTCTACCCGAACGATCGCATGGCTTACCCGATGTACGAGGCCATGGCGGAAGCGAAGATGCCGGTGATCTTCCACAGCGGCCACTCAGGCATGGGCAGCGGCCTGCGTGGTGGTGGTGGGCTGCGGCTGAAGTATTCCAATCCCATGCACCTGGACGATGTCGCGGCGGATTTCCCCGACATGACCATCATCATTGCCCACCCCTCCTGGCCGTGGCAGGACGAGGCACTGTCGGTGTGCCTGCACAAGCCGAATGTGTACATCGACCTGTCCGGCTGGTCGCCCAAGTATTTTCCGCCGCAGCTCATTCACTATGCGAACACGCAGCTGAAGCACAAGATGCTGTTCGGTACCGATTACCCGCTGATCACCCCGGAACGGTGGATGAAGGATTACGATGCAGCGGGGTTCCGGCCTGAAGTGAGGCCGCTGATCATCAAAGAGAACGCCATCAAGGCGCTCGGACTCGCCGACGCCGCCTGAGTGTCATGACAAACTTCCGGGGGATGAACATGAAACGTCGACTGATGCTCTCACTGGCGCTGGGCGCGCTGGCTGTGGCGGGCACCGCGGTAGCGCAGCAGAAGGCGGCGAAGCCGCTCAACATCGTGGTGTACGGCGGCAGCGGCAACATCGGCAGCCGCATCGTCAATGAGGCAGTGGCGCGAGGCCATCACGTCACCGTGGTGGATCGCGCGCCGAAGAGCGAGCTCGCGCCGCAGGGCGTGAAGCTCGTGAGCGGCGACGCCATGTCCGCCACCGATATCGCGAAGAACATCAATGGTGCGGATGTGGTGGTCTCGTCAGTGATCGTGCGGCCTACCCCGACGCCGGATTTCGCCTTGAACATCGTCAAGGCCATGGTCACCGCGCAGCGCACGCAGACCGGGGCGAAGAAAACCCGCCTGCTGGTGGTGGGTGGCGCCAGCAGCCTGAACAACGCCGAGGGCAAGCGCATCGTCGATACACTGCCCCCTACGCTGCCGGCTGGCACCCTGAACGAGATCAAGTCCGCGGTGGATGCGCTCGATTACATCCGCACGGTGAACGACACCTCGTGGACATTCTTCAGCCCTGCCTCGAACATCCGCCCTGGAACCCGCACCGGCAAGTTCCGCACCGGCACCGACCAGCTCGTGGTGGATGCCGCCGGGCAGAGTGCCATCTCGATGGAGGACTTCGCGGTGGCGATGCTGGATGAGATCGAGAAGCCGCAGTTCGTGAACAAGCGCTTCACGGTCGGCTATTAAAGGCACGCCGGAGCCTTGCTGAAGCACTGGATCACTGTACTGCTGGCCGCGTGG
The DNA here is from genome assembly GCA_040508085.1 of Steroidobacteraceae bacterium. Classification (GTDB taxonomy): domain Bacteria; phylum Pseudomonadota; class Gammaproteobacteria; order Steroidobacterales; family Steroidobacteraceae; genus ZC4RG30. The sequence continues at coordinate 6,000 of JBEVNO010000100.1, forward strand.
CCGCTCGCCGTGGGCTGCGTGGCGGTGGCGGCGGAGCCCGAAGCCGCCAGCGGGCTGCACGAAGCCGTGTATGCCGGCGACGTGGCCAAGGCACGCCAGCTCATTGCCGCCGGCGCTGACCCGCGGGCTGCCAACCTGTTTGGCGCGACCCCTCTGGCGCTGGCTGCTGCGCGGGGCGACGCCGAGATGATCCGCGTGCTGCTGGACGCCGGCGTCGACCCCGACTCCGCCAACCCGGAGGGCCAGACGGCGCTGATGGCCGTGGCTCGCACTGGCAATCTCGATGCGGCGCAATTGCTGTTGCGCCGCGGTGCGGACATCGGGGCACGCGAGAGCTGGGGCGGGCAGACGGCACTGATGTGGGCGGCCGCACAGAGCCAGCCCGCCATGATCAGACTGCTGCTCAAGCACGGCGCGCGCGTGGACGAACGCTCCACGGTGCGGGACTGGCAGCGGCGGGTGACGGCCGAGGGCCGGCCCAAGGACATGTACCGCGGCGGTCTGACGCCTCTACTGTTCGCAGCGCGCGAAGGCTGCATCGAGTGTCTGCGCGAGTTGCTGCGCAAGCATGCCGACATCGATCTGCCCGATCCGGATGGCACCACCGCGCTGGTGCTCACGCTGCTGAACCGCAACTGGGACACGGCCCGCTTCCTGATAGAGCAGGGCGCGGATGTGAACCTGTGGGATCTGTATGGACAGACGCCGCTGTATGTCGCCGTGGACATGAACACCTTGCCCGTCGGCCGGCGCATCGAGCTGCCGTCGATGGACCAGAACACCGGTGAGGACATCGCGCGCCTGCTGCTGGAGCGCGGTGCCAATCCGAACGCGCAGCTGAAGCTGCGCCCGCGCTACCGGAACATCCCCAATGACCGCTACCGTGACCCGATGATCGTCTGGGGTACGACGCCACTGCTGCGCGCGGCCAAGGCCGGCGACGTGCCGCTGGTGAAACTGCTGCTGGAGCACGGTGCGCTCGCCAACCTGCCGAATTCGCAGGGCGTCACGCCGCTGATGGCGGCAGCTGGAGACGGACATATTCACGATCCGACCCGCGGCCGTCCGCGCACCGAGGCGGACGCGCTGGCCTGCTACGACCTGCTGCGCGCGGCTGGCGCGGATGTGAATGCCCGGACGCTGCTGTCCATTGCCGACGCGGACCTGAAGGTGCCCACGGCCGCCAATCGCACTGCGCTGCATGCGGCGGCCTCGCGTGGGTGGAATGAACTGGTGCGGCGTCTGGTTGCCGATGGCGCCGCGCTGGATGTGATCGATTCCAACGGGCTCTCGCCAATCGATTACGCGCTGGGCCGCTTTCCGAAGGAGTTCAACGCGCTGCTGCCTGAGCAGTACCCCGCGACCGTGGAACTGCTGCGCTCCCTCGGTGCCCGCGCCGAGAATCCCCAGGCAAGTTTCCCGCCGGGCACCACCCCGAAGATCCAGGCCATCGTACCGTAGCCGTCTCCGGCAGCCTTTTTGCCATTGCCACGGCGCAGGTTTCAGGCCAAAGTCGCGGACCGGAAAATAGGCGACGGGGGCGGCTGCGAGCATGAGCGACAACAACAAGAAGATCGTGGACGTCGGCGAAGTCATCGACTCGGCGAACTACTTCTGGGTGCCGTTCGGCATCACCATCATGATGATCATCATCATGGCCACCGACGGGTACGACCTGTTCCTCATGGGGCATGTCGGCGGGCACCTCGTTTCGGACTGGGGCATCAGCCGCGCCGATCTCGGCCCCATCAATACTGCCGGCCTGTTGGGCATGGCGATTGGCTCGGTATCGCTCGGCTGGCTGGGCGATCGCATCGGGCGCAAACGCTCGTACTTCACCTGCCTGGTGTTCCTCTGCGTGGGCTCGGTGCTGTGTTATCACGCCGCCAAGGGCGGTTCGGCCGCCAACGCCAAGGCCACCATCGACCAGATGGCCATCTGGCGCTTCGTTACCGGCCTCGGCATGGGCGGCATCACCCCGCTGGCCACCACGCTGATCTCGGAGTGGACTTCCAAGAAGGTTCGCAGCGTGATCGTGGCGCTGGTCATCTCATCGGTACCGGTGGGCGGCTCATTGGCCGGCGTGGCCAACCAGCACATTCCATGGCCCGAGATGTTCCTGGTCGGTGGTCTGGTGCCGCTGGCACTGTTCGTGCTGTTCGGCTACTTCCTTCCCGAATCCCCCAAGTACATGGCGCAGCACCCGACGCTGCACGTCAAGCTGGCGCGTTCCCTGAACCGTCTGCTGGGCGAGCAGCGCTTCGATGGTAGTGAGGAATTCCGGGTGCAGGAGCAGGGGCAGCGCTCCAGCAACTGGCTGGTGACGATCTGGAACAGCTACTACGCGCGCGCTACGTTCTTCATCTGGGTGGCCTTCTCGTTCAACAGCTTTGTGCTGTACATCTATACCAACTACCTGAAGGTGCTGCTGCCCACAGACCGCGTGGCCGAAGTCACCGCGGGCAGCGCGCTCAGCCTGTTCTCCATTGGCGCGTTCTTCGGCTCCATCGGCGGCGCGTTCCTCATCCGCTGGGCCGGTTCGCGCTACGTGGGCTCCGGCCTTGCGATGCTCGGCGTCATCTCCACCGCCGTGATCGGCGTACTGCTGATGGGCACCGCCAACCCGCCGGTGACCAATGTGCTGGTGATGAGCTTCCTTGCAGGCGTCGCGTTCAATGGCATGCAGGCCTTCATGTATGCCGTCGCCGCGCATTCCTACCCGACGGAGATCCGTGGTTCCGCGGTAGGCATGGCGCAGACGGTGTCGCGCATCGGTGCGGTGCTGAGCCCGATCATCGCCTCGGGCTACCTCGCGATGGATCCGCTGCCGGGCGTGAATATGTTCTTCTGGTTCGTTGCGGGCTGCGCCTTCATCACGGCGGTAAGCTTCTTCCTGATCCCGTCACACATCCCGCGCCACGTGAAGTAGGCGCGTGACACCCGCCGCGCACGGTGGCGGCGGGTTTCAATGCGTGAGTGCGTAGAGCACGGCATTCGTGCCCAGCCGGAAGGCGTCGGTGGATGGCTTCAGTGGCATGGTGCCATCCCCGTACCAGTCCCAGAAATTGGCCAGATCGTTGTTGTGCCCGGCGAGAATGGCCAGGTTGCCGGTCTCGTCGAACAACCCGAAATACGTGATGCTGCCGCCGGGTACGTGCTCGGCCATGGCGTCGAAATGATCCAGCGGCGCGTAGGTGCGGAACACCACATGATCCACGGTGAGCGGCACGAACTCGGCCCCGGGGAAGGCGCGCCGCACCTGGGAGTGCATCTGTTCCCACTGCACCGGGCCATCGAAATCATCCATCAGCACGAAACCGCCGCGTGAAACGAACTCACGCAGGTTCACCACTTCCTGCTCGGTGAGTTCCATTTCGCCCGGCTCCGAGACATAGGCGAACGGGTAGGCGAACACCTCATCGCTGCCGAGTTCGATGATGCGATAGGAGTTCTCCTCCACATCCAGGCGCGTGGCGCGGGCCAGGAACTGGTTCAGGTGCTGGTCAGACTGCGGGTAGTTGTGCGACCAGCCCATGTGGCGGATATAGCCATTGGTGCCGAAGTGCCAGCGCGCCGCGACGAAGCCGGTGGCAGGCGGGTCGTTCTGTGCGATGCGGTTACCCCAGATGCCCTGCCCATAAGACAGCGCCGCCGCGCAGAGGGCAGCCCAGGGAAGGATGCAGCGCCAAGCCCGATATGCAGCCATAAGAGTTTGTAGCGCCATCCGGGCCGGGCTTCAACCGGACGGGATTTGGGATGGTGGGCGGTACAGGATTTGAACCTGTGACCCTTGCCGTGTGAAAGCAATGCTCTACCACTGAGCTAACCGCCCCCTGACGAGGGAGCGCAAGTCTACGTATCGGCAGGCCCGCAGGCAATCCCGGCGCGGGTCGCCGCGGGCCCGAAAAACGGGGGCGCTTGGGCTACCATCCCGCCCCATGACAGTCATTACGCGTTTTGCCCCCAGCCCCACCGGCATGCTCCACATCGGGGGCGTGCGCACGGCCCTCTTTTCCTGGCTTTATGCCCGTCGCCACGGCGGCCGCTTCATCCTGCGGGTGGAGGATACGGACCGCGAGCGTTCCACTGACGAGGCCGTGCGGGTGATCCTGGAAGGCATGCGCTGGCTCGGCCTCAACGAGGACGCAGGCCCGTTCTACCAGACGCAGCGCTATGACCGCTACCGGGAGGTGATCCGGCAGATGCTGGAGCAGGGGCTGGCCTACCGGTGCTATTGCTCGAAGGAAGAACTGGAGGCCATGCGCGAAGCGCAGCTGGCGCGCAAGGAGAAGCCACGCTACGACGGCCGCTGGCGCGACAGCCAGGAAACCCCGCCGGCAGGCGTGACGCCGGTGATCCGCTTCCGCAATCCGCAGCAGGGCGAAGTGGTGGTGGAGGATCTGGTGCACGGCCGCACCGTATTCCAGAACACCGAACTCGACGACCTGATCATCCAGCGCTCGGATGGCAACCCCACCTACAACTTCTGCGTGGTGGTGGACGACTGGGACATGGGCGTGACGCATGTGATCCGCGGCGACGACCATCTGAACAATACGCCGCGGCAGATCAACATGCTGGCGGCGCTGGGTGCAACGCCGCCGGTGTATGCGCACGTACCGATGATCCTGGGCGCGGATGGCGCGAAGCTTTCCAAGCGCCATGGCGCGGTCAGCGTGCTGGATTACCAGAAGGAAGGTTACCTGCCCGATGCCCTGCTGAATTACCTGGTGCGGCTCGGCTGGTCGCATGGCGACCAGGAAGTATTCACGCGCGATGAGATGATCGCCGCCTTCGACATCGCCCATGTGGGCAAGGCTGCGTCGGCGTTCAATCCCGACAAGCTGCTGTGGCTGAACCAGCAGCACATCATCAAGGCGCCAGCGGCGACGCTGGTCGCCGCGCTGCGCGAACAGCTGGCGCTGCTGGGCGTGACCAGCGATGACGAAACCCTGCTGGCCGGCGTGGTGGAGGCATCGCGCGAGCGCGCGAAGACGATGAAGGAGATGGCGCAGGCCTGCCTGTTCTTCTTCCGCGAGCCAGTGATGGACGAGAAGGCCGCGGCCAAACACCTCGGGCCGGAATCCAAGGCGTTGCTGGGGGAACTGGGGGCAGCGTTCATTGCCACCGGCGAGTGGACGGCACCGGCCCTGCACACGCTGCTGCAGGAGTTTGCCGCGGCCCGCTCGCTGGGCCTGGGCAAGGTGGCGCAGCCGCTGCGCGTGGTGCTGAGCGGCGGCACCGTGTCGCCGCCAATAGATGCGACACTGGCGCTGCTGGGCCGCGAGCGGGTGCTGGCCCGCCTGGACATCGCCCTGGGCGCCTGACCGGCGCCGCGTCCTTGACAGCCAACGGGGCGCTGCGTAATGTCGCGGCCCTCCCGCCGTGGGGCTATAGCTCAGCTGGGAGAGCGCTTGCATGGCATGCAAGAGGTCGACGGTTCGATCCCGTCTAGCTCCACCAATTTCTCTGCGCGGGAGCCTGGGAAACTTGTAGCGATATCTTTGCGCAGCCCCGTCTGCCTTGTCGCTTGCCCGCCGCGGCCCCCCGTTCTACGCTGTTTCCACTGTCGCGGGCTGCAAGATCCGCTCAGGGAGCCAGCTTGGATCTCTCCTTCCGAAGCCTGCTGAGCCGTCTGGATGCCGCATTCCGCCTGCGCTCCGGGCTCGCCCTGTGGGTGCCCGGTGCGGTGGCGGTGATGTTCTGCGTGCTGCTGGCCTGTGACCCGCTGGGGTTCGAGGGTGAATCCGAGGCCGGTTCCGAGCGTGCGACGCTGCGCATCGCGGCGCCGTTCTACCAGCCTTCCGGTGATGTCGTGGCGGTGGTCATCGATGACGATTACCTGTTCGCGCGCCAGTCCGGATGGCCGCTGCGTTACGCCGAGCAGGGCGCCATCCTGCGCCGCATCCTCGACTTCCAGCCTGCTGCGATACTGGTGGATTTCGTCTACGCGCATCGCCACGGCAGCGGCGACGCGCGGGGGCTGGATCCGCTCGCGCGCCTGATCGACCCGTTGCGCGATGAGCGCATACCCATCGTGTTCACCGCGCTGGCCCACAGCGACGACCGGGACCGCTGCGCCTTCGGCGGCGATCCCGCGGCCGCTCCTTACTCGCTGCTGGATGAGCGCTCCCTTGATGGGGAGCTACGCACCTGGATTGGTGAAGATCCGCAGGCTCGGCGGATTGCCTATGTGAACTGGTCCAGCTGCGGCGGACGTTATCCGCTGATGCTGGCTGGCCGCGTCGACGCGCCCACTCCGGCTTTCGCCGCCTACCAGGCGTTCTGTACCCAGCGCCCCCAGGTGGCGGGGTGCCGCAACGGTGCAGAATCCGGCGAGGCAGCCTTCGTACGCCCGCTGATCCCGCGGGCCGGGGCGTTCCCCCCGGCGGCGCAGACGTTCTCCCACGGCGCCGATGTCTGCCAGCGCGGTGCTGCACCGGACGGCACGGTGGCCGCGTGGCGGCGCCTGGCGAAATCAGCGCGCCAGCTGGCCTTCAGCCTGTTCGGCAACCCTCGCCGCAGCGCGGATCCCGAGATCAGCCTGCCGTGCCCGCCGGTCAATGTGGTTCCTTACAGCCTGCTCGCCAATGCCACTTACGAGGAGTGGCAGGAGCTCATCGGCGGCAAGCTGGTGGTGTTGGGCGCGGATGTTTCCGGCATTCCCGATGTGGTGCAGACCCCCGTGCACGGGCAGCTACCGGGAGCGGTGTGGCACGCAATGGTCGCCGATAACCTGCTGGCTGCGGGCAGCGGCTATCTGCGCGACCCGCCAGGCAGGCTGCAGAAATTGCTCATCCTGGGTTGCGCGCTGCTGTTCGCCTACACCTTCCCCTTCATCGCCTCGCTGTACGACAACAACGCATTCAAGCAGGGGCTTGCCTGGGTGAGCCTCGGGTTCTGGCTGGCCGTGGTGGCGACCTATCTCTGGGCAGGCCGCTGGGACATCGCGCTGCCCGCGCTGGGGCTCGCTGTGATACTGGACCTCAGCAAGCCGACGTACTCGGCGGCTTATTTCCTGGCGCTGGCCGCCAGCGCCGCCATCTCGTTGCTGCTGCTGGTCATGCTCGACATGCCGGTGGGCAACTGGCTGGCGCTGGTGTTCGTGCTGGCCGCCTTCACGCACACGATGAAGCCTTTCTACCGCCGCGATGCTGCAGGCCGCGAACCCGCGGCCAAGCAGCTGCCGCACCCACGCTCCCTGCTCGGTCAGGTGTTCCGGAGGATCAGGTCATGATGTCGAGAAGCATGCCCATTGTCATTGCCTGCAGCTGCGCCGCGTTGCTGCAGAACCCGGCCACGGCAGCGGACACCGCGGGCACCGGCTGCGAGCCGCGCGAGCAGAGCGTGGTGCAGGTCATGGCCAGGGGCGAGGTGACCACCTACGGCGAGGCGGGCGAGTTCAGCGGCCGTATCGCGGCTGCGGCCATCACCACCGGTGTACCGGTGCTGGCCTGCCGTGACATGCCGGGCCGCCAGGTGAAGGTACAGGTCGCTGGCAAGGCCGCGGTGTGGGTCGACCGGCTGCAGGTGAAGATTGCGGGAGCCGTTGCAACCCCGGTGCGGCTGTGCAAGGACAAGCCACCATCGGATCGCAATGATGCGAAGCGGCCTGCGGTATCCGGCATCGATCCATGTTCCGGCTGAAGCAGTCCGCGGCTGTGGCCTTGCTGGCTGCGCTGCTGCCGGGCTCGCCATATGCGGCTGATCGCGCAGCGACGGCGCTGGCACCTTACCTGGCTCGCCAGTACGTGTTCGTCGATTCCCCCGCCGTGACGCAATACCTGGAATCCATCGTGCAACGCCTGCTCGACACGCAGGGTGGCAAGGCGCAGATGCCGCGCCTGATGGTGTACTCATCGGACAGCTTCAATTTGTTCACCGACGCAGCGGGCTTGCTGGTCGTATCTACCGGCGCGCTGCGCAGCATGAGCAGCGAGGACGAGCTGGCAGCCGCGCTGTCGCATGAGCTGTCGCATCTGCTGCTCGGGCATCCGCATCAGAAGGATTCCCTGCGCGCCTTTCCGCTGGGTGTGGAAACCATGGAAGCGGTTGTGATCGCGGCCAGCAAGCTGCGCGGCAATGGGCGTCCGCCATCGGGCGACCTGTCACGCTATGGTGGGCAGGGGCTGGTGTCCACGCAGGCGGCGAGTCTGCTGTGGAGCGACATCCTGTTTCCGGGGTTCAACCGCAAGCAGGAGCGCGCCGCGGACCAGCGCGGCTTCGACCTGATGCAGGCGGCAGGCTACGACCCATCTGCCTTCGGAGACCTGTTCCAGAAACTGGCAGTGGCCGCGGCGAAGCGCAGTGCGCGCCTGGAAGTGCTGAAGAACGTGATGATCAGCCGTGCGCAGGCCAGGGCCAAGCCCATCGCTTCCCAGCAGCAGAAGGGCTTGAAGGCCGAGGCAACCCAGCTGGCCGAGGGCGTGCGCTCGAAGCTCTCCAGATCCGCGGTGGAGACAGTCATCGACGGCATCGCCGGACTGAGCCGTGAATACGATTCACCCGACCAGCGGCAGGCAATGCTGGCCAACTATGCCGGCACGCATGTCCCGGCCAAGGGCGTCGTACGCGCCGCGTCGCGCTTCCAGGCGAACCTGCGGCGCGGCGGGGGCAAGCAGTTGCTGGATGCAGATGCAGCCGGTCTGGTACTGCTGGATGCCCTGGCCGGTGGCAAGACCGAGGAGGCGCGGCGCCAGTCGGCGGTGCTGGCGCGCGCCGGTGCCACGTTGCCGAGCGCGCACCTGCATCTGCCGCTTGGCGCCTGGAGCGAGAACCAGCAGCAGCGCGCGCTGGCGGATCGCCATGCGCGCGACTGGGCTGCGTCCCGACTTGCGCCCTCGCAGGCCTACCTGTGGGCGGCCTCCGCTGCGGCGCTGCGCAAGGACTACAGCGGCGCGGTGCAGGTGCTGCAGCAGGGCCGGGCGCAGGTAGGTAACGCGGCGCCATTCCTGCCGCCGCTGGTTTCCATGGCCCGCGCCGCGGGCCGCAGGCAGGAAGCCGAGGATTTCACGATGGAGTGCCGCAAGGAGGACGACCGCAATGCCGGCGCCCGCATCACCGCCATGTTCCGCGCCGATGCCTTGCCGACCGGCCTGTATGCGGAATGCGTAGGCCGGCTGGGCTATGAACCAGAGAAGGCGAAGGAGCAGAATGCGGCAGTGCGGATGCTGAAGAAGCCAGTGGAAGCCGGCAAGCAGCTGACCAAGAAAGTGCGCGACAAAATGGACAAGGACTGATGCAACCGAATTCAACCGCAGTGGATCCGAACCGCGCCGCCGTGGAGCGCGTCGATGGTGTGGTGCGCGACACCGAAACGCAGCTCATCACGGACCCCACCGTGTTCGTCAAAGGCGCGGCACTCGGCGCGTTGACGCTGATCGCCCTGGCGAGGCAGGGAACGGCGAAGGTACAGAAGCCGGCGTTGCGTGCGGTGGCGGAGCAGGTGGCGAAGGCCCAGCAGGCCATTCGCGGCGAACTCGCCACCATTGCGGCCAGCAAGCGCCTGGATGTGCCGACCACACTGATCTATCCCGATGAGCAGATGTTGCAGCAGTCCGAAAGCAGGACCGGAGCTGCGTTCGACGACTGGTTCGTCGAGCATCTGATCGACGAGATCCTCAAGGCCATCGCGCTCTATGAGGCGGCGCAGGACATGACCGACGCGCAGCTGGCGGCGTTTGCGAAGCGCACCCTGCCGAAGCTCGATGCCACGCGCCAGGCAGCGCTGGCGCTGCCGCGGAGCTAGGCGCGCGGCTCGCCAACCGGCAGGCCCTCCTGGGGGGGGGGGGCCGGCCGCAGCACACCCCGGAAGATTTCCGATAGGAAGTCGCCCGGGTTCCGATTAGAATGCCGGCCCCTTCAAGACGTCCCCATCGTCTAGAGGCCTAGGACATCGCCCTTTCACGGCGGTAACCGGGGTTCGAATCCCCGTGGGGACGCCACTATCAGGTCGGGACAGGCATTCAGTTGATCCCATGACCCG
>JBEVNO010000154.1:0-10066 GCA_040508085.1 Steroidobacteraceae bacterium
AGGATGCCCAGCACCAGGAAAATCGCGGCCGCGATGCCATGCACCAGCTTCATCGGCAGCTTCTTTGCCGCCACCTCCCCCAGCAGCACCGCCGGCACGTTGGCCAGCATCATGCCGAAGGTGGTGCCCGCCACCACGCTTGCCAGTGCGCTGTATTTGGCGGCCAGCGCAATGGTCGCAATCTGCGTCTTGTCGCCCATTTCGAGCAGGAAGAACGCCACGAGGGTGGTACCAAAGATGCCGAAACGCGGCGCGGCCTGCGTCTCGTCTTCGATCTTGTCGGGGATCAAGGTCCACGCCGCCATCGCGATGAACGAGAGGCCGAGGATCCAGCGCATGGCCGCCGGGCCGATCATGGCCGAGATCCACGCGCCCGCCGCTCCCGCCAGCGCATGGTTCACCAGCGTGGCCACCAGGATGCCGAGGATGATGGGGACGGGCCTGCGGAACCGCGCCGCCAGCACCAGCGCCAGCAACTGCGTCTTGTCGCCGATCTCGGCGAGCGCGACTACGCCGGTCGAGACCAGGAATGCTTCCAACATATCGATTGAGGCTGCGGGCAGTAGCGGGGCGCTACTCTACCTTGGGCGGGGCCTCTTTGGGGGCTGCCACCGGCGCACCCAGTGGCACGCTGTAGTAGCTGAAGGCCGATCCCTCCGGCAGGTCCATGGTCACCAGCACGCGAACTTCCGCAGGCCCGCTGGAGAGGCGGGTGACCGAGACCTGCTGGCGATAGGAGGTGGCGACATTGGCCTTCTGCACGGTCAGGTCACCGGAAGACAGGCGCAGGCCGGCCGCCTCCTTGATCCGCACCGCCAGGTTGCGGCCCTGCACGCGCGGCACTGCGGCCAGGTGCATGGTCACGGGCTGGCCCGGCTGTACGGTGGCGTCGAAGCGGTAGCGCAGGTCCACCGGTACACCGAGCTTGGAACTCACCGGCTGCGCGACGTTCATGGCGGCGAGCTCCGGTTCCTGCTCCGCGGCCACTGCGACCGCCACCGTTGCTGCCACCGGCGCGGCCTCGGGCGCGCCCGGTGGCGCTGCCACGGTCGGCGCCGGCGGCTCGACCGGCGAGGGCTTCGGGTCGGAGGGCTGATGGCACGCGCCCAGACCCATCAACAAGGCACCGGCGCCCCAGCCTGCGGTGTCGAAACGCACGGTGCGCATGATGAATCGCCTCACTTGTTCACGATGGTGATGGTCAGGTCGTAATCACCGGGCGTGCCCTCCGGCGAGCCGTCGGATTTCGGCGCGCAGCCGTTGGCACAGTCGTATGCGTCGATCACGTAAGGAATGCCGGCCGTGACGTGGAATTCTGCTGTTTCCGGGCCACCGGGGCCCAGCCCCTGCCCGACGGGCACCCCCGAACGAAACACGCGGAAGTCCGGGTCGGCGTCCGTGGCGGTGTTGGAGGTCGTCATCGTCACCACGACGGTACGCGAGTCCACAGGCGTGAATCGCAGCAGGCGATGGTTGCCCGCCGTATTGTGGATGCCACCGTCATTGATGCTGCGTACCACCACCGGCGCGCCGACGCTGATGTCGGTGAACAGCGGCAGCGTGCCGGCATAGGGGGCGTGCGTCTCGTTGGTGGCGAAGGCATTGATGGTGGGCGAATCGATGTTCTGCGCGCCAACCAGCGTATCCACCGCCGCCGCATGCGCCGGCTGCGCGATCTTGAAGGCCTCGATGAACGAGAAGATGCTGGTAACTGCCGGCGTGGTGCGCTGCGCGCCCGTCAGCACCTGCCATAGAGCGCCGAAGCCCAGAGCCAGGCCGTCGTTGGTGTCGGGCAGGCTGTCATAAATATCCCACAGGATCGCCGACACCGAGGCCTCGCTGCACCAGCACCCCGGACCATCATTGGGCGTGCCCGAGGAAATGGTCGCAGGGTTCGCCTCGACATTCACGCCAGCCGCGACCAGCGTGCCGTTGATCACGAAACTGTCCCGCACCACCGGGTCATTGAGCGCGATGGCGGCAAACGCGGTGGCAAAGCCCTCGCCAAATGCGACGCGTGCGTCAAGCCGGTCGCCGAGACCATGGCTGCCCCCCAGGGTGTCGGCGCGCGAGAAGTTGGCCTCGATGTAATGGCCGAATTCATGCGCCACCACGTGCTGGTCGAACTCGTCGGTGTCTTCCGTCAGGTCCGACGCCAGTGCGATGTGCTGGCCGTTGCGGGTGGTGAAGTAGGTACCGTCATTCTGCGTGCCCCAATCCACGAAGAGATCGGGGAACGTCGCCAGCGGCGCCGCGCCGCGCACGGTTTCGATGCCCGTGAGAATGGTGTCCAGAATGGCAAACGGTCCGGAGACGCGCGGCCCGGTGTCAGCGCCGCTGGCGGAGATGCCGGTCGGCAGATCGATGTCCCGGGAGCCGACATTGCTGTTGAAAGGCGTGGTCGAGAATGAATAGGGCGGCGTCGAGGCGCCGACACCATCCTGCACCCGCACGTTGAAGCCGCCGGGACCGCTCTGCTGCATGCGTGCGATCACCCGCACCACCACGTTCCTGTTGCTGGGGACATCAAGGCTGTAGGCCCCACTGTCGCCTGTGGACCCCGTTGCCAGTGGTGATGCCTGCAGGTTGTCCGCATCCAGCACCTCCACCTGCACAAAACGCGCGGGACGCAGAATCGGGTTGGCGTAATTCAGAGCTATCGGCGGCGTCGTGCTGATGAAAACCCGCGCAAAGCGCACCACACCGGAGATCGCAACGGTTGCGACGGGTGCCGGGGATGCAACCACCGAGACAGTACTTGGGCTGCTGCCAGCGCCGAGGTTGTCGACGACGACCAGCGAGAAGGTATAGGTCGTCGCTGCAGACGCCTGCGGCGCAGTGAAGGTGGGACGCACCGTGCTGCCATTGACCAGCGCCACCGTGGGCCCTGCGGTCTGCGTCCACGCGTAGCTTGCAATGGTGCCGTCCGGATCCCTGCTGCCGGATCCATCGAGCGTGACTGTGGCACCGGTGAGTGCGGTCTGGGCCGCGCCCGCATTGGCGGTGGGGGCGGCATTGGTTGTGGGGGCATTGCTGATGCCACTGCCGGGACCATTGCCGGGACTTGCATCACTGGTGCTGCTGTCGCTGCCACCACCACCACAACCACACAGGATGAGCAGCGCGGCGAAGCCACCGAACATCGCACTCGTAGTCGTCGCGCGCATACTTTTCCGCAATCCCCCCGGCGTCAGGCTATGGTCGCGCATTGCGCCGTGGAAATGTAGGGGCGGCAACTAGAATCGACCGGTGGCGCCGCCGCCACCGAATTCGCCGCCGTGTCCGTGCACGCCATGCGATGGCGCCGGCGCTGCAGGCGAGAGGCTGGCTGCGCCGGCCAGCTGCGCAAGGTCCAGACCCTCGGGCTCAACAATGGCGCGCGAGGTGATAGCGTTCCGGTTCCGCAAGCCGCGATCCAGCAGAACTGCCGACACCAGCGCGGCTGCGCCGGCCGCCATCAGCTGCCAGTGCAATGGCCATGGCAACAAGCGATGCAGGGCATTGGCCACGCACACCAGATTGCCCAGCGCCCCGATCAGTGGCGCATGCTGCCGCCGCTTCACACCCGCCAGCAGCGTACCTGCCAGGAAAAACGTGGCGGCACCCAGCGCGGTCCAGTTGCCGGTGGCGGCGCCGGCCGGGGTGTAGGCCACCAGCCACCCGTATGCCAGCCAGGGCATGGTGATCAGCAGGCCATCGACCATGCGGGCATGCGTGGGACGGCGCCAGCTCAGGCCTGCCGCGAGCAGTGCGCCCACCGCGATGGCGGCGCTGGCCACGGCCGCCTCCAGTGAGTTCATGCGGCCGAGGAACGAGGCATCCACCAGCGCGATGGCCAGCACGTACAGCGCGGCAGCAAGGGTCGTGAACAGGGGGTTCAGCAGGCGCCAGCCCACCAGCAGCAAGGCGCTGGCGATCAGCGCGGCGCCCAGCGCCTCATTGCTGCCGCGACTCCACATCAGCACCTGCACCACTACTGCCACCGCGCCGCAAACATAGACCGCCTCTTCGATGCCGGAGCGGAACACCCGGCGCTGCGCAACCAGCCACTCCGCGATGATCATCAGCAGCAGGCCGGCCCACAGCAGCGGCCACGGCGCCGGCGACAGTGCGCCGCCCAGCATGCCCGCGCCCACCACTCCCAGCACGAAGCCCAGGCAGCGGCTGAGCCAGGTGGTGGTTTTCCAGCCACCGGTGCGGCCTGACTTTTCCACCAGCGCGCGCAGCCCCGCGTAGCGGTCGGCCAGTACCAGCCACCGCTCCTGATCGACACTGGGGCGGGCAATCTTCATGTCCGGCGCTCCTGCAACCATTTGTCCACGCGCCAGCAGGCAGCAGCCCACAGCGCGCCCAGACACCAGCCGGCCAGCACATCGCTGGGCCAGTGAACGCCGAGATAGACGCGGCTCATGCCGATCAGGAGGGTCAGTGCCACCGCGACGGACATGAAATATCGACGCAATGCGGGGCGCGGGAATTCCCGCGCCAGCAAGGCGCCGAGTGTCAGGTAGATGGCAGCAGAGGCCAGTGCGTGGCCACTCGGAAAGCTCGGCGTGGAGACACCTACCAGGTGGTCTACCAGGTCCGGCCGGGGTCGCGCAAACAGGATCTTCAGGCCGCTGCTCACCAGCGAGGCGCCGATCGAACTGGCCAGCACCAGCGCGGCAGTCTGGCGGCGCCCATCCAGCAGCAGGAAACCCGCTACCAGCAGCACCAGCGCGGTCAGCACGGAGTGGCCGCCGAGGCTGGTGAGGTCAACCGCTGTGTGACGCAGCCAGTCCGGACCGATGGGATTGGCCAAGTCGGTGGGCTCGCGCAACCCGAGCAGTATCTGCCGGTCCAGCGCAAAGGCCTCCCCCGGCGGCGCGGTAATAGGCGCCGCAACCTCACCGGCAGGCGCCACTAGACTTCGCCCTGCGCCGTCAGCCGCCACCCGTTCAGACCGGTTCTGCCGCGATCCATCATGCTGCCCGCCTCGTCGCGTCGGGCCAGGATGAAGCGGTCCGATGCCGCATCATAATCGCGGCGCTCCACCAGGATGCGGCGTTCGGCACCGGTACGCTGCAGCGTTATCAGGTTGTATGAGTTCGGGATGCCATCGCGCACGCGCCGCGACAGGCAGGTGCCCGCCTGCAGCAGCACGCTGCTGTCACGATGGTCACTGGTGCGCACTTCCAGGCAATAGGGCAGATGGATATGGCCACCCAGGAAGAGATCCGCGCCGGCCGCGATCCAGCGATCCAGTGCGCGCTCGGCGCCGTGCGCCACATTGCTGCGGTCACTGCCTACCAGGGCCGCCAGCGGCTGGTGCGTGGCCACGATGCGGAACGGACGGCGCGTCTGCGTGAGCTGGGCAGCCGTGTGCTCGACCTGCCGCTGGCTGATCTTGCCATCCTTGTGGCGGAAGCGGCTGGTCGCATCCACGCACAGCACGGCGATGCGATCATCCACGTACTGCGGCTGCAAATCCCTGGAGATGAACTGGCGGTAGTAGTCGTAGGGCTTCACCGCGCGGGCCACCAGATCAAACAGCGGCAGGTCGTGGTTGCCCGGCAGGCACAGCCGCGGCACTGCCGGCAGGCTGGCGAGGAAATCCCGTGCCTGCACGAACTGGTCGCGCCGCGCGCGCTGCGTGATGTCGCCGGTCAGCAGGATGAGATCGGGCGGCTGCGCATGCAGTTCTGCATGCAGCGCTTCGCGCACTGCCGGCACCACCGTGCCGAAATGCGGATCCGACAGATGCGCAACGCGCATGCGCACCGGCATGTTCACCGGCGCTCCTCCGGAACCTGCGGCACCACCACCGGCAGCGCCTCGCGCAGCATCTCGAACTGCAGCGGCAGCTCGCACTCGAAGCTCTCCCCGTCCACCGCCACGCGTGTGGTGCGGCGGCCGGGCAGCGTTACCTCGACGCGCGACGCGCCATGGCAGCGCAGGTCGGGCGAATCGCGCAGGCCCTGCAGGGCGCCGCGCAGCGCCAGGCCCAGCAGATGCCAGCGGCTGGTGGGCTGCAGCGCGATCACCGCCATCTGGCCGTTCTGCGTGCAGCGCGCCACGTCCAGATCCAGCTTTTCAAGCTGCAGCGAGTTCAACCCGAAGAACAGCAGTGGCGTGCGCAGAGTTGTCGGCTTGCCGTCCAGTTCCATGCGCAGCAGGTATGACTGCCGGTGCTGCCAGACGGTGGCCAGCGCTGCGAGCACCGCCACGGCCTTGTAGCGGCCCAGCCGCTGCTTGTAGCGCTCACGCTCCTCGAGCAGCTTGCGATACAGGCCGAAGCTGGCGTTGTTCAGGAACAGATGACCATTTACACGGGCTACATGCACCTGCCGGATAGTACCGGTGGCGACTGCGATGGCGGCGGCACGCGGATCCAGCGGAATGCCCAGGTCGCGGGCGAAATAGTTGAAGGTGCCGAGGGGTATTACTCCGAACGGGATCCCGCTTTGCAGCACGATGCCGGCCACCAGGTTGATCGTGCCATCACCGCCTGCAGCCACAATGATCTGCGGCTCTCCTGAGCTGACCGCCAGGCGCGCCTCGCGCTCCACCTCTTCCGCGCTGCCTGCGATCGCAATGCGATGCGCGCGGCCCGCCTCGGCAAACCCGGCGCGTATCTCGGCCTCGACCTTCGCTTGGTCGCCATGGCCCGAGCCGGCATTAAGGATGACGGTGACGGGAAGCGCGTCGCTCAAGGAATTGCCGGCACGTGGACACTCATGCGGGGCATTAGACGGGTACTTGCGGGCCGCCGCAACGCGGCCGCTGCGCGCAGGCGCGTAGGACGGCATCCGACGTCGCGATCACCCGGCAGCGTGCTGCAGGCGTCCACGCAGGTTCATCAACAGCACGATCGCTCCCACCACGGTCAGGAGCCCGGCCCAGGACATCACCAGCCAGTCCCGCAGCAGCAGCGATTCGAGCCAGATCAGCCCGACTGCGCTGTAGCCCACCGCATAGAGCAGGAAACTCTGCCGGCGCTCAGTGAGCCCGGCGCGCGCAATGATCAGCGCCAGGACGATCAGCAGCAGAGCGCCGAGCCAGCGCGTGTCGCTGCTGGCGCCCAGCGCCAGTGCGCCCCAGAAGCCGAAGTTGGCAGCGAACTGGCGATAGACATCACGAAAGCCGGTGGCGGTGCCCGCCTGCTCATGGCGGTGGAACCAGCCGCCCACGTAGAAAAGCGTCGCACACAGCAGGCCCCGCGGACCCAATCCCAGCAGCGGATGCAGCGGGTCGAACCATGTTCCCAGCCGCGCTTCCACGCCCAGCCAGCCTGCAAATGCGGTGAGTGACACCGCCAGCACCAGCCGGGAGCGGAACAGATAGGCGGTGACCAGATGCCACAGCGCCAGCAGCAACAGGTGCCGCGACCAGCCTGCGCCCAGCACATGGAACTGCGTTTCAGCAAAGCCCACCGCCGTACTGAACAGCAGCGCGCCCAGCAGCAGCACGTAATCCTCGCCCAGCGAACGCGGGCGCCGCACCTGGCGCACCCGCAGCGCCACGGCATAGCAGCCGGCAGCAGCCGCGAGGTTGCCTCCGAGCAATGCCAGCGGGCCGATGCGTTCGAGGTTGGCCTTGATCAGCAGCCCGACGCCGGACACCAGCACGGCCACCGCTGCATATATCAGCACCAGCAGCTCGCGACGCACCGAGAAGAGCTGCCGCTGCTCGAGCAGCACCGCCTGCGCAAGCGCGGGTGCGCGCGCCGCCTCTTCGGGCAGCGCGCGCAGCTCCTCGCTCAGGTCATGCACGCGGTGGCGCCGCCGCCCGCATTCAGCTCAGCAGCTGCGAGGTCATCGTGATGTTGGCCTTGATCACCTTGGAGAGCGGGCAGTTCTCCTTGGCCTTCTGCGCGAGCTCCGCGAATTTCGCAGCGTCCACGCCAGTGACGCGCGCCTTGAGGTTCAGATGCACGGCGGTGATGGTGAAGCCGGTATCCAGCTTCTCGAGTGTGACTTCCGCAGTGGTCGACAGCTCTTCCACGCCGAGCTTCTCCTCGGTGAGGATCAACGAGAGAGCCATGGTGAAGCAGCCGGCATGCGCCGCTCCCAGCAGCTCCTCCGGATTGGTGCCCGGCTGGCCTTCGAAGCGGGCCGCGAAGCCGTACGGATATTCCTTCAGCGCGCCGCTGCCGGTGCTGATCGCACCCTTGCCGTCCTTGATGCCACCGTGCCAGATGGCGCTCGCACTGCGTTTGATCTGCATGATTCTGTTTTCCTGTGTTGAAACCCGGCTGGAATGAAGAGTGCACCATGACAGCGCAGGCGGCTCTTATAGCACGACGGCAGGCGTACATCGCCCGGGCGATGGTCGTGCCCGCGCCGCGAGCGATGCCGCACACGCATCAATCACCAGTGGCGCACATTGCCGGCGATTACATCTTGAAGGTTTCTGCTGCGCATCGCGGGGCGCGATGGGCAGACCGGCAGGCATTGTTGCCCCCCGCTTCAGACTATAACGGGCCCCGGGGCTTGCGGCCAGACCCGACGCCTGCTGCAGCATCGCCAGCCGTTGCCATATGGCATGCAGCAGGTGAACCGCCATGCACAAAGCAGATCATGACGTATTGATTGCCGGGGCAGGACCAACTGGACTGATGCTCGCTGGCGAGCTGGCGCTGGCCGGCGTGGACGTAGCCCTGGTCGAGCGACGCAGCACCCAGGCCCTGGCTGGCACGCGGGCCGGCGGACTGCACAGCCGCACGCTGGAAGTGCTGGATCAGCGTGGTATCGCCGCGCGCTTTGTCGATGCAGGCCAGGTAGCGCAGGTGGCCGGCTTCGCCGGCACTCGACTGGATATCAGCCACTTCCCGACTCGGCATCCTTACGGGCTGGCGCTGTGGCAGAACCATATCGAGCGCATCCTGGCAGGCTGGGTCGAGGAGCTGGCTGTGCCGGTTTATCGCAGCCGCGAAGTGGTCGGCTTCGCACAACAGCCCGACCGCGTTGACGTAACGCTTGGCGACGGCGCCACGCTGCGCGCTACGTATCTGGTCGGATGCGACGGCGGACGCAGCCTGGTGCGCAAAGCTGCCGGCATCGATTTCCCGGGTTCGGATGCCACCACCAGTTGCCTCATCGCCGAGGTAGCGATGCGGGACACACCGCCGCTGGGCATCCGGCACGATGCGCGCGGCATCCATGCCATCAGCCGCGTCGAGTATGTCATCCGGGATGGTGAGGTGGCGTTCAAGGACCAGGGACCCATACGCGTGATGCTCACCGAAGCGCAGGTGGGCGCTGCTGGCGAACCTTCGCTGCAGCAGATCAGTGAAGGGCTGATCGCCGCATATGGCACCGACTATGGCGTGCATAGCCCGACCTGGCTCTCACGATTCACCGATATGAGCCGGCAGGCTGCGACCTACCGCCAGGGACGGGTGCTGCTTGCCGGCGATGCGGCCCATGTGCACGCGCCGGATGGCGGGCATGGTCTCAACACCGGCGTACAGGACGCGGTGAATCTCGGCTGGAAGCTGGCGCAGGTGGTGAAACGCACCGCACCGGCAAGCCTGCTGGACACCTATCACGCGGAACGGCATCCGGTGGGTGCCCGGGTGCTGCGCAATACGATGGCCGCCGTCGCGCTGCGGCGTGCTGATGATCGCAGCAAGGCACTGCGCGAAACGGTTGCCGAGATGCTGACGATGGAAGAACCGCGCCAGCGATTCGCCGCGATGATGACGGGGCTGGATATCTGCTACGACCTTGGCGGTGCAGGCATGCAGCACGGGCCCCCGCATCCGCTGCTCGGTCGACGCATGCCAGACCTGGAGCTGATCGCCGCGGAAGGGTCTCTCCGCCTGTTCACGCTGCTGCACGAGGCGCGCGCCGTGCTACTGAACCTGGGGGAGCCGGGCTGGTTCGACCTGGGTCCGTGGCGGGATCGCCTGCAACTGGTAGATGCGCGCTATGCGGGAGAGTGGAATCTGCCAGGGATCGGCGCCGTGCCCGCGCCTGTCGCGGTGCTGGTGCGTCCTGACGGGCATGTCGCCTGGGTCGGCGACCAGCGCGAAGTGGGGCTGCCTGCGGCGCTGACGCGGTGGTTCGGGCCCGCCGGCCGGCGG
>JBEVNO010000199.1:0-2988 GCA_040508085.1 Steroidobacteraceae bacterium
GTCGCCGGCCTCGTGGCCGAGCGAATCGTTGACCCGCTTGAAGTCATCGATATCGGCAAACAGCAGCGCCAGCCGCTGGCCGGACGCGCGGGCGGCCATCAAACGGTGGTCCAGCGCCTCACGGAAGGCCAGCCGGTTGGTCAGCCCGGTCAGCGCATCGGTATAGGCCATGTGGCGCACGTCGCGGTCATGCCGGGCGATGGCCTCGCTCATCCGGCCGAACGCACGCACCAGTTCGCCAACTTCGTCGCCGCGGTCGCTCTGCCGCAGCTGCAGGTTGTAATCGCCGGCTTCGATCTGGCGCGCCGCGCCGGCCAGCCAGCGGATCGGGGTGACCAGGGTGCGCTGCACGTAGATGATCACCGCCACGCCAATGCCGATCAGCAGGCCCAGCATCAGCAGCAGCCAGCCGAGGTGGCGCTTGCCGACCTGCTGCAGGCGCTCACCGAGGGTCTGGTTGGCACGCGCTTCCATCACCTGCACATCGTCCAGCGCCATGCCGACGCGGACCCCGCCGACGCGCTGGTTGCCGACCATGATCGGCAACGCGTTGTCGAGCACCTTGGGCGACTGCTGCACCACCAGCGAACGCGCCGCCACCGCGCCGGGCGCGAGCGGATCGGACATCGGCTGGCCGAAGCCGAGCACCTCCACCGAGCCGTCGTGGATCAGCGCACCGTCGGCATCGAACACCAGCACATAGCGCACCACCTGCTGCCGCGAGGTATTGCGTACCAGCGCACCGACCTGCTCCAGATCGTTGTAGTACAGCGGGTTGGCCAGTGCATCGGCCAGCTCGCGCGCCAGCGCTTCACCGCGGCTGCGCACGCTGCGGTCGAACAGATCGTGGATGACGTTGCCGCTGAGGTGCTTGACCTCATCCTGCATCGTCGCCTGCCGCCCCAGCACGACCGCCAGGATCGCCACCACGACCAGCATGGCACCGCCCATCGCCAGCACGAAGCGTGCCTGCATTCCGGAACCCAACCGCCTCATTCCACTTCCATCCGCACGCGTGTCAATCCCTGTTTCAATTCATCCAGCCGGTGCTGCATCTGTGCATCCACGCGGTGGAACCCGGAAGTACCAAAAAATTTCTGCAAGGCGTCCTGCGCCTGCGGATCCGTCGCGGCCTCCAGCAGGACCTGCTGCAGGCGGTCGCGCACCGCCGGATCCAGCCCGGCACGCACCATCTCGATCGCACGCGGGTACGGCTCGGTGCGATGGATGGCGCGGAAATCGCGGATGAAGCCGGCCGGGATGCGCCGGCCATCGGACCAGTCCAGGTTGCTGACCGCTCCGGCATCGACCACCCGCTTGTGCACCAGGGTGGCGATGTTCAGTTCTGAACGCGCAAACACATAGCCGACCGTGTCCGGCGCGGCCTGATCGTGCGCCGAGGACAGTATCTCGGGCATCTGCCCGTGCTGCAGCAGGGTCATCACCGGCACCAGGTAGGCACTGGTGGAGGCCACGTTCTGCAGCGCAAGGGTATGCCCGCGCAGGTCTTCCAGGGTGCGCAGCGGGCTGTCGCGGCGGACGAAGAACACGGTGTGGTAATCGCGCACGCCGCTGCGTTCGGTCAGCAGCAGCGGCTGCGCGCCACTGCGCAGGCCCAGCGCCACCGCAGTGCCCGCCGTTTCGGTGACCCAGTCGACCTGGCCGCGGCGCAGATAGCTGCCCATCTGCTGGGCATCGCGGGCCATCAGGATGCGCCCTTCGGTGATGCCGACCTCGCGCATGCGCGGGACCACGTAATCCAGCAACGGCTGCAGCTGCGCATAGTGTGACTTGGGGTCGTCGCTGATCCGGCCCAGCACCAGCACATGCGCAGGGCCAGCCCACGCAGTCCCGGCCATCGTGGCGATGGCCAGGCACAGCAGTGCGCGCTGCAGCAGCCTTTGCAGTCTCGACAACCCCGTCACTCCCCCCAAGGAACGGGGACAGCCTAACTCAAAAAGTGAGAACTGCGTCAGCCTATTGCAGCTTGCCGGTCGCCAATCTCGCCATCCGCTGGGCATCGGACAGGATGCCGCGCAGCAGCCGCACTTCCTGCTCGCTCAATTCCGTGCGCAGGAACAGCCGGCGCAGTTTGCGCATCGCCGATTCCGGGGCACGGCCCTTGTGGAAGTCGATCTCATCGAGCGTATCGCCGAGCTGGCCGAACAGGCCTTCAACCTGCGCGTGGCTGGCCGGCGCTTCGCCGAACCCGGGGTCGGCCGGGGCGGCGACCGGCGCATCGGCGGCGCCGAGGATCGCCATCCGCAGTTCATAGGCCAGCACCTGCACGGCCGCGGCCAGGTTCAATGAACTGAACGCCGGATCGGACGGAATGTGCACGGCGGCATGGCACAGCTGCAGTTCTTCATTGGTCAGCCCGGTACGCTCGCGGCCGAACACGAAGGCCACTTCGGCCGGCTCGGCCGCCTTGGCCAGCGCCCGCTGGCCGGCCACCGCCGGCAGCAGCTCCTCCAGCTGGACCCGGCGCGAGCGCGCGGTGCAGCCCAGCACGAAGCGGCAGTCGGCCACGGCTTCGGCCAGGGTGGCCACCACGGGCGCATCGCCCAGCACGTCCTCGGCCCCGGCCGAACGGCGGAAGGCCTCTTCATCGAGCGGCTTTTCCGGGGCGACCAGGACCAGCCGGGCCAGGCCCATGGTCTTCATGGCGCGCGCGGCAGCGCCCATGTTGCCGGGGTGCTGGGTGCCGACCAGGACGAAACGGATGCGGGAAGGAGCGGTTTCAATGGACATGAACAGGCCAAACGCGAGCAGGACAGCCACAGATGGTAAACTGCGCGACCGGCCTCTGCGCCGGGACCGCTCTTTTCCCCCGCCAAACCCCTACTCTGCCTTTACGGGAGCTTTTCGCCATGCAGAAACCCGCCGTCACCGTCATGGTCAAGGCCGCCCGCCTCGCCGGCAACGTCCTGTTGCGCAACATCAACAAGCTCGAGGCGTTGAACGTCGTGCAGAAGGGGCGCATGGACT
>JBEVNO010000200.1:0-25263 GCA_040508085.1 Steroidobacteraceae bacterium
GCTGTCGCGCATGGGGGTGTTGTAGTTCGGCGTCCACAGGTCTGCCGGGCGGCGGTACTTGCCATTCCACGAATGCGTATATTCGTGCGCGAGCAGGTCGGTGAAGCCCACCTTGTCGTCCCAGGCAGTGAAATAGTCGGCGCCCACGCCGTTCTCGCTCGATCGCTGGTGCTCGAGGCCGATGCCGCCGAGCTGGTCCGACAATGCGAACAGGAACTGGTAGCGGTCGTAATGCTGCGCGCCGTACAGCTTCAGCGCCTGCACGATCATGCTCTGGTGCTGGGCCAGCTGCTCGGGCCTTGTTTCGAGGTACTTCGGCGCATCGGCCACCACGCCCAGCCGCACGGGCACCGCACTGCCGGCGGGCGTCAGGTCGATCTGACGCGTGTGGCGCCCCGCCATTACCGGCGAATCCACCAGGATGTCGAAAGGCACGGTCTCGTACTGCACGCTATCGCCTTCGCGCCGCACCTCATCGAGGGCGGTAAATGCAGTCCAGCCTGCCGGGTAACGCACATGCGGCTCGAATATCACCTGACTGCCGTAATGGCCGGCCGGGTACAGGATGGTGGAGATCCACTGCAGGTTCAGCATGTTCGGCGTGACGACCACCCGCCCCTGCGCGCCGTCAGTGGGCGTGAGGTACTGGAACTCGGCACTGATTTCGCGCACGCCGGCCGGCACCACCAGCCGGAACACGTTCACGTCGAGCGGGTCGCGTGTCCAGTCGAGCCGTTGCCCGCCCGCCGTGAAGATGAAACCCGCCATCTTGTCGATGGGGTTGCGCGGCGAGTGGCCGCCGGGCACCCACCGCGGGTACTGCAGCGCCAGGGGACCAGCCCTGACCGGGATGATCTCTTTCACACGGAGGATGCGCTGGTTCAGGTTCGTGGCATCGACTTCGATGCGGATGGTACCGGGTGCGTAGGGCACCGGACGCGGCTGGTCAGCGGCGGCGGCCAGTGCGCCCCACAGCAGGGCGAGCAGGACCGGGAGAATGGGGCCGCGCGGATTCATGCCTGTTCCTTCGATGCCGGAGCTGGCCAGGCAGCCTAAGACACGATGCGGGACTTCGCAAACTACGGTTGTGTCAGGCAACGGCGCGGGGCTACATCATTGCTGGCCAGCTCTCCATCGAGGATCAGACACCGTGACCGAGTACCAATCTGCACTGTCGGCGTGCAGAGTGGTTTCTTCGCGCAGTCTGAAGCCGGCCGCCTCCAGCTCCCCGTGAACAGGCGCAGGCAATGCGATGAACGATTGGGCTACATGGGACGCAGCTTACCGGCTGGCCTGCACACTGACGCCGGCACCTGGGCCGCGGCCGGGGCCGCTGCCGCGGATGTCGCCGGTGGAAACCAGCTTCACCCAAAGGGAGCCATCGCCCTTGTAGTAAGAGGTTGTGCCGGCCTTGCGCAGCGCATCCAGGCTGCCCTGCTCCGTACCCGACGCTGCGGTGGTGAACCCCGGCAGCTCGAAGATCACCCACGAGCCGCTGTCCAGTTCCTTCACGTTGATGGGCACGGACTGCCTTGCAGTGGTCACCCTGATCTCGGTACCTGCGCGCACGTTGGTTTCGCCGCTCGCAGGGAAATCCCTGCCATTGCGACTGAGCACGACTGGCGGCAGCGCAGCTGCCGCAGCGCCACCGGCTCCCGCGGGGGCAGGACCTGCGAAACCAACCGGGCCACCGGCCCCGCCCACGCTCATGCGCCCGATGTCGCCCTTGCACACCGCAGCGTTCCAGGTGGCCTTGATCTCGCATGCTTCGTCGATGGCGATGCCGTTGTTGATGAGAATGTAGGAGTCGGGGATGCCGCCCACCGAGCCGTCCTTGTCGTGGAACACGGAGGTCCTGTAGGGGCCATTGCCGTAATCGTCATTGCTCCACTTGCGCTCAACCGGCGGGAAATACACCGGCTTGGCGTTGACGAACTTCGCCCGCTCCACCGAATTGTTGGAACTCATTCCGAAGCTGGTGAACAGCAGGTAGGAGATGGCACCGGTCTTGCGGGTGGCGTTGTCCTGGAAATTCGCGAAGGTGACATTCTGCAGTTCGTGATGGGAATCGTAGAACTCGTAGCCGCGGATCGGGAAATCCGCGAGTTCAGGCTCCGGCAGGCTGCGGCCATACGCCCTCTCCATCGGCGTCCGCGGGTTGCCGATATTGTGCGTCTCGCCCACGAACAGCGAATCCACCACCCGCGAGGTGAACGCGGACTGATTGAAGTTGCCGGAAGCATGCGTGTAGCCAATGGCGTTGTCGGCCAGCTTCAGATTCCTGAACACGTGCATCTCGCCGCGCGCCCAGATGCCGCCGTTGCGGTTCTTGTAGCTGGTGAAATCCTCGAACACCGTCTCCACCTGGGGGGCATTCGCGTCAGCGGGATTGGCCAGGGCAATATGTCCGCCGGTGGCGAAACGGCCATCCGGCCTGGGGCCGCGGTCCAGCATGAACCCGTCGAAGTTTGAATGGGCGGTGTTGCCCTTGAACTCCCGCACCTGGGTTCGACGTGGCCACGTTGCCTTGCTGATGGCGGTGCCTTCGAACTGGCCGGTCGGATTTACCGGAAAGGCCAACCAGAACCCTATTGCGTCTGACCCCGCGGCCACGTTGTCGCGGTAGGCGTTGTCCGGGTTGGTGATCCAGAAGCTCGACACCGTGTTGTCGGAAGGAATCAGCACGTCCTTGGAGTTCTGGCCGGCCGTCTTGAAGTTCTGGCCGCCCGCGGCCCCGAATGGGGCGAGGTTGGTCGGGTCGCAGGGCTTGGACGTATGGCACTTGGTCTGGATCGCGAGGTTGCGGACAAACTGGTTGCCGTGCTCGATGCCGTCCTCCATGAAGAAACAGTGCCCTACGTTGTTGTAGGCCACGTTGTTTTCCACCTGCAGGTTGTTGGTGCCGTGCAAGGTTACGCAGCGGTTGTAGGTGTCGTGGATCGCGGCGTTGCGGATGTACTGGCCCTTGCCCTCGCCGACGAGGTGCCAGTGGATGGGATAGCGGGCCAGCGTCAGATTCTGGCCCATGCGATTGAGCTCGACGCCCTCCACATACATCCTGCTCGTGGGCATCGCCATGATGTGCCCGCCAAAGAATGAGCTTTCGGCGTCGGCCGAAGCCTGGATGCGAATATTGCGCGTCAGCAGACCGACTTCGCCGCGTTCATCCACGCCGAAGGTGATCTTGCCGAAGTGCATGTAGTCCAGCTTCCTGTCGAGCGTGATCCGGTTTTGCCTGATGGCAGAGATAGTCCGCCGCTCGGCCTGCCTGGGGTCGAAATCCGTTGACGCGAGGACGATCTCGTCGCCCACCCGCCAGCCCGCTGCATTCAGGACCTCGATCGAGCTGCTGCCTGCCTTGGCTGTCCTGGCAAGCCTGGTCCATGTGTTGGTCCGGTCGCCGTGCAGGTTCAGGGTGCCGCCTGAAAGCATGATCCCGCGGTCGCCCATGCCGGCCATTACTTCTTCACCCTTCACGTTGTCGGTGAGGGTGATGGTCGCCTTGCGAGTGTGGGGGCTGGCTTCGCTGCCAATGGCCAATTCGCCATGCAACATCACCCACTCGGTGGTGAGTTCGAGGTCGGCATCGTCCGCGAAGCTGAGCTTGCCATCGATGGAAAGGCCGCCCAGCGCCGGCGGACTGATGTCGAGCACCACTTGCCTGCCTTTCCCGATGGTGACCTTGTCGCCCGCACCCGGCACCTTGCGGTCGGGCCAGGTGGCCGGATCGGACCAGCGCATGGCCGCCGCCAAGCCAGCATCCTGAGCCTGGACGGCCATAGACGAGCCGAAGACCAAGACTGCCGGAAAGAGCGACGCCAACAGGAAGGAGCGATGCCGACTTCTCATGAAATCCCCCGTATCCCCGTGGTAGACCCGGGGACGTTTATAGAAGCGAGAATACCGCGTAGCCCCGCGCCCAGCCATATCGTGCGGCGGTGCGGAATTGCTAGTATCGATCCCCGTTTTCGGGATTTTCGCGCAACGTATTCGGGAGAACCCACATCGATGTCGGCAACTGGACTCATCCGCCTGTTCGCACTGGCCGCCCTGCTGGGCACGGCCGCCGCCTTGGCCGCCGACATCAAGGGCGATGCCGCCAGAGGCAGGGAACTGTTCATGGCCAATGCCTGCGTCGCCTGCCATGGCGTTACCAAGGCAGACACATCCATGGTGGGCCCCAGCCTGTTCGGTGTGGTGGGGCGCAAGGCGGGCACTGGGCAGAGTTTGCTCGGCGCGAGCGACAACCTGAAAAAGTATGGCGTGACCTGGAGCGCCGAGACGCTGGACGAATTCCTCGCCAACCCCAACGCCAAGGTGCCAGGCACACCGATGATAGGCGTGCTGGCCGACGCGCAACAGCGCGCCGATGTGATCGCCTACCTGTCGACTCTGAAGGATTGAAAGCGCCAGGCGCCAGTCGGTATCAGTCGGCCTTCTTGTAAGGCACGAACTTGTCGAGGAACAGCACTCCCGTCAGGAAGCCGCCCGATCGATCGATGGTGCGGACCACATCGGTGTGGCACAGCTGGCCGCTGTAACGCTCGACCACCAGGATGTCATCGCGACGCAACTGGTCAGGTTGGGTCGGTTTCGCGACATAGAGCGTATTGCCGGCGTTGTACACCAGCGCCACGCCTTCGATGACCTCGAGCCGATTCGCGGCATAACCGGGAATGCACGTCAGCGGTTCGCCGGCAGTGCGGCCCTCAAGCATCTTCGCAAGTCTTGCCTGATTCTTCTCGGCGCGGGTTTGCGAGTGCGCGGGTGCGCTGGCCAGGGCGAGCGCGGCGGCGACAACAACGAGTCGGGGAATGTGCATGCAACTTCTCCTGCAACCAGACACCAGGGATGACCCTACTCCTCTACCGGCTGACCTGCAGGCTGGTAACAGCACCAGGGCCGCCGCGGCCAGTATCCCCGGTGGAGACGAACTTGACCCAGAGCGAATCCTTGCCCTTGTAGTACGAGGTGGCGTCGGCCTTGCGCAGCGCCGCGAGGCTGGCCTGCGGCACGCCCGCAGCGGCCGTAGTGAATCCGGGGAGCTCGAGGATCAGCCACGAGCCGCTATCCAGTTCCCTCAGACCGAGGGAGACGGCTGGCCTGGCAGTGCTCACCTTGATCTCGGTGCCGGCGCGCACGTTGGTTTCACCGGTGAGAGGGAAATCCCTGCCATTGCGGCTGAGCACAACCGGGAGCGGCGCAGCGCCAGCGGCAGCGGCCGCCGGGGCACCGCCGCCCACATTCAGGCGTCCGATATCGCCCTTGCAGACAGCAGCGTTCCAGCTGGGCTTGATCTCGCAGCCCTGTTCGTCGATGGCCATGGCGTTGTTGATTCCATCGTTCATGAGGATGTAGGAATCGGGAACGCCGCTCACCGATCCATCGCGGTCGCGGAACACCGCACTCATCCAGGCCGCACGGGTGCCAAAATCGGCGGACCACCTGCGCTCCATCGGCGGGAAATACACCGGCTTGGCGTTGACGAATTTTGCGCGCCGCGCGGAATTGTTGGAGCTGATCCCGAAACTGGTATACATCAGGTAGGACATGGCACCGGTCTTGCGCGTGGCGTTGTCCTCGTAATTCACGAAGGTGACATTGTCCACTTCATGCCGGAAATCGTAGTACTCGTAGCCGCGGATCGGGTAATCCGCGATGCCGGGATACGGCAGGCTGCGGCCGTAGGCCACCTCCGCCGGGGTGCGCGGATTGCCCACGTTGTCGGTCTCGCCCACGAACAGCGAATCAACCACCCGTGACGTGAACTCGGAACGCCCGAGGTTGCCCGACGCATGCGTATAGCCGACGGCATTGTCGGCCAGCTTCAGGTTGCGGAAAGTCTTCAGCTCACCGCGGCTCCATACGGCGCCATTGCGACTCTTGTAGCCGGTGAAATCCTCGATCAGCGTCTCCACCAGCGCGCTGTTCGCATCGGCAGGATCGGCAAGCGGCATGTGCGGATTGCCGCCCTGCACGGAGAAGCGGCCATCCGGCTGCGGGCCGCGGTCGAACATGATGCCGTCGAAATTGGAGTGCGCGACGTTGCCCTTGAACTCCCGCAGCGCGGTGCGGCGCACCCAGGTGGCCTTGCTGAGTTCCGTGCCCTCGAACGCGCCCATCGGGTGCACCGGCAATGCGATCCAGAAGCCCACCTCGTCGGATCCTGCGGCTACGTTGTCGCGGTAGACATTGTCCGGGTTGGTGATCCAGAACGTCGACACCGTGTTGTCCGAGGGAATGAGCACATCTTTGGACGCCTGGCCGGCCGCGCCCGGTGGCAAGGTGGACCTCAACCCGTCCGCGGCGAGGTTGGTGGGCGCGCACGGCTTGGTGGGATGACACTTGGTCATGATCCCGAGGTTGCGCACGTACTGGTTGCCGGTCTCTATGCCGTCTTCCAGGAAGAAGCAGTGCCCCACGGTGTTGTAAGTCACATTGTTCTCAACCTGCAGGTTGTTGGTGCCGTGCACGGTAACGCAGCGATTGAAGGTGTCGTGGATCGCGGAGTTCCTGATGTACTGCCCCTTCCCGTCGCCGGCCAGATGCCAATGGATGGGATACCGGGCTAGGGTCAGGTGCTGGCCCATGCGATTGAACTCGACACCAGAGACGTACATCCTGCTCGTGGGCATGGCCATCACATGCCCGCCGAAATAAGACTGCTCGGCGTCAGCCGAAGCCTGGATGCGGATATTGCGCGTCAGCATGCCAACTTCGCCGCGTTCATCGACGCCGTAGGTGATTGCGCCGAAATGCATGTATTCCAGGTTCCGGTCCAGCGTGAGCCTGTTGCCGCTGATGGCGGCAACCGTCCGCCTTTCGGCCTGCCGCGGGTCGAAATCCGTCGACGCGAGGACGATTTCGTCACCGACCCGCCAGCCCGCAGCATCCAGCACTTCTATCGCGTTGCTGCCTGCCGGGGCGGTCCGGGCGAGCTTGGTCCAGGAGTTATTGCGGTTGCCGTGCAGGTTCAGGGTGCCGCCGGAGATCATGATCCCGCGGTCGCCCATGCCCATCATGCTTTCTTCACGGACGTTGTCGGTAAGGGTAATGGTGGCCTTGCGCGTATGGGGCGTGCCTTCGGTGCCGATTTCCAGCTCCCCGTGCAGCATGATCCACTCTGTGGTGAGTTCGAGGTCGGCGTTATCCGCGAAGCTGAGCTTGCCGTTGATCGTCACACCGCCCAGCGCCGGAGGGCTCACGTCGAGGATCACTTCCTTGCCGCTTGCGATGGTCACCTTGTCGCCTGCGCCGGGCAACTTCCGGCCCGGCCAGCTGGCAGGATCGGACCACCGTGCCGCCTTCACTGCATGCGAGCCGGATTGCTGCCCCGCTGCGGCGACAGCAATCACGCCGACAAGGGACAGGACTGGAGCAAGCCATGCGAAAAGGAACGGCCGATATTTGTGTCTCATGGCAACCCCCGGACTTGTCGTTATTTTCAGACTGAACGCGGGCAGCAGCATAGCGCGAGTGTCCCGCGTCGAGCCATGTCGTGCGGGTTTACCCGGATACCGAAGGAATGCCCGCAGCCGCGCGGGCGGCGCGCTATCGCGCCGGTGCGGGCGCGGGCACTACCGCCTCCGCCAGTGGCCAGTGGCCTTCATAAGGCGGCCAGTTCGGCACGGCAAGCTGCGGCGGCGGATAGAACATCGCCGTATAGGTGGTGCGGATTTTCGCCTCGTCAATCACGAACCACCAGCTGGCGACATTGCGCGGAGTCGGTGAGCCCGGTCGCCGGATGAACACCCCGGTGGCGAACACCACCTGCGCTTCTTCATCGATGAGCGGAGTCCTGCGGGCAACGACCATCGCGAGGTTGAAATTCTCCAGCCCCGTGACGCAGTCGCGGCTGCCCACCCCTGGCTGCAGCGGGCCCTGCGCTCCAGCTGCGGCGGGCGGCGGGGGCTGGTTAGCGCGTGGTGGCGCTGCGGGCAGGAAATCACCGCCCGGTGCGGGTGTGCCGTTCTCGGCGCGGCCACATCCTTTGTGCGCAAGGGCGATCGAACCGTCGTGGGAAGTGATCGCATCGAAGTAGCTGTCGACAATACGCCGCAATGTCTCGCGATCCACGCGCGTACCCGAGGGCGCGCCCTGCCGGGGCGGATTCTGCTCGAGGTATTCGGGATTATGCAGGTTGGCCGGCGGCCGGTCGGGCTGCCGCGGGCCATTCAAGCCAGGGTCGTTCGCACGGGCGATATACCACTCGGCTTCGGTGAGCGCGCGGTTCTCGACGCGCAGACGGACCGTCACGATCGCCGTCTCGCTGCCTTCCATGACCGTGCCGTAGAAGCCGGCCTGGCCGGTCACCGGGTCGAAGTATTTGCGCTGCACTTTGCCGAGCGCCGTCACGCTCTGCCATACGCCCTTGCCCGGCACAGTGTTGACTGCATTCTCGGTCTGGCGAAAACCGACGACCAGGGGCGCCTTGGCTGGGTCATGGGCAACCACGGCACTGAGATAGCTGTCGAGCATCGAGCCCAGGCAGGCGCGGTCGCAGATATCCGGCGCGGGTGTCCTGGCGCAGCCAGCGGTGAGGACCAGGGCAACCCACGCCGCCCAGTGCTTGTGCCGTGACATCGTTATCCTCCCGCGCATTCTTTGGATGCCAGCAAGATACCCCAGTCCGACGGTCGCGCCCGCTCCCTGGCGGCAGTCATCGCTGGCACCCTATCAGCCAGTCAGGGCTGGATACAGGTATGCGAAAACGCACAGTTTGAATGCGCAGTCGGTGTGCGGCGACATGGTGCGGCGATTACATCGTGAGCGCATCAGCGCCCGGCCAGAACTCCGTGCTCGGCAGCACATGGGCCAGCCGCGCTTCGCGCCTTCACTGATAAGCAGCGGCAGCGGCGCCGCGGACGGTGGCCGGAACAGTATGACAACTGACCGTCAGCCGTATCCCCGACAGCTCCCGGTTGGCGACGCTGACCGTGGCGCCAAACAGGGACAGAATACGATGCGCAACGGCCGGGCCCAATCCCAGATCCCCGCCCGGCGTCAGGGTATCGCCAATCGAAAAGATGTCGAAGAACTTCGGCAAGGCGTCGGGAGAGACGGTCCATCCGTGGCTGTCAATGGTGATGGTGGCTGAGTCCCCGGCTGTCTGCCTTGCCAGCTCGATTGTCCCGCCGGGCTTGCAGAATTTTACGGCCGTCTCCAGCAGCGAGCGAAGCGAGCGGACCAGCAGCTCAGGATCTGCGGCTACGAAATCTGTGGCCGCCGCTTGCAACGAGATGGAGACTCCGCGTGACGCGGCGAACTGTGCTGCGGCCTCGACGGCGCTATGCAGCGCATCACCCAGCGAGACTGGCGTCGCCTCCATCTCCCACGCGTGCACGTCCATCCGCGCCAGCAGCAGGGCATCTTCCAGCAGCGCAAGGATCCTGTCGCGGGAACGCCTGAATATCCGACCCAGATCTGCGCTCTCCGGGGTCGCCGGCATCGATGCCGTCACCATGTCGCCGAGCATGAACAAGCCAGTCAGCGGCGCGCGCAGCTCGTGGGAAATCACGCACAGGAACTCGTTCTTCGCCCTGTCGAGCATCAACAGGCGCTCGTTCGCCTCAGCCAGATCGATGTTGCGTTCCTCCAGCTTGGAGACGAGCTGCGCGTTGTACAGTCTCAGCACCTCCACCTCCCGGCCCGCGGCAGGTCGCGGCGGGCCGTGCGGTGAGGCAATCGCCTGGTTCAGGGCCTCGAGGATGGCGGGGAACTGCGCCGGCTTCTTCAGGTACCGGTCCGCACCGAGCATCAGGGCCAGCTTCTCGTCACTCTGCAGCGTGTAGGTGGCTGTATACACCACGATGGGCAGATTCCGCAGGCGTTCACTGGAGCGGATCTCGTGGCACAGCCGGTAGCCATCCATCCGTGGCATCAGGATGTCCGACAGCATCGCGTCCACGTTCTCACGCGCGAGGATCTCCAGCGCTTCCACCCCATCCGTGGCAGCCAAAATGGTGTGACCCTCCGCTTCGAATCTCACACGAAGCAGTTTGCGGTTGGCATCCACATCGTCGACGACCAGCAGCTTCACGGCGCGGGAGCCTGCGCCCGTGCGTCGCTGGCGGCCAGCACGGCAGCCAGCTGGCCCGATATTCCCCGCGTGTCGATGGGCTTCAGGATGTAGGCATTGCATCCCGCCGCCAGCGCCGCCGCTCGGGGGTATCTCTCGGGAAATGAGGTCACCGCAACAATCTGGAGGTCGCAGGTCTCCGGATCAGCCCTCAGCCGGCGCACCAGTTCCAGACCATCCATGTCCGGCAGGCCCAGGTCGAGCAGGATGAGCTGCGGTCGATCGGCCTTGATGCTGTCGAATGCCTGTTCTGCCGCGCTGGCGCCGCTGACTACGTGTCCCGCCGCCCGCAGTACTAAATAGGCCAGTTTCAGCTGCGTGGAATGGTCCTCGATCACAAGAATCTTCATGTCGACACTCCGGGCCTGGCAGCGGGTCTGACGGTGAGAAACTCGGCTACCTCACCCGGAAGAGAACGGGTGTTGATGGGCTTGATGATGTAGCCGTCGCACCCGGCGGCCAGGGCTTTCTGCTCGTCACCCTTCATCGCGAAAGCAGTCAGTGCCACGATGCGGATATGGCCGGTGCGAGGGTCGGCCTTGAGCAGGCGCGTATACGTAAGCCCGTCCATTCCCGGCAGCGCGATATCCATCAGGATCAGGTCCGGGAGCACCACGGCGAGCACCACGCTGGCCTGCTCCGCATCCATCGCGGCCAGCATCTGATGCCCCTCGAAGGCCAGCAGGTCGGAAACCAGCTTGAGGTTGGTGGGGTTATCATCGACTACCAGGATGCAGGCGGGCTTCACCGCGCCACTTCGCCGGACACGAGCGGCAGAGTCACGGTGAAAATGCTGCCCTTGCCGAATTCGCTCTCGGCGCAAATGGTGCCGCCCTGCATCTCCACGATCTTGCGCGTAAGGGCGAGCCCCAGACCGGTGCCTCCGAAGCGGCGGTCGTTGCCGGTATCGAGCTGCTCGAAATCCCTGAAGAGCCGCTTGATGTTCTCGGGCCTGATGCCGATGCCGGTATCGCGGACGGCCAGCTGGAAAGAGCTGGCGCCCGCGAAGTCCACCTGGATGCTCACCTCGCCGGCGTCATCGGTGAACTTCAGTGCGTTGGAAAGCAGGTTGTACAGCACCTGCTTGAAGCGCTGCTGATCAAGAACCACGGCATCGAGCCCGGGTGCCACCTGAACGCCGATCTCGATGTGCTTGTTCTGGGCGATGGGACTCACGCCGGCGTTGACCTCCTGGATAATGCTGCCCAGCCGGAAGCTCTCCGGGTTGAGTTCCAGCTTGCCGGCCTGGATCTTCACGATGTCGAGGATGTCGTTGATCAGATGGAGCAGATGCCGACCGCTGTTGAGGATGTCCTCCAGATACTCCTTCTGCTTGGCATTGACCGGCCCGGGCTTGCCGTCCGCCAGGAACTCGGCGAAACCGATGATCCCGTTCAACGGCGTGCGCAGCTCATGTGACATGCTCGCCAGGAAGCTGTCTTTGGCCTTGTTGGCGCGTTCCAGTTCGGCATTCTTCTCCAGCAGTACAAGCGCCGCCTGCTTCTGGTCCGTTATGGGGCGGATGGAACCGGCAACCAGCAGGCCGTTGGCGGTCTGCACCGGGCTGAGGCTGATTTCAACGGGGAACTCGCTGCCATCCTTGCGCGATCCGTAGATTTGCAGGCCGGAACCCATCGGCCGCACATCGGGATCTGCGAAGTAGCCGTCCCGATGCCCCGGATGCAGGGGATGGAACCGCTTCGGGATGAGGAACTCCATGGTCTTGCCGAGGATCTCCTCCCGCGAAAACCCGAACAGCTTCTCGGTCTGGGCGTTGACGAGCACGATCTTCCCGCCCTGCTCCGCGATGACCATCGCATCGGGTGCGGCTTCGAGAAGCGCCCGGAACTGATCGCGCGAGATTTCGGTTGCGTCGTTCATGAACTTGACTGGATGCCCATCAGACCAGCAGCTTCCAGTTCGCCGTCACACCCGCGTCGCCCGGCTGCGCAGGTTCGCCCAGCGTCTCGCGGATCACAGAGAGCAGCTCGGAATTGTTCACCGGTTTCTGGAGATACGCCTTCGCTCCCGCGGCCATTACCCGACTCTGATTGCCGCCTGCGTCGCGTGCAGAAACGACGATGACGGGAATCACCGCCAGTGCCGGATGGCGCCTCAGCCGCTCCATCACCGTGTAGCCATCGCCGCCGGGCAGCCCCAGGTCCAGCAGCACCAGGTCCGGCTGATGCCGCCGGGCCTCGGACACCGTCGTGAGCGCATCGGAGGCGAAACAGGTTTCATAGCCGTTCGCCTTCAGGCGGATGTGCATCGCTTGCCGCACATCCGGGTCGTCATCGACGATGAGAATTTTCATGTTACGCATGGGTCACCATTCCGGACGAGAGTCTCTCGTTGATTATCAAGTGGATAGTCGTGGCCATATCTTCGAAGGGCGGGGTATCGGCTCCATCAACCTGCGCGTCGGCGGCCCTCAATGAATGGCAGGAGGTCGAGATCACAATTCCGTCTTTCAGATTCGACTCACGGTCATCGAATTGACGGTGGATTCTTCTGGCGAGCGATTCGCCGCCCAGCAGATCAGTGGCCACGACAATGAAGAACAGCTCCGCAGGCCCTTTGGAACCCATCTTGGGTAACAGTACGTCCTGACCCGGAAACAAGCAGGACTGCAGCAACTCACGGATGGCAGGGGCGCGCATCGCCCGAGAGTCGCCCGACAGCCAGCCGGTGCGCGACCCCATTTCGGTGATCACGAGCGATACCGGTACGCGGGCATTCGCGGCGCCGCCAAGCGTCGCAGCGAGGATACGGCGCATGGAGAATATGGGCAGGGTGAAGGACAGCACAGCACCATGGCCAGGAGCGCTCGACGCCGCTATTGTCCCGCCCTGCCGCTCCACCAACTCCTTGCAGATGTACAGCCCAAGCCCGAGGCCGTTGCGCCCGCCTTGAGCCGGCTCGGAGCCCTGGCACAGCCGTTCGAATATGCGCTCGAGCATCTGTGGCTCGATGCCGCGGCCAGAATCCCTCACGCTGATCTGCAGGTTGTCGGGATCCTCCGCTGATACATGTGCCTGTATCCGCACCCTGCCGCCGCGCGGCGTGAACTTGATGGCATTGTCGAGGAGGATGATCAGGATCTGCCGGACCCGCGTAGGATCGGCGCATATCAGAGGCAGCTCCGCACCGGGCTCCATGGTCAGAGTGATATCCTTGGCGCCGGCGGCACCCTGCAGCGTATTGAGTGCGTAGGTGAGCACATCCGCCACGGACATGCATTGCGGGTCGATCAGCAGTTGCCCGCTCTGCAGGCGTGCGTCTTCCAGCAAATCGTCGATCATGGCTTGTAGCTGCTTGACGTTGCGCAGCGCGATGCCTAGATAGTCTCGCTGAACTGGCGTGATCTCGCCGGCCATGTCATCGAAGATGATGCTCACGAACTGGTAGATGGCATTCAACGGCGAGCGCAGCTCGTGCGAGACATGAGAGAGGAAATTCCCCTTGAACCGGCTCTGCGCGTCGCGGCTCGCCTGCGACTCCTCGTGCAGGCGGTGTCGCTCGATTGCATGGCGCAGCGCCCTGGGAAGGGAGCGGCTTTCAATCTCGGCCTTGATCAGGTAGTCCTGAGCGCCCTCCTTCATCGCCTCGGCAGCCAGCGCTTCATCGTCCATCCCCGTCAGCACGATAACGGGGACCTCGGGCGCGGCAGCGTGCATGCGTCGCACGGCGTCGATACCGGAACGCGTCTCCGGCAGGCTCAGATCCAGCAGCACGACGTCCACACCGCCCTTCTGGAGATGCAGGATCGCCTCGCTCATCCTTGGCAGATGGGTTACCGCAAAGCACCCAGGCTTCTGCCGACTGAACATCCGGTGCAGACGCCGGGCGTCACCCGCGTTGTCCTC
The DNA here is from genome assembly GCA_040508085.1 of Steroidobacteraceae bacterium. Taxonomy (GTDB): domain Bacteria; phylum Pseudomonadota; class Gammaproteobacteria; order Steroidobacterales; family Steroidobacteraceae; genus ZC4RG30. Next base: position 13,945 of record JBEVNO010000200.1, read on the forward strand.
GATCATCAGCACCTGCAGCGGCTGATTCATCGCGTAGGGGTCGTCCCCGACCAACCGCCGACAGGCACGCCCATGTGGCCCGGGCCCCGCGTCTCAGTGACCGGCGGCAGCACCGGCGCCCGGACAAGTTGAAACCCGGAATGCTCGCGCGGCATTGCCGGGCTCGCAGACGTCGCCAGGCGCAGCTGTTCCAGCAACGCCTGCATCGCCTCTTCTACAAGTTCGGCCACCGGCGCCTGCGCGCCCGCAGCCGCAACGGCCAGTTCCATGGATTTCGCAGCAGCGGCGACCTGCGGATACTCGAACACCAGGGCGGCGCCATGCAGCCGGTGGGCGAACATGCTGACGCCCAGCGACGCGTGCCCGTCCCGCGCGCGCGGCGCTCGCGCCTGGGCGATGAAACCAATCAGGCGTGACATCTCATCCTGCAGCCGCAGGTGAAATTCCTGGCGCAGCTTCTCAAGCGCCTCTGACGGCGTATCCGTGTCCGTCGGGCGCAGTGATGCTGGCGCATCAACTCTCATTCACGCACCCTGGCAGAGTGATCTTGACTGCTGGCATTTCCCGCAGTGGCATGATTGTCATGCGATCCCTGCCCAGCTTCTTGCTGGCATACAGGCCCTGATCCGCGCAGCGCAGCAGGGCGTGCACGGAGGCCTTGCCGAAGTCGGGCCCGGCCTCCACGGCCGTGATGCCGGAGCTGACCGTTACGGCGATCGGGCCGACCGTGGTAGGAATGGCTTTCGCAGCGAGCTCATTGCGTAGTCTCTCACCCACGCAACTGGCGCCCCGCAGGTCGGTGTCGGGAAGAACCACCACGAATTCCTCGCCGCCGGAGCGCGTAATCCAGTCACTGGATCGGCGGAGGCAACCCAGCGCGTTCCGGGCGAACCCCTGTAGCACTTGATCGCCGACTTCGTGCCCAAAAGTGTCGTTGACCTTCTTGAATGAATCGATGTCGCAGCTCAACAGCGCCAGTGGTCGGTTGCTGCGCTGCGCCCGCTCCAGCTCCCGGGGCAGGTACTTCATCAGAAACCGCCGGTTGCGCAGGCCCGTGAGTGGGTCCGTCACGGCAATGCGGCGGTTCTCCATGTTGCTGGCACGCAGCGAGCGCTCCAGATACGTGATGCGCCGTCCTACGCCGATGCGCGCCAGCAGCTCTTCCGCGGTGGCGCCTTTCACGACATAGTCGTCAGCGCCAGCGGCAAGACCGGCGACGATATCGCCGCGGGCGCTGCGTACCGTCAGCATCAATACATAGATGTAGCCCGACGCCTGCCGAGCGCGCAGACGGCGGCAGAGTTCGAGCCCGTCCATGTCGGGCATGTGCCAATCGGTAAGCACGATCGGACAGGAGGTTTCATCCAGAGTGCGCAGTGCCTGTCGCCCGGAGGTTGCCAGATGGGCCTCGTAGCCCCCCAGCTGCAGCAGCGACGCGATCCGCCGCAGCACCAGCTCATCATCGTCCACTACCAGCACCCGGCATGGCGCCGCCGCCGGCGCGCCGACGCTCATGATATGGGTGTCGTCGGTGTCGATCATCGCTAGCGCGGATGTCGCGGCCAGCGGCTCAGCAAGCATCAAGCTGCCCTCCCATGGTCGGGATCAATGCCGTGGCCGCCGGGAGCCCCGCAGCGCTCCCCTCCAGCAACAACCGGACTTCCCGAGCATCCAGCGGCGGTGCGAACAGGAATCCCTGCATCTGCTCGCATCCCATGCGCACCAGCGCTTCGCACTGAGCCTCTGTTTCCACACCTTCGGCGAGTACCGCGAAGCCAAGATCCCTGCCAAGGGCTATGACCGTGCGCACGATTGCCGCGGTTCTCCTGTCTGTGACCATGCGGCACACCAGCGAGCGGTCGATCTTCAGGCGGTCCACCGGTAACCGCGACAGGTAGCTGAGGTTCGAGTACCCGCAGCCAAAATCATCCATCGCTATACGCACGCCCAGCTGCTTCCAGCCGGCAAGGCATTCGAGCGCGAACTCCGGATCCTCAATGAGTATGCCCTCGGTGATCTCCAGCTCCAGCTGTGCAGCCGGAAAGCCGGTGCGCTCGAGCGTGCGGGCGAGGAACTCCGAGAACTCCGCTTCAATCTGATGTGGAGAGACATTGACGCTGAGAGTCAGTGGCGCCCCGGCCGGCGGGCGCCACGTGGCCGCGGTACTGCAGGCATCCTGGAGCACCCATCTGCCCAGCGCACCAATCAGACCAGACTGTTCGGCGTGCCGGACGAACACTGCGGGCGGTACGGGCTCGGCGCCGTCGGGAAACCACCGTGCCAGCGCTTCTACACCGCAGCAGCTACCGTCACTGCTGCGATACTGGGGCTGATAATAAAGGCACAGCTCGCTGCTCTCGATGGCATGTCGTAGCTGCTTCGTCAGCAGCAGATGCTGCCTGAGCGCGAAATGAGCGTGTGTGCGGAGACGCGGGCCGGTCGCAGGCCATGCGATCCCCGCGTCGACCACCGTCGCGAGAGGCTGAAGCTCTGCTTTCGGATTCAAGCGGGTACCAATCCTGTCGGCGCAATGTGCGGAGTCGCACTGACTGACTATAGGAACTCCAGCCGCGAACGGCTGTAGGGACTACTCGATGCCGTTTGTCGTCATGCCCTGAGTCGGAACTTCTAGAGCGGCGCCAGGGCGTTGGCAGCAGCAAACCTGATCAACCCCGCCAGGTTCGGAACTCCCAGCTTGCCCATCAGCCTGCTGCGATACGTATCCACTGTCTTGCGGGACAAGGACAGCTGCTTGCCGATCATCGCGCTCGAGGCGCCCGTCACCGTGAGTTGCAACACCTCCCGTTCACGCGGACTGAGGCTGTCGATGGGACTCGATCTGCCGGCGCCGAGGAGCATGGCATCGATGAGAAGATCTGCCATCCGCGGGCTCAGATAGCGCTCGCCCTTGCACACCGCGGCCACAGCATTGAGGATCTCTGCGGCCGCACTCTCCTTCAAGATATACCCCCTTGCCCCGGCGCTGATCGCACGCATCACCTGGTCTGCGGTATCCGCGGCCGAAAGGATCACGATGCGCACGTTGGATTGCGCAGCCAGGATGCGCAGCGTCGCGTCAATTCCGCTGAGCTTGGGCAGTGCCAGATCCATCACCACCACATGGACATTGAGTTCTGCCGCGGCACGCACGGCAGCTCGCCCATCAGCCGCGGTGCCCACCACGCGCATGTCGCTCTGCCCGTCAAGCAATGCTGACAAACCATGGCGCACGATTCCATGGCCATCCACGACCAGAACTCTGATCGGCGAGACGGAAAGACTTTGCATAATTTCCGGACGATGCAGTGAGAATCCTTGCTCCGTGCGCAGCGGGTGCGCGCATCGTACGCGCGAAACACGCAGGGCACCCCATCTATCGCACTTGCTGTGCTGCGTCGATCCACATGCGGTGTTGCAGCAACCACAATGTGTGTCAGGGCTCACAAGCCTTGCTGGGCTCGGTGTACCTGCAGTCGTTGCCGGCCTAAGATGCCGCGTCGCTGCTGGCATTTCCACCCGACGATCACAGGAGAGCCAGGATGCACGCGTGAACCCCGCGCACGTACTCGTCGTCGATGACAATCGCAGCAATCGACAGCTGTTGGCCGGCCTGCTCGCCTTCGAGGGCTATATCGTCAGCGAAGCTTCCGATGGAGCGGAAGGACTTGACATCGCACGCGCCGGCGGCCTGCAGCTGGTGATCTCCGACATCCTGATGCCCACCATGGACGGGTATGAGTTCGTCCGCCGGTTACGTGCCGATCCGGTTACGACCGATCTGCCGGTGATCTTCTACACCGCCAATTACCACGAACGGGAAGCGATGACGCTCGCGAGGCAATGCGGCGTGGAGCGCGTACTGGTCAAGCCCTGTCCGGCACCGGTGTTGATCCAAACCGTGGCAGAAGTACTGGCCGACGCCGAGGCTCACCCGGCTGTGGTGGTGGATCCGGGCTTCGAGCCTGCCCATCTGCGCCTGCTCACGGACAAGCTGTCGATCAAGGCCGCAGAACTGCAAGCCGCGAACGGATCACTGGCAGCGCTCATCGAGCTGAATCTGCAGATGGCACTGGTGCGCGATCCGCGTGAGCTGCTGGAGAGTGTCTGCAGCGGCGCTCGTAGCCTGCTCGGCGCGCGCTTCGCGGTGCTCACCGTCACGGGTAGCCGTCATACGGAAGACGTGATGACCTGCGTAAGCGGTCTGGCCGACCAGCCGACCGCTAGTGCATGTGACCCCCGCCAAGACAGCGGCGTTCTCGGCCGGGTATTCGCGGAGCGCCGCTCGATGCGGCTTGCGCAAGACGACGGTTCGCCACTGCAGCTTGGTCTGCCTCCGCAATTCCCTGCAGTGCGCGCCGCCGTCATGGCACCCGTATGTTCGCTTGGCCGCACCTATGGCTGGTTGTGTCTTGGCGACAAGCTCGGAGCCAGCCAGTTCACGGCGGCGGACGAGCGGCTGCTCGGCATCCTGGGTGCGCAGCTTGGCCGTATCTATGAGAACGGCAGCCTGTTCCGCGAGATGGAGCAGCAGGCCACGCAGCTGATGATAGAGGCGGAAGAGCGCGGCCTGGTCGTGGCGCGCCTCAGCGTCAGCGAAGAGCGCTTCCGCCAGCTCGCCGAGAACATCCAGGACGTGTTTTTCGTGGCCTCCGCAGATCTCGCCGAGACGCTGTACGTCAGCCCGGCATATGAACGTGTCTGGGGACGGCCTGCCAGTGTGGCGGCCTTCGACACCGGCGCCTGGCTGGAGGCCGTCCACCCTGCGGACCGGGCGCGCCTAGTTGCGGACTTGCAGGCGGTGGTGCAGCGCCTGCCGGAACAGGGGCGCGTCGAGTTCCGCATCGTGCACCCCGACTCCACTACCCGCTGGGTGCTGACGCGGGTGTTTCCGATTGTCGAGGCCGGGAAGGTGGTGCGCACAGTCGGCGTAACCACGGACATCACCGATAGCAAACTCGCCCAGATCCGCATCATGCGGCTCAATCGGACGTATTCCGTCCTCAGTGGCATCAATGCGTTGATCGTACGGGCCACGGACCGCGACAGCCTGCTGCAGGAAGCCTGCCGGCTGGCTGTCGATCAAGGTGGCTTCGGCATCGCCTGGTGTGGATTGATTGATGGCACCTCCGGGGATCTGCGGCCCGGCGCCTCCGCCGCGGGAGCACCGGATCTGCCCATTGCGCTGCGCGACCGGCTTGTGGAGGACAGTGGGTGGCTGGACATTGTGCGCCAGGCAGCCCGCTCGCAGCGCGCCGGCACGTGCGACGATCTGACGCTGGCGGATGGCGACAGAACCTGCCGCGACAGTCTGCTTGGCCACGGGTATCGATCAGTGGCCGCATTCCCGCTGGTCGTAGCCGGGCAGGCTGCAGGCTGTTTCGTGCTCATCACAGATGTGGCGGGCTATTTCGACGAGGAGGAGATGCGCCTGCTGGCCCAACTGGCCGGCGACATCTCCTTCGCGCTGGACCACATCGGCAAGGCGGAGCGTCTGCGGTACCTCGCCTCACATGACGCACTCACCGGCCTCTCCAACCGCGCCGCCTTCGAGGAGCGCATCGGGCAGTATCTGGGCATGGTGTCGCTGGCCCGCACGCGTTTCGCCGTGATGGTCGCCGACCCAGAGCGCTTCAATGCGCTGAACAGCATTCTGGGCAGGGATACGGGAGATGAGGTTCTGCGTCAGGCGGCCGCACGCTTTGCGCTCGCCGCCGGCGGCATGGAGCTCGTGGCCCGTGTAGGCTCCGACCAGTTTGCGGCGTTGCTGCCCAGCCCGGCGAACAGTACCGAGATCTCCGGGTCGCTCGATGGGCTGTGGCATCGCTGGCTCGATGCGCCCTTCCTGGTGGGTGACCAGGTGATCGAGCTGACCGCACGCGCCGGCATCGCGTTCTATCCAACCGATGGGGAGACGGCTGGAGAGCTGCTTGCTCACGCCGAAGCCGCGCTGCGCGATGCCAAGGACAAGTCGAGCACTTTTGGCTTCTACACCGCGCATATGAGTGAACGATTCGCGGAGCGCCTGTCTCTGGAGAAGGACCTGCGCCGCGCCATGGAGAACGGAGAGTACGAACTGGTATACCAGCCCAAGGTCGACCTCGTGCAGCGCAAAGTCACTGGTCTTGAGGCGCTGATCCGCTGGCGCCGCCCAGGCCGCGGTCTTGTCCTGCCGGGCACCTTCATACCGCTGCTGGAAGAGACGGGCATGATCACAGAGGTGGGTGCGTGGGCGTTGCGCCGCGCATGCCTCGACCGGGCGCGCTGGCTGGCGCTGGGCATCGCTGCACCGCGCGTCGCGGTGAATGTCTCAGCCGTGCAACTGCGCCGCGACGATTTCGTCTGCACTCTCGCACAGGTGCTGGACGCCGCCGGCAAGGACGCCGGACTGGACATCGAAGTGACCGAGACGCTGTTGCTGGACTCCGTGACCGAGAATCTCGCAAAACTGGCGGCGATACGTGCGCTCGGCGTGAGCATAGCCCTGGATGATTTTGGCACCGGCTACTCCTCGCTGGGTTATCTGGCCAGATTGCCTGTGACAACGCTGAAGATTGACCGCTCCTTCATCTCCTCAATGCTGGATGATCCGGGCGCGATGACACTGGTTTCCACCATCATCTCCCTCGCGCGCTCACTGAAACTCGAGACCGTGGCGGAAGGCGTGGAGTCCGAGGAGCAGGCGAAAATCCTGCGCTTGATCGGCTGCGATCAGATGCAGGGCTACCTGATCAGCAAGCCACTGCCCTACGACCAGATGTGCAGTTTCCTCGAATTGAAGCGGGCCGCCTGAACCGGAAAAAACGCGCAGCAAGAGCAACTGCGCTAGCTGCCTGTCAGCGTTCTGTTGGCCATGCCGCTAATTCTTCGGCCAGATCGCTCATCACAGGATTCTATAAAGCGGAGCAAACGCGCCCGACCTGAGTCACAACTTCCCTGTAGGGAGATCTTGACCGTTTGCACCGTCCGCCTGCGACCAGGCACTACGGCGGCGCGATCGCATTCGCCACCGCAAACCGCATCAGGCCAGCAAAGTTCGGCACTCCCAGCTTGCCCATCAGCCGGCATCGGTACGTATCCACTGTTTTTCGGGAAAGGGAAAGCCGCTTTCCGATCTCGCTGCTCGAAGCTCCTGTCAGCGCCAATTGCATTACTTCCCGTTCGCGGCAGCTCAGGCTTTGCATCGGGCTCAGCTTGCGCGGGAAGTCGGGCATTCCATCGAGCACAAAGCTAGACAACCGCGGGCTGAGGTATCGGTCGCCTTTGCAAACGGCGGTCACCGCCTGCAGGATCTCCGCGACAGCGCTCTCTTTGAGCACATAGCCGCGCGCACCGGCTCGCAGGGCACGAAACACGTGTTCGGAAGTATCCCAGGCCGATAGGATCACGATGCGTATCGCGGGCTGCGATGCCAGTATGCGCAATGCGGCATCGACGCCACTGAGCTTCGGTAGAGCGAGATCCATCACGATCACATCGGGATGCAGACGCTCCGCGGCGGTGACCGCCTCCTCGCCATCGCCCGCAGCACCCACGACCCGCATGCCCTCATGACCGTCGAGCAGCGACGAGAGCCCATGACGCACGATTCCGTGATCGTCCACGACCAGTATAGTGATGGGTGAAGCGGTGAAGCTCTGCATACTTGAATGTGGAACTATTGAAGCAAGCCCTCGTGGCGGGCCAAGATGGCATCCATCCTACGCGGCAATGCCCCCGCCGACGCAAACTATCATTACGGTCCGTCCCGTCTCGTAATGCGGTGCCGCACCAATGGATGTGCCCGCGGGGCGGTTCCGTCACCGCAGCAATTACTCAGGCCGGCCCTTCCAACCGTGCGTCAAGCGCCTGTAGGCCATGCACTTGCAAAAGCTTACGCCGGATGACGACATGCCCGGGATACCACTGCGCACATGATTGCGCTGGTAACTCCGGAGCGCACCATGACCACGCGAGACGCCAACTACCCGAAGCCGCCCTTCGATTCCCCTCTCCAACCCTGGCCCGCACTGACGCGTCACATGACGCCGCGACCCGACCACGGCGAGAGCAGCTACAAGGGTTCGGGACGTCTGGCAGGGCGCAGGGCCTTGATCACTGGGGGTGATTCGGGCATTGGCAGGGCCGCGGCCATCGCCTATGCCCGCGAAGGCGCTGACGTCGCGATCAACTTCATGCCGGAGGAAGACAGCGATGCACAGGAGGTCGCTGCGCTGATCCGGGAAGCGGGACGCAGGGCGGTGCTGATTCCCGGGGATCTGCGAGAGGAGAGCTTCTGCAACCGGCTGGTCGCCGAGGCCGCAAGCCAGCTCGGCGGCATGGACATCCTCGTCAACAACGCGGCGCGCCAGTTTGCCAGCCCGAGCCTTGAGCAGCTGACCACACAGCATCTGGACGACACGTTGCGCACCAACCTCTATGCCCTGTTCTTCGTGACGCGCGCCGCCCTGTCGCATCTCGGGCCAGGCGGCGCCATCATCAATACCAGCTCCGTGCAGGCCTATTCGCCGGCGGATGACCTGCTGGACTATGCCGTAACCAAGGCGGGCATCGTGAATTTCAGCAAGGGCCTCGCGAAGCAGTTGGCGCCGCGCGGGATTCGCGTAAACGCCGTCGCGCCAGGCCCGTTCTGGACCCCGCTGCAGGTGGTGCAGGGGGGCAAACAGCCCGGCGCACTGAAGGACTTCGGCGCGGAGACCCCGATGGAACGTCCGGGGCAACCGGCGGAGCTCGCGGCCGTCTATGTGCTGCTGGCTTCGGACGAGGCGAGCTACATCACCGGGCAGGTGTATGGTGCCACTGGCGGTCTCAACGGGGCATGACTCAGACGCTCAGCAGCTCCACTTCGAACACCAGTGTCGCGTTCGGCGGGATCACACCACCTGCGCCTTGTGCTCCATAACCAAGCTGCGGTGGAATGATCAGCACTCGGGTACCCCCCACCTGCATGCCCTGCACGCCTTCGTCCCAGCCACCGATGACCCTGCCGCCACCGAGCGGGAAGTCGAACGGGTCGCCGCGATCCTTGCTCGAGTCGAACTTCCGGCCGCGGCCCTGCGGTGCGCTCGGATCGTGCAGCCAGCCGGTGTAATGGACGGTGACATGGTGGCCGGCGCGTGCGGTCTCGCCGCTGCCGGCAACCGTGTCTTCAAACTGGAGACCCGAGGGTGTGGTGCTCATGGATGGATTCCTGATCTGACGGGAACCGGAAGGTAGCATGGGCAAGCGCCAATGCTCTCGCCGGCTTCAGGCCAGTACCGCGTCGAGCTGACCCATTGCGGAGCGCATGCCTTCTTCCATACCCATCTGTGTGAGCTGCTCCAGCGCCGCAAGGCTTGGAAACGTGGTCACGCACTGCACGCGAGCACCGGTTGGCGTCGTCTGGAAGCTGAACCGCATTGTCATCGAGGGCATGCTGGCGTTCTCCTGGCCCTCTTCCGTTGCGAATCCGTCCTTGACGTCGAACGAGTCGATCGGATGCACGGCGAGAAAGATCCAGTAGCCGGCGGATTTCTCGCCGTTCGGCCCGGTCATGCAGTATTCGGACCGCCCACCCACCTTCATATCGTGGCGCGTGAACTTCGCAGGCCATTCAACCGGCCCCCAGAAGCGCTCCAGCTGGCGCGGGTCCGCGTAGGCATTCCAGAGGCGCTGCTGCGTCACCGGATAATCCCCGATGACAGTCAGCGTGAGAGCGCGAACATCCTTGTCGACTTTGGTAATGGGCATATCTATTTTCCTTTGGTGTCTTCGGCCAGCAGTTGATCCAGCTGCGCCGAACGCTGCCGCCAGATCTTCTCGAAATGCGCGAGCGACTCACTCGCCCGTCGCAAGCGGGCGGGATTCGCGCAGACGCGCTGCTCGCGCCCGCTTGCCCTCTTGGTGATGAGCCCTGCCCGCTCGAGCACCGCGACGTGCTTCTGCACGGCGGCAAAACTCATCCGGTAGTGGGACGCCAGCTCGGAAACCGACTCCTCCTGCACGAGCGAGCGCGCCAGGATGTCCCGCCGCGTCCCGTCTGCCAGGGCGCGGAAGAGCTGGTTCAGCTGCGAGTCCCGCGGTACAACCATATGGTTGTACGTTAGTGCAGGCGAAGTTCGAGCGCAAGTGGGAGCGCCCCTTCGACCTCTCAGGGTGCGGCGGGCGGCTTAATCCGGCGACGCGTGGCCTGCTCAAACGCATAGGCCAGCTCAATGAGGCGCGGTTCACTGCAGGCCATGCCAGTGAAACTCACGCCGTAAGGTGCGGGCGCCAGCTCATACCCATCGGGATACGCCGCAGCAGCCGGAGCAGCGCCGCCTCGCGGCGACGACTGCGGCTGCGGCACAAACAACCCGAACGGGACAATGACAGTCGGGTAGCCGGGCTTGGCTGCGATACCGGCGCCGCTGGCTCCGGGAAAGAACAGCGCGTCGAGCCGCTGCGCCTTCATCACCTCGTCGATGCCGTGCGTCGCGGCGAGGTGGATGTCCCTGGCGCGATCCGCCTGCCATTTGGAGCGGTCCTGTTCGAGATCGAGCAGGTCCGAGCGATCAAGATTGGTCTGGCCATACTTGATGGCATTGCGGTTCGCATGGGCGGTGTTGAAAGCCCGCAGTTCGGTGAGCGACTTCACCGGTGCCCGTCCGCCGAGCGACGCCAGGAAGGTGTTGAAATCACGCTTCATGCCGTACCACAGCACCGAGGAGCAGTTGGGATCACGTGGGGAGTTGTCGCAGGCATTGCCCCACAGCAGGAAATTGTTGGCCGGATCCGCATCGACGACGCTCGGAATGTCCGCATCGACGACCGTGGCGCCCTCCTTCCTGAGCACTTCAATCGCCTCGGCCATGGACCTGGCCTGCGGCTCGCTGAGCCCGCCGCGTGGCTCCTTCTGGCCCGGTGGCGTGATTCGATCGTAATAGCTGGCGCGCGGGATGCCGATGCGCGCGGCCTTCAGCCCGTCGCGCTTCAGAAACTGCGTGTAGTCGCCCTTCGACGGCGCCTGGCAAGCCTGCGTGGCGGCATCGTTCGGATCGGGCGCCGCACCCTCCAGCGCCCCGAGCAGGATCGCTGCGTCCGTGACGGACCTTGCCATCGGCCCCGCTGTGTCCTGATCCGCCGTAATGGGGATGACGCCGTAACGGCTGATGCGGCCGACGGTGGGCTTGATGCCCACCAGCATGTTCTGGTTGGCCGGACTCAGGATTGAGCCGGAAGTCTCCGTACCGACATTCGCCGCCCAGAAATTGGCCGCGGTGCCGCCGCCGGAACTGGAGCCGCCGGTATTCAGCACGGGGCGGCCGTCGGCGCTGGCGGCGCGCGGGTCGCGGCGCGGATCGT
>JBEVNO010000018.1:0-2929 GCA_040508085.1 Steroidobacteraceae bacterium
GGCGGCCAGGCCGGCGCCGCGGAAGATGTTGCCGCCGCCGATCACCAGCGCCACTTCGGCGCCTGCCTGCTGGGCTTCGATGACTTCACGCGCCAGGCGGTTGATGACCTTGGGGTCGATGCCATAGTCCTCATCTCCCATCAGTGCCTCCCCGGAAACTTGCAGCAGGATGCGGCGATAGGCGAGCTTGGACATGGTGACCTCTGGGTGCGTGGAAAACGCCCGAATTCTACTTTAACCCGGGCCGCCGGGCGCGATTATTTTGCTGCACTGCGGCGGCGCGGGGTGCGGCCGGTGCGCCGGCCGCGGCGGGAATGCGCGGCCGGCACCCGCTCAGGCCGGCGCGGTGCCGGGCGACCGGGCGATGACGCGGTTGCGGCCAAGGTTCTTGGAGCGGTAGAGCACATCATCGGCGGCCTTGAGCAGGTCCTGAACATCGGCAAAACGCTCATAGCCGCCCTGGGTGGCGACGCCGGCGGAGAACGTCACGAACAGGGGGCCGGTGGCGACTTCGGCCATCGGCGTATTGACGATGCTGGCCAGCACCCGGCGCACCACTTCCAGCGCCACCGGTTCGGTGGTGTTGGGCAGCAGCGCGATGAATTCCTCGCCGCCGAAGCGGGCGACCGTGTCGCTGGTGCGCAGCTGCTCCTGCAGCTTGGTGGCGAACATGCGCAGCACTTCGTCGCCCATCAGGTGGCCATGGGCGTCGTTGATCTTCTTGAAATCGTCCAGGTCGATGAAGGCGACCGAGAGCGGCCAGCCATGCCGGCTGGCGCGCACGAATTCCTGCTCCAGCACGGCCTCGAGCTGGCGCCGGTTGAGCACGCCGGTCAGCGCATCGCGGTGGGCCTGTTCGGCCAGCCGGTTGGCGCGGGCCTCGAACTCGTCCGCGCGCTGGCGGGCGAGGGCGGCGTCCTGCATTTCGCGCAGGTTGCGCAGCGTGGCCAGTTCCTGGGCATGGTCGATCAGCTGCTGCACGCGGGCCGGCGAGAACAGCGGCGTGTCGAACAGCGCGCTGATGTCCGGCAGCGATTCGCCGATCCGGGCCAGGACCTGGTCGAACTGCGCGCTGTCCAGCTGCAGGTGTTCGTTGACCTGCTGCAGGGCGTGTTCGCGCGCGGCGTCGGCATCGCTGCCAAGCCAGATATCGGCGACCGCGCCGGACAGGGCGACGCAGGTCTGGAAGGCGTCCTGCCCGGTGGGCGGCGATTCGCTGCGCGCGATGCTGTCCACCAGGTAGCGCGGCAGACCCCATTCGTCGGCGACCCACGCGCCCACATCGGCATGGCTGCAGTCCAGTTCGGCGCGTTCCAGCGCCAGCAGTGCGTCGTTGTCGGCGGCCTGGCGCAGCAGCGGCAGGTACTGCTCGGGCTGGGACTGGGCCAGGGCCAGGATGCCGATGTCCTGCAGCAGGCCGGCCAGCATCAGTTCTTCGGTCTTGCGCAGGCCGCGTGCCTGGCCGAGCAGCGTGGCGGCCAGGGCGCTGAGGATGCTGCGGCGCCAGGCGCGTTCGCGCAGGTCATGGCCTTCGCCGGGGCCGTTCAGGCCCTGGGTCACGGTGAAGCCGAGGGCCAGGCTGACGGTGGCGTTCAGCCCGAGCATGGTCAGCGCCTGGCCGAGATTCTCGATCCGGCGACGGCTGGCATACAACGGCGAGTTGGCGATGCGCAGCATGCGCGCGCTCAGCGCCATGTCGAGGGCGATGATGTCGGCGGCGGTGGTGATGTCCGCTTCCGGATCCTGCGCCAGTTCGATGATGCGCAGGGCAATACCGGGCGGGGAGGGCAGGTTGCGGCAGAGCGCCAGGGCGGCTGTCAGCTCGGGAGGCATGGCGGGATTTTCAATATGTTGGGGCAAGAATACCTGAGGTCCATCACAGATTCGTCCTTCACTTCTTGCCTCGAAAAGACCGATCGGTTTCGGAAATACTGCGCTGTTCCGCCACGCAAAGCAAAGCCAGTGGGCAGATGGTGTCCATCGGCGGCTGTCCTGCGGGGCGCCTGCGCGCCTCGCCGGGCCGGCGCGCGGGCCGCTGCGGGCGCTACCATCGGGGTCTTCCTTTCCTCGGTAATGCAGCGCGATGACCATCAAGACGCTTGATCAGTTTCTGTCCAGTACTGGCGAGAAGGACCTCAGCGCCGAGGCGTTCGAGCTGGAAAATCCGCACCTGCTGGAGGTGCGGGTGAACGGGCTGGTGTGGTCCAAGGCCGGGGCGATGGTGGCGCGCAAGGGCGCGGTGAAGTTCACCCGGCAGGGGATCCTGGAGCAGGGGCTGGGCACGCTGTTCAAGAAGATGGTCGGTGGCGAGGGCCTGCAGTTGATGAAGGCCGAGGGCCAGGGCCGCATCTATCTGGCCGATCGGGGCAAGCAGATCACGTTGCTGCGGCTGGCGGGCGAGTCGATCTTCGTCAATGGCAATGATGTGCTGGCGTTCGAGTCGGGCATCCAGTCGAAGATCACGCTGATGCGGCGTGTGGCGGGGATGCTGGCCGGGGGCTTGTTCAACATGCGCTTGAGTGGGCATGGGGTGGTGGCGATCACCTCGCACTATCAGCCGCTGACGCTGCCGGTCACTGCGCAGACGGGACCGGTGTTCACGGATCCGCATGCGACTGTGGCGTGGGCCGGGACGCTGATGCCGGAGCTGGTCACGGATATTTCGCTGGCGACGCTGGTCGGGCGTGGTTCGGGGGAGACGGTGCAGCTGCGTTTTGCCGGTGAGGGGTGGGTGGTGGTGCAGCCTTATGAGGAGGTGCGTTTGCAGGCGCAGGGGTGAGGGGTTTTGGGGTTTTGGGGTGTGGGCTGGGAGCAGGGCCGGAGCGGGAGCCGGAGCTGGAGCCGGAGCCGGAGCCGGAGCCGGAGCGACTTCGCGGTGCTGAGGGCTGGGTCGGCGCGGGTGGGCTGGCGGGACGCGCCGTGAATCCAT
>JBEVNO010000026.1:0-10781 GCA_040508085.1 Steroidobacteraceae bacterium
GAGTGGATCGTGGGAACTTCTATGGTTCAGTGAACGACTACGAGCATGTGCAGGCCAACATGTTCACCTTCAAGTTCGAGCACGACCTGTCGGACAGCACCACCGTGCGCAACATCTCGCGTTACGGCCGTAACACGCTGGAGCGCACGATCACCGGCATCAACGCCATCACGGTACCGACCGCGGGTACGGGAACCGCGCTGGTCGTAGCGCCGCGCAGCCTGTGGACGCTGTCGCGCAGCCGCCAGTATCGCAACGAGCTGAACGAGATCCTCACCAACCAGTCGAACCTGACCTCGGTGTTCAATACCGGCGGCCTGCAGCACTCACTCAGCACTGGCGTGGAATTCATCTACGAACGCCAGCTGTCGCTGGGCGCAACGGCTATCGGCACCACGCCGGCGGCCAGCCTCGACAATCCAGATGCGACGGTGGCGATGGCCCAGTTCGCAAAGAACGGGGCTGCAACGGATGGCAAGACGCTCACCGGCGCGGCCTACCTGTTCGACACGGTGCGCTTCAATGAGCAGTGGAGCATCAACGCCGGTGTGCGCTTCGACAGGTACCGCACCGAGACCTCGACCATTCCGGCAACGTCGACGCCACCCGCCGCATCGACCTTCATCAAGGGCGATGGCGACCTGCTGACGGGCAAGGTGGGCCTGGTGTTCAAGCCGGTTGAGAACGGCAGCATCTACGTGGCCATCGCGAGCTCCGAGCAGCCCCCGGGCGGCGCCAACTTCACGCTGAATTCGGGCGCGACCAACATCGCCAACCCCAACCTCGACCCGCAGAAGGCGCGCAACATCGAGATCGGCACGAAGTGGGAGTTGCTCGACAACCGCCTGGTCGTGACTGGCGCGGCGTTCGATACCCGCAACAAGAACGACCTGGCGCAGCAGGATCCGGCTACCGGCGAAGTGACCCAGTACGGCGAGCGCCAGGTGCGGGGCTTCGAACTGTCCGCGTCCGGCATGCTGACGGCGAACTGGCAGGTTTCGGCGGGCTTTGCCTCGCTGGACACGGAAGTGAAGGAAGGCACGGCGACGACCACCGGTGCGCAGCTCACCTTCACGCCGAAGCTCACCTTCACCTCGTGGACGACGTATACGTTCCCGTTCGGCCTGAAGATCGGTGGCGGCGCCCGCTACACCGATTCGCAGTTCCGCAACGGCAATGCCACGCAGGCGGCGCAGACCAACCTGGCGATGAGCCCCAGCGCCTGGGTGTTTGACGCCATGGCCGGGTTCGAGGTGAACGATCATGTGTCGCTGCAGCTCAACGCGAACAACGTGACTGACAAGTTCTACCTCAACAGCCTGAACAACGGTGGTTCGCGCTTCGTGCTGGGTGCACCCCGCACCATCATGCTGTCGGCCATCCTGACGAAGTAGAGCTGGCCAGCCGCATTGGTGGGATGATGGCAAGGCCGGTGGAGACACCGGCCTTGTCGTTTGTGCCGCTCAACAATCAGCGAGTGTTCGAGAAATGATGCTGCATATTCCCGGTGTGCTGACACCGGCTGAGGTGAGCCAGCTGCGCCGCGAGCTTGATGCCGCGGCCTGGTCGGATGGACGCGCCACGGTCGGCGCGCAGGGCGCGCAGGTGAAGCGCAACCTGCAACTGGATCCCGGTCTGCCGGTTGCCCAGGCTTTGAGCCAGCGCGTCCTCGCGCGGCTCCACCAGCACCCGCAATTTTTTTCCGCGACGCTGCCGCTGCGCATCCTGGCGCCGCTGTTCAACCGGTACACGGGAGGCGGGGAATATGGACTGCACGTCGACGGTTCCGTGATGAGCCAGCGCGGCACTGACCAGCGGCTGCGCAGCGATGTGTCCGCCACGCTGTTCCTCTGCGAGCCAGATGATTACGACGGCGGCGAGCTGGTCGTGAAAGACACCTACGGCGAGCATGAGGCGAAGCTGCCGGCCGGGGACCTGCTGGTGTACCCATCCACCAGCCTGCACCAGGTGATGCCGGTGACCCGTGGCGCGCGCGTGTGCGCATTCTTCTGGGTGCAGAGCATGGTGCGGGACGACGCGCGGCGCGCGCAGCTGTACGAACTCGACCAGACGATCCAGGCGCTGCGGGGCCGATTGGGCGAGGCACCGGAGTGCGTGGCCCTGACCGGGCATTACCACAACCTGCTGAGAATGTGGGCCGAGGTCTGAACCGCTGCGACTCTTAATAAGAATTGTTCGCATTTACATGGCGGCCTGAAACTGGTCTACTAGCGGCATGGGAATGCTGCGCGATCACTCCGAGACGTCCTGGCTGAAGCGCCGCGCGCCGGCGGTCGTTGCCATTGCCGCCCTGCACGTGGCGGTCATCGGCGCCTTGCTGCACATGGGCGTCATCCACGCCGACATCGAACCCGAGCCCGTGGCCATCAAGGTTGCCTTCCTGAACGAGAAGAGCCCCGAGCCGCCTCGTCCGGAAACTCCGCGCATCGATCCAGTGCCAGTGGTGACTGTCCCGCTGGTGCAGGTCGATATTCCCGTGGACATCCCCCCGCCGCCGACGGCAATCACCGTGGCATCGATGCCCCCGCAGCCGCCGTCATCGCCCGCGCCCTCGGCAGAAGCCGACGACACGCCCATTGCGCTGGATTCCGTCGACTACCTGTACCAGGAGCCGCTGCGCTATCCGCCGCAGGCGAAGCGGGCACGTGCGCAGGGTGTGGTCTACCTGCGGGTCATCATCGACCGCGATGGTCATCCCAGCGACGTTCGCGTCCACCGCAGCAGCGGCCATCAGGCGCTGGACGGGGCGGCCTGCGATGCGGTCCAGAAATTCCGCTTCAGGCCGTATCGCGAGAATGGCGTTGCCCACAACGCGCAGGTGATCGTGCCCATCCAGTTCTCGCTCACCGACGGGCATATGAAGGCACGCAAGGAAGGCCGCCGCGACGACCCCAGGGACGGCAACGATGATCGCCGCGGTGGTCCCGGTGAGCAACGCGGCGGTGCGTCCGACGAGCGCGCCAGCCCCACCTGAGCGCTGGCGGCGGCGCGGATTCTGACGATCCGCGTTGCTGCTGCTAAACTCGGCCGCTTCCGTCCTGCTCCCGGCCGCCAAAGGTTCATCCGTGCGAGTGTTCAATTTTTCGGCCGGCCCCGCCGTGCTGCCGCTTCCCGTGCTGGAGCAGGTGCAGGCGGAACTGCCTGACTGGCAGGGCGCCGGCATGTCGGTGATGGAGATCAGTCACCGCAGCAAGCCTTTCATCCGCGTGGCCGAAGAAGCCGAGCGCGACCTGCGTGACCTGCTGGGCGTGCCTTCCAACTACCGTGTGCTGTTCCTGCAGGGTGGCGCCACTGGCCAGTTCGCCGCCATTCCACTGAACCTCGCCACCTGGGCGTCCACGGTGGACTACGTGAACACCGGGCACTGGTCGAAGAAGGCGCTCGACGAGGCAGCCACATTCTGTGGTCGGGTGAAGGTGGTCGCCGATGCAAAGGCCAGCGGCTACAACACCGTGCCGCCGGTGGCAACCTGGCAGCGCACTCCAGGTGCCGCTTATCTGCACTACACGCCCAATGAGACCATTGGCGGAGTCGAATATCCGTTTGTCCCCGATGTGGGTGATGTGCCGCTGGTGGCCGATTACTCATCGACCTTCCTGTCGCGGCCGCTGGATGTGTCGCGCTTCGGCCTGATCTACGCCGGCGCACAGAAGAACATCGGCCCGGCGGGCCTGGTGGTGGTGATCGTGCGCGAGGACCTGGTCGGGCGCGCCCGGCCCGCCACCCCGTCTGTCTGGCATTACGGGCGGATGGCCGCAGACGGCTCCATGAGCAACACGCCGCCGACCTTTGCCTGGTATGTCGCCGGCCTGGTGTTCAAGTGGCTGCAGCAGCAGGGCGGCCTCGCGGGCATCGGCGCACGCAATGCCGCCAAGGCGGCGAGCCTGTACGCCACCATCGATGGTTCCGGTTTCTACAGCAACCCGGTCGACAAGGCCTGCCGTTCCTGGATGAATATCCCGTTCACGCTCGCCAGTCCCGGACTGGACAAGACTTTCCTGGCGGAGGCCGAGGCTGCGGGGCTTACCAACCTCGCCGGGCATCGCTCGGTGGGCGGCATGCGCGCCAGCATCTACAACGCCATGCCGCCGGAGGGCGTCGCGGCGCTGGTGTCATTCATGCGGGAGTTCGAACGCCGCCATGGCTGAGCTGTTCCGCATCCAGACGCTGAACAACATCAGCGACAAGGGCCTGGGCAGGTTTCCCGCCGATCGCTACCAGGTGGGCGCGGCGGTGGCGGATCCGGATGCCGTGCTGGTCCGCTCCGCCGATATGCACAAGCTCGAATTGCCAGCGTCCGTGCTCGCAGTGGCGCGCGCGGGGGCCGGCACCAACAACGTGCCGGTGGCGCAGCTGGCAGCGCGTGGCATCCCTGTTTTCAACACCCCTGGCGCGAACGCCAATGCGGTGAAGGAACTGGTCATAGGAAGCCTGTTCATGGCCGCCCGCAACATCGGCCCGGCGTGGCAGTTTGCACGGACCCGGACTGGCGACGACGCCGCCATCGATGTGGCGGTCGAGAAGGGCAAGAAGGATTTCGTCGGGTTCGAACTGCCTGGGCGCACGCTGGGGGTGATTGGCCTGGGCGCCATCGGCGTGGAAGTGGCGAACACCGCGCTGGCACTCGGCATGCATGCGCTGGGTTACGACCCGCAGATCACGGTGCAGCGGGCCTGGGAGCTGTCATCCAGTGTCCAGCAGGCGGTGTCGCTGGAGGACCTGTTCGCCCGCAGTGATGTGATCACGGTGCATGTGCCGCTCAACGAGGCCACGCGGCAACTGGTCAACGCACCGCGCATCGGACTGATGCGGCCCGGCAGTGTCGTACTTAATTTCGCCCGCGGCGGCATTGTCGACACCGCGGCAGTGCTGGCTGCACTCGACAGCGGCCACCTGCATGGCTACATCTGCGACTTTCCCAGCAACGCCCTGAAGGACCACCCGAAGGTCATCACTCTTCCGCATCTGGGGGCCTCAACGGGCGAGGCGGAAGAGAACTGTGCCGTGATGGCGGCAGAGCAGCTGCGTGATTTCCTAGAGAACGGCAATATCCGCAACAGCGTGAATTTCCCGGAGGCGCAGATGCCGCGCGTGCCGGGCACCACGCGACTGGTGATCGCCAACAGCAATGTGCCCAACATGGTCGGCCAGATCTCCACCAGGCTGGCGGCGGCGGGTGTGAACATCGCGGACCTGCTGAACAAATCCCGTGGCGAGTTCGCCTATACGCTGATCGACGCCGACGAGGCGATTGATCCGGCCACTTTCGAGGAAGTGCGCCGCATACCGGGGGTGCTCTGCGCACGCCTCATCGAGAGCTGAAGACATGGCAAGCCGTCCGAAGAAGAAAAGCGCCGCGCCGGGCAAGGAACCCGTGGCATCGATCCGCAAGCGCATCGATGCGGTGGACCGCGACCTGCATGCGCTGATCAACCAGCGCGCCGAGCTCGCCCGCCAGGTGGGCATATCCAAGCACGCGCAGGGCAACCTGGTCGATTTCTACCGGCCGGAGCGCGAGGCCGAGGTGTTGCGGCTGGCTCTGGAACGCAATCGCCAGGGCACGCTGCGTGACGAGGAGATCCTGCGCCTGTTCCGCGAGATCATGTCGGCGTGCTTGGCACAGGAGAAGCCGCTGAAGGTGGCGTACCTGGGACCGGAAGGCACCTTCTCGCAATCCGCAGTGTTCAAGCAGTTCGGCCACTCCGTGCGGGCGCTGGCGCTGGCGTCGATCGATGAAGTGTTTCAGGAGGTGCAGGCGGGGAATGCGGATTTCGGCGTGGTGCCGGTGGAGAACTCCTCGGAAGGCACGGTGAACAACACGCTGGACCGTTTCCTGACCACCAGCCTGAACATCTGCGGTGAGGTCGAACTGCGCGTGCATCACAACCTGCTGGGCCGGATGAAGGATCTGGCGCACGTGGCGCGCGTCTGCGCACACCCGCAGGCGCTGGCCCAGTGCCGCGCCTGGCTCGATGAGCACTTGCCGGACGCCGAGCGCGTGCCCGTCAGCAGCAATGCCGAGGGCGCCCGGCGCGCGCGTGACGAACAGGGCACGGCGGCGGTGGCTGGCGATGTCGCGGCGGAGGTCTACGGGCTGACCATCCTCGCCCCGCGCATCGAGGATCACGATGACAACACCACGCGCTTCCTGGTGATCGGCAATCGCAGCCTGCAGCCCAGCGGCGCAGATCGCACCAGCCTGCTGGTGTCGGGCGACAAGGCCAAGGCCGGCTCCCTGTTCCGGCTGCTGGAGCCGCTGGCGAAGTACGACATCAACATGACGCGCATCGAGTCGCGTCCCTCGCGCCGCCGCAAGTGGGACTACGTGTTCTTCATCGACCTCGAGGGCCATGCGGATGATCCGCACGTGGCCAAGGCACTGGTTGAACTGAAGCAGCGCAGCTCGCTGCTGCGCGTGCTGGGTTCCTATCCGCGGGCCATCCTGTGAGCGCAGCAGGCGGGTTGGCTGGCGGCCCGGGTAGCCTCGCCGCGGCGGCCGTGCGCGAGCTTGCGCCCTATGTCACCGGCAAGCCGGTGGGCGAGCTGACCCGCGAACTGGGCATTCCGGAAGCCGCGATCATCAAGCTCGCCTCCAACGAGAATCCGCTGGGGCCGAGCCCGCTGGCGCTCGCGGCCATGCAGCAGTCCCTGGCCGACATCTGGCTGTACCCGGACGGCAACGGCTATGAGCTGAAGGCGGCGCTGGCGCGCCGGCATGGTGTATCGCTGGCGCAGATCACGCTGGGCAATGGTTCCAACGATCTGCTGGTGCTGCTGGCCGAGACCTTCCTCGAGGCCGGCGCCAGCGCGGTCTATTCCCAGTATGCCTTTGCCATCTACCCGATCGCGGTGCAGGCCACCGGCGCGCGTTCCCGGGTCGTTCCGGCACATCCGCCCGGCCACGCCATGGAGCTGGGTCACGACCTGCAGGCCATGCGCTGCGCCATCGACGACAGCACCCGGCTGGTGTTCATCGCCAACCCCAACAATCCCACCGGCACCTGGAATGCCCCGGCCGATATCCGGGCATTCCTGCAGCAGGTGCCGGGCAGCGTCATCGTGGTGCTGGACGAGGCTTATTTCGAATACTCGCGGCGCGTTGACTGCCCGGATGGGCTCACGCTGCTCGATGAATTCCCCAACCTGGTCGTGCTGCGCACCTTTTCGAAGGCACATGCCCTGGCCGGCGTGCGCGTGGGCTATGCGGTGTCCCATCCCGACGTTGCCGACATGCTCAATCGCGTGCGACAGCCGTTCAATGTATGCACTCCGGGCCTGGCGGGAGCAACGGCTTCGCTGGGCGACCAGGGGCTCGCTCAGCGCGCGCTGCGGCTGGTGGAGCAGGGCCTGGATCAGTTGACCACGGCACTGCCGCGGCTCGGCGTCAGGATGCACCCCACCGCGGGCAACTTCGTGTTGCTGGATGTGGGCGGCAGCGGGGTCGCCGTCTATGAGCGGCTGCTGCGCCGCGGTGTGATCGTCCGGCCAGTGGCGGGTTACGGCCTGCCGCATTGCCTGCGCGTCACCATCGGCACGGCGCAGCAGAACGAAAGATTCATCGCGGCACTCGCCGCGACATTGCAGGAAAAATGAGCAGCTATCGGGTCCAGCCTGTTGCCAGCGTCACCGGGCGCGTACGCGTGCCGGGCGACAAATCCATTTCACATCGCACCGTGATGCTGGGCGGCATTGCCGCTGGCGCCACGCAGGTGAGCGGCTTCCTGGCCAGCGCCGACTGCCTTGCCACGCTCGAGGCCTTCCGCGCGATGGGTGTGCGGGTGGATCGCCACAGCGAGACCAGCCTCACCGTGCACGGTCGCGGCCTGCACGGGCTGGCAGCACCCGGTCGCGTACTCGACATGGGCAATGCCGGCACCGCGATACGCCTTTCCATGGGCCTGCTCGCCGGCCAGCAGTTTGAATCGACGCTGACGGGCGATGCCTCATTGCGCACGCGACCCATGGAGCGCGTGGCCAAACCGCTGCGGCAGATGGGTGCAGACATACTGACCGTGGACGGGCGTCCGCCGGTGACCGTACGGCCGGTGCCATCGTTGCACGGCATCGACTACGAGCTGCCAGTGGCCAGTGCGCAGGTGAAGTCGGCCATCCTGCTGGCCGGCCTGTATGCGGACGGTCTCACCACCGTCACCGAACCGGCGCCGACCCGGGATCACACCGAGCGGATGCTGCGCGGCTTCGGCGCGCGCGTTGATACTGACGGCCGCCGCATCCGCATGGTGGGCCGGCAATCGCTCATGGGCACACGCATCGCAGTGCCTGGCGATATTTCCTCCGCCGCGTTCTTCCTGGTTGCGGGGTGTCTTGCGGGAGTCGCCGGTTTCACCGTGGAAAATGTCGGCATCAATCCGACCCGGACCGGCATCCTGGATATCCTGCGTCTGATGGGCGCGGACCTGGTGGTGCACGCGCGTGACACCCACGATGCCGAGCCTGTCGCGGACATCGAAGTGCGGCGCTCGCAGCTGCGCGGCATCGCGGTGCCTGAGGAACTGGTACCGCTGGCCATCGACGAGCTGCCGGTGCTGTTCATCGCCGCTGCGGCTGCCACCGGCGAGACCACCTTCAGCGGTGCTGCCGAACTGCGCGTCAAGGAGAGCGACCGGCTGGCCGTAATGGCCGAGGGTCTGACCCGCGTCGGGGTGCCGAACGAGCTGGCGCCGGATGGCATCCGCATCGAGGGCGGGCATCGGCTGGGCGCCGCCGACATCGACAGCCACGGCGACCACCGCATAGCCATGGCGTTCGCTGTAGCCAGCCTGATTGCCGATGGAGAGCTGACCATCCGCGACGTCGAGAATGTGGGCACCTCGTTCCCGGATTTCGTCGGCACCGCCCGCGGCTGTGGGCTGGACCTGGCGCTGACGTGACGGTGCCGGTCCTCACCATCGACGGTCCCTCAGGATCCGGCAAAGGCACGGTCAGCCGGCGCGTGGCGGCGCGGCTGGGCTGGCACCTGCTGGATAGCGGGGCGCTGTACCGGCTGGTCGCGCTGGCTGGCCGCCAGGGCGGCATGGATCCGGCCGACGAGGCCGGCCACGCCCGCCTCGCCGCAGCCCTGCAGGTGCGCTTCGGCGAGGCTGCGGGCGGCGGCGAGCAGGTGCTGCTCGGCCCCGACTGGCGCGATGTGGTGGCGGAAATCCGCAGTGAAGAGGCCGGGCAGGGCGCCTCGCGGGTCGCCGTATGGCCTTCCGTGCGTGCTGCCCTGTTGCAGCGCCAGAAGGATTTCGCCCAGAGCCCCGGTCTGGTGGCGGACGGGCGCGACATGGGCACCGTGGTTTTCCCGTCGGCGGCGCTCAAGATCTACCTCACCGCCAGCGCCGAGGAACGGGCCCGCAGACGTTATAACCAGTTGAAAGACAAGGGTTCCGGTGCTAACCTCGCCGCCCTTTCGCTGGAGATAGCCGAGCGCGACAGGCGGGATTCGACCCGTGCTGTAGCGCCCCTCGTACCGGCCGCTGACGCCATCGTGGTCGACAGCACCAGCCTCGGAATCGACGAGGTGGTGGACCACATCATGGCAGCAGCGCAGGTTCGCGGGCTGTAACCAGTGGAAGGTCGGTCGGGCGGCGCGTGCAATGCGTGCTGTCCGTGGTTCCACTACACAACCGTGTCCCGGATTGGATGAGGGCAGTCTGAAGTCTGCCCCGACGATTCGACACGCAACGAGTCTTAATCACACATGAGCGAATCTTTTAGCGAACTGTTCGAACAGAGCCTGGCCAACACGCGCATCCGCGTGGGTCAGATCCTCACCGGCCGGGTCATCAGCGTGGGCGACGACATGGTCGTCGTGAACGTCGGCCTGAAGTCCGAGGCCGTGATCCCGCTCGATCAGTTCCGCAATGAGCGTGGCGAGATTGAAGTTGTCGCTGGCGATGATGTGGAAGTGGCGCTGGATGCCGTCGAAGACGGTGATGGCAACACCCGCCTGTCACGCGAAAAGGCCAAGCGCGCCCGCACCTGGACCCGCCTCGAGAAGGCATTCAACGATTCCGAGATCGTCACCGGCATCATCACCGGTCGCGTCAAGGGTGGCTTCACGGTCGAGCTCGAGAACGTCCGTGCGTTCCTGCCCGGTTCGCTGGTCGATGTGCGCCCGGTGCGCGACACCTCGTACCTCGAGAACAAGCCGCTCGAATTCAAGGTCATCAAGCTCGACCAGAAGCGCAACAACGTGGTCGTCTCACGTCGCGCCGTCGTGGAGCAGGAATTCTCCGCCGAGCGCAGCGCGCTGATGGACAACCTGCAGGAAGGCACGGTCGTGAAGGGCACGGTGAAGAACCTCACCGACTACGGCGCCTTCGTCGACCTGGGCGGCATCGACGGCCTGCTGCACATCACCGACATGGCGTGGAAGCGCGTCAAGCATCCTTCGGAAGTGGTGCAGGTCGGCCAGGAAGTGGATGTGCGCATCCTCAAGTTCGACCGCGAGCGTTCGCGTGTCTCGCTCGGCCTCAAGCAGCTGGGCGCGGATCCGTGGGAGAACATCGCCCGCCGTTACCCCCCGAACACCCGCGTGTTCGGCAAGGTCACGAACATTGCCGATTACGGCGCGTTTGTGGAGATCGAGGACGGCGTCGAAGGTCTGGTCCACGTTTCGGAAATGGACTGGACCAACAAGAACGTCAACCCGTCGAAGGTCGTGCAGACCGGCGAGGAAGTCGAAGTCATGGTGCTGGATGTGGACGAAGAGCGTCGCCGCATCTCGCTGGGCCTCAAGCAGTGCAAGGCCAACC